>NZ_PISD01000029.1 GCF_002835735.1 Cytobacillus horneckiae | reverse complement strand
TTGTTTGTGATAACAGCGCCAGTTAAGCCGTATTCAGTGTTGTTTGCAATTTCAATTGCATCGTCGAAGTCTTTTGCTTTTGTGAAGCCGACAACTGGTCCGAAGATTTCTTCTTTCATGATGCGTGCTTCAGGTGTAAGATCCGCAAAAATTGTTGGCTGGATGAAGAAGCCTTTAGAGTTGTCGCCTTCGCCGCCTGCCATCAATTTGCCTTCTTCTTTACCAATTTCGATGTAGCTCATGATTTTATCAAATGCAGCTTGATCGATAACTGGTCCAGTGTAGTTGCTAGTATCTTCTGGATTACCAGCTTTTTTCTCTTTTGTGATTTCTACTACACGGTTTAATACTTGATCGTACACATCTTCTACGATTACTGCACGTGAACATGCAGAGCATTTTTGACCAGAGAAGCCAAATGCAGATGCAACGATCGATTGTGCTGCTAGTTCAAGGTCTGCATCTTTATCAACAACGATTGTATCCTTACCGCCCATTTCAGCGATAACACGCTTGATCCAGATTTGACCTTCGTTTAATTTAGAAGCGCGCTCATTAATGCGGAGCCCGACATCGCGTGAACCAGTGAATGAGATGAAGCGCGTATCTTTATGATCAACTAAGTAGTCACCCACTTCTGCACCGCTTCCAGGCAAGAAGTTCAATACGCCTTTTGGAAGGCCTGCTTCTTCCAGCACTTCTACGAATTTTGCCGCAACAATCGGAGTAGTAGAAGCTGGTTTCAATAGGACAGTGTTTCCGGCAACAATCGCCGCAACAGTTGTTCCCGCCATAATTGCAAACGGGAAGTTCCAAGGAGAGATAATAACGCCAACGCCTAATGGAATATAGTCATAGCGGTTATATTCATTCGGACGGCTGTTTACTTTTACACCGTCTTTGATTTCAAGGATTTGACGAGCATAGTATTCTAGGAAATCAATTGCTTCAGCCGTATCTGCATCTGCTTCATTCCAAGGCTTCCCTGCTTCTTTTGTCATTAATGCAGAGAATTCATGCTTGCGGCGACGGATAATTGCAGCCGCTTTGAAAAGCACATCCGCACGAGTTTCAGGTTTTACTTTTCTCCACTTTTTGAAGGCTTCAACAGCTGCTTGCATGGCTTGTTCAGCATGGTCACGCGTTGCTTTAGACACTCGTCCAACGATCTCTTCTTTATTTGCAGGATTAACGGAAACAATTTTTTCTTCTGTTGAAATGCGTTCTCCGCCAATCAATAGGTCATAATCCTGCCCAAGGTAGCCCTTAACAGTTTCTAGACCTTTTAAATACGCATCTTTATTTTCCATGATTGAAAAGTCTGTAAATGGTTCGTGCTTATATTGATTCACCACTAGTTTTACCCCTCCATTCTCTGTTTATCTTACTGGCACAATTAACTCACTCAACTTATTTTTTAATTCTTTTTTTACTCCATCGGAGGCTTCTAATAATGGGACTGACACTCGACCAGTAGGCAATCCGATCATTTCTAGCGCCGCCTTTAACGGTCCTGGATTTCCTTCTCTATAAAGAGCCTTCATTAGAGGGAAGAATTCTTTATGCAGAGCGACAGCTTTGTCGTATTCTTTTTGCTGAACCAAATTATATATTTTAACCCAGACGTCTGGGATAAGGTTAGAGCTTGCCGTAATGGCCCCTGGTGCGCCGCTTATAAAAGAAGACACTGCGCGGTAATCTTCTCCGCATAATACGGAGATACGATCTCCTACAAGTTGTAATAATTCTAAAACATCACCCATATTATCTGAGCAGACCTTCATGGCAGTGATGTTTGTGATCTTGTCTACGATTCTCTCAACCACATCATTTGTCATATGAATCCCCGTCTTATATGGAATATTATATAAAATGATTGGCATATCCAAAGCTTGATCGATCGCTTCATAGTAACTTAAGAAGCCGTCATTCGTTGGGTTCACATAAAATGGCGTTACGACCATAACTGAATCGGCACCTGCGCTTTTCGCATATTTACCTAGCTCAATATTATCTCCTAAGCCAGGAGAAAGCAGTCCAACAACTACAGGAACTCTTCCTTTATTGACCTGCATAGCTACGTCGATTGCTATTTTCCTCTGTTCCATGCTTAATGCTGTATATTCACCTGTACCTCCCAACACAAGCAAAGAGTGTATGCCATTTTTTACTTGGTCTTCAATGATTTGTGCAAAAGCTTCTTTATCAACTGAGTTATTTTCATCAATAGGTGTTACTAACGCTGTCATTATTCCTTCATACTTCATTTTAATTTACCCCTTTTTTAATAGATTGATTGACTCTTGCATCCCCTAATGCTTTGGGGTTAACAAGATTTCTAGATATTTGCCCTTTTAGTGATCGGCCAACTTCCAAAGAGATTGATTCTGAGCATCTGTCCTTCGCTTCTAATGTATCTCCGCCAAAATGAGGTGTAAAAATAACATTATCCAAATTAAACAAAGGGTGATGAAGATTGGGAGGCTCTTCTTCCAAAACATCGAGTGCCGCTCCCCCAATTTTGTTGTGGACAAGCGCATCATATAAGGATGCTTCATTTATTAATGATCCTCTACCTAAGTTGATGATAAATGCTGAGCTCTTCATCCTTTCAAATTGTTCAGCAGCAAACATGTGATAGGTCCCCTTTGTCAATGGTGCATGCAGTGATATAAAATCACATAACGGCAAAATATCAATTAAGGACTCTGCCTTTGTTACACCGTGCAGCCTCATCTCTGACTCAGACAAAAATGGATCAAATCCATAGACATTCAAGTTAAAGACTTTCGCTTTTTTTGCTAAATCTTGCCCAATTTTCCCCATTCCTACAATCAGCAGGTTCTTCGCATTAATTTCCATAGGGAAGAATTGATCTCTGTAACTCCATTCACTTGTTCTGACCTTTTTATCACTGACAAGTAAATTTCTGCTAAGAGCGAGTATATACATCATTGAATGTTCTGCTACAGATGTATAGTTGCTGAAGGGAGCATTCAATACAAGCACTCCATTTTCAGTTGCACTTACAACATCAATATTATCCAGCCCCACTCCATGCATTCCGACTACTTTTAATGTTGGACAGCTTTCAAATATTTTTTTTGTTACCTTTTCTGTTCTGACAATCAAAGCATCTGCCGCAAACTTGTTTAAATATTCAATGATCGTTGCTTCTTGTCCGAAAGGAGCCAATATTACATTGAAGTGATCTGATAAATATTGGACACCATTTGGCCTGATTGTCGGTTCAATTAGCAGGACTGTATTAGTCATGGCGGTTCAAACCTTTCTTATTATAATACTTAGTATACTAAGTTAGTTTAAAAAAATATAATCAGTGAATGCCCTCGTTTTTCTGCAAATTACTGAAAAACGAAAGGCGGTATATACGTTAAAGAATTTTCGATAAAAAAGCTTTCGTCCTTTCATGTGAAGGGTTGGAAAATAAATCTTGCGGCTTGCCTTCTTCTATGATTCTGCCGCCATCTATATAAATCACTCGGTCTGCTACTTCACGGGCAAAGCCCATTTCATGAGTAACGATAACCATTGTCATTCCTTCTTTAGCCAGCTGTTTCATTACTCTGAGAACCTCTCCAACCATTTCTGGATCTAATGCAGAGGTTGGTTCATCAAACAGCATAACATGTGGTTCCATTGCAAGTGCTCTAGCGATTGCGACCCTTTGCTGCTGCCCGCCAGATAAGTTTGCTGGATAAGCATCTGCTTTATCGGACAAACCTACCTTTTTTAAAAGTTCTAATGCCATCACTTTCGCTTGTTTTTTTGTTTTTTTCTTTAATTTAACTGGTGCTAGCGTAATGTTTTCCATCACCGTTTTTTGCGGAAATAGATTGAACTGCTGAAAAACCATTCCCATTTGCTGCCTCAATTTATTGATGTTTGTATTTTTATCGGTTATATTCTTATCCTCTACTATAATTTCTCCGCCAGTTGGTTCTTCAAGTAGATTTAAACATCTTAAAAAAGTGCTTTTTCCAGAGCCTGATGAACCAATAATGCAAACTACTTCCTGTGGAGCAATTGTCGTGCTGATTTCCTTTAATACGTTTATTTCACCATATGATTTAGTAAGATTCTTTACTTCAATCATGATATAACGAACCTCCGCTCCAATCTAGTAGATATAAGAGACACAGTATAAATGGTAACAAAATACATGATCGCGACCATTGATAAAATTTCAAAAGACTTAAAGTTCATGGCATAAATAGACTGACCAACCATCGTTAACTCTGCAATTCCTATGACTGAAAGCATGGATGTGTCTTTGATTGCATGGGTAAGCTGATTTACAAATGAAGGAATCATCCTCCTGACAGCTTGAGGCAATACAATGTAACCCATTGTTTGGGCATAAGTAAAGCCCAATGATCTTCCAGCCTCCATTTGCCCTTTGCTAATTGATTCAATACCACCGCGAAAAATTTCCGTATTATAAGCGCCAATATTTAGACTGATCGCAATCAGACCAGCAGTAAAAGCTGATAATTGAATATCAAGTACAGAAGGAGCGCCAAAATAAATAAACAAGATTTGGATTAATATTGGGGTGCCCCTTATTAAATTTACATAGATGGCTGCTGGATAGCGCAAGATTGCATATTTTGACATTCTCATAAAACAGGCGATTAATCCGATTACGAGAGAAATAATGATTGAAACGACAGAAATGACAATCGTCATGTACAAACCTTGCAAGAGGTATGGAAATGCTTCTTTTATTACGTCTACTGTTGCTCCCATACAATACCTCATTTCTTTTCAAGATATAAAATAAATCTTTCCTAATATTGCTAATGACTACTTGCTAAACCATTCATTAAAAATTCGATCATATTCACCATTCTCTTTAATGGCTTTTAAACCTTCGTTTATTTCCTTCAATAGCTCTTCATTTCCCTTTTTTACTGCGAAGGCATGCTCATCTACTGTGATATGCTCCCCTACTATTTTAAACTTCGTATTTTCTCCATCCTGCATTAGTCTATAATCAACAGTAGGTGAGTTGAGAACAAGCGCATGTGAATTTCCATTTTCCACATCTAAAAATAGCGCATCGGTTTCTTTTAGCGGCTTTGCCTCCCCGCCGTATTCTTCAGCAAGTTCTTTCGCTTTTTCTAAAGTTGTTGACCCTTGAGTGGCAACGATTGTCTTGCCTTTCAAATCTTGAAAGCGCTTAATATCACTATCAACTGGCACAACTAGCACAAGACCTGACTCAAAGAAAACATCTGAGAAATCTACTACTTCTTTGCGTTCTTCACGAATTAATAATGATGAAGCAATATCCACTTGGTTTGATTGAAGTCCAGGGATAAATCCGTCAAATTTCATCTCCTTATATTCAAACTCCTGTCCGGCCTCTTTGCTTATCGCTTGTAGAATATCGTATTCGAATCCAGTCAGTTGCCCATTTTGTTTAAAAATCAATGGCGGGTAATTATTTAAAGCCGCAACACTTAATTTCCCCCCGCTCGACTCGCTTGCCATCCCCTCATCGCTGCTGCAACCTGCAAGGGTAAGACATACGATTCCTATTAAACTTATAAATGCTATTAATTTTTTCATTACCAATTCCCCCTCTCTCCGCCTTATCTATAAAAACTTATCAGAATATTATTTTTCTGATAAAATTGAATAATTAAATATTAAATGATAACACTATAAATTGTCAACAACTTATAATACTAAGTATTATTTTTTGTACAAACAAAGATGTCTATTTAAAAGAA
>NZ_PISD01000003.1 GCF_002835735.1 Cytobacillus horneckiae | reverse complement strand
GGTTTTCAAAAGATACAATAATAAAAGCACTTAGATTTCGTTATCTAAGTGCTTTTATTGTATGTAATTTAAACTGCTAACTGTAATTGAACTATCTTTGAACGTTTACGCTGAATTTCTAACTTAACTACTTCCCTAATTTTTAATTCCAGATCTTCTGCATGGCGAGGGAAAGCTTGCGCTTTTTCGTACTGTTTAATCGAATTCGGTGATACACCTAACTTTTCAGCAAATTTGGCTTTCGATAACCCAGCTGCCATACGCATATTCTTAACAAACTCGCCCCACTGAACTTTCATTTCTGCTTCTCTTTCTTGCTCATTCTTTACATCATCGAAATCAATTAAAATAGTTGCTATCATCATATGAAAATACCTCCGAACGTTTATTATCAATTTTTATATAAATGGAAATTGCTTTTAAAGTTACTTATATTATATTATTAAGAATGTTATTACGCAAATGAAAAATTGTTTTTTTCTCTTATATTTTTTAAAAAAGAAGTATAAAAAGTAGCTTTTCGTTAAAAAACATCATAAATATAAACATAATGTGGTTTTAAATTATTTTTTTATCTAGTAAAATAACTCCATAAACCTTTATATATTAAAAAAGGAGGGGATATATATGATGATCGAAAATATCCTAGATATGTATCGTGACAATAAAATTTTAAAAGAGGATGTAATAGTAGTCTTTCAAGCTAATATGAAACAACAAGAAAAACAATATGAAGCAGCATTTCAAAATAGAGTTGGTAAGGTTGTCCTTAATTTAGTCGAAAAAGGAGTAATCTCTCGAAACGAAATTGATCCTATCCAATTAGCACTGGTTAGAAAAGATAACTGATACTAAAAATACAGCGTTGAAAATAAAAACCATGGAGGTCTACATAAAAATGGAAATTGTAAATCCTACTGATATTGTTATTGCTCCAGAAGGTGCAAAAAATCACAATCAAGAGCAAGAAAAGGTAGAAAAACTCTTTAAAATAATGAAACGAAACCAAATAGTAAAAGTACCAATCACTGAATTAAAAAAAGTAGGAGAAAACGAATTTGCTTGGATTTTAAATTTTGATGGTATTCTTGGTGCCATTCGGTTTGAACGGTCTGGACTTGATATTCCAAATCAAATGAAACAATTTGTGGGCCAAGAAATTTATGTAAAAATCATTAACGTTAAACAAACACCAAAAGGGACGGTAGTTACAGCAGACCGTAAATCAGCCATTCAAGAAATGTCTGAGGTTGTACTTAATCAATTAAAGGAAGGACAAGTCCTTCAAAGTGTAGTAAAAGGAGTAGGAGATCACACCGTACACGTAGATATCGGGGGAGGATGTATTGTTTCCATTCCTAGGAAGGAAGCCACTATATCAAAGGCTAGAAGGTCGTTGAAAGGATATTTCAATATAGGGGACCAAATACAAGTAAAGGTATTAAAAATCAATAAAACTACAAAATTCATAAAAGTATCTCACGCTGCTACTCAGGGCAACCCTTGGCAAAAAAATAAATACAATAAAGGGGATGTAGTTATAACGGAGATAGTGAATATCGTATACGACAAAACAGGTGTTAAAATCTATGCCGAGGTAAAACCGGGGCTTGAAGCTTTACTAATCTACAACATACCTACAGAACCAAAAATTGGCGATAAAATACAGGGAGAAGTACACAAGTTTGAACCTGAAAAGAAGCAATTACGTGTAATTGCTAAAACAATTTTTTAAGAGAGAGGTTCCTAGATTTTGAATAACAAAAAGCGTTATCCAGTTTTACACACCGAAGAAGAAATCATTCAGAGATTATGCTTTCTGATTATCAATAAAAATACTGCAGAATTTGAATATCGTTTAAATCAAGGAATAGATCCTAATATAAAAGTAGAAGGTACACCGATTTTAATGATTGCCTCCCAATTTAGTCTGATAGATATAGAAGATAAGAGAGCTTTTGAAATCGTACAATTACTTTTACGTTACGGTGCAAACCCGCTAGAAACAGATTTAACCGGAAAAAATGCCATCGACTTGTTATTAACAGAAAGCGAAAAAGAAGAAAAGCAACTCCAAAGCCTTTTCCCTTCGTTCATCCCTTATCAAAAAAGAGAGATACTTAGTCATGTTATTTGACTAGGTATTTTTTTATTTTTTTCTTATATTTTATTAATATATAAGGATTTAAAACAATTTTATGTTTGTAACGTATCTATTCATCTAGTATAATAAAAGTATAGAAACATTTTGCTATATTTTAATAACAATAATCCAATAGAACAGGAGGAAACAAAATGCTTCTACAAGCGGAACAAACCGTATTAAACAATTATCGAATTCCACGCTCTCTTAAAGAAAAAGTGGATATTATCCAAAAAAAGAAAAGAATGTACCGTATTGGTGTGGTGGAGGAAGCCATTCAAACTTTTTTAACCGATTATGATCAAGGAAAGATAGAGATTAGTCGTCAAATGATTGAGGAACCCAAAATCCAATTTATTACCGAACTACCGATTCAATTAAATGAAAGACTTGAAAAAATAATTCAACATATCAACCATTATGTTGAACAACTTCCACCACCGCCAAAGGGTACAAGGAAAAAGAAATTAACACAAACCAAATTAATCACACAAATACTAGAATATTGGCTACAGAAGGAAGGAAACACCCATGAGTAAACTCGAAGATTATCTAGAACAATTTCCTTTTGACTTAACAGAAGAGGAAAAGAAAGAAGCGGAACAAGAGTTAGCTAAGCTGGAGATACAGATTGGTACAGACGAACAAGAAGAATTAGAAAATCCATTTTTAGAGGAAAAAGTCATACCTATTGATGAAATCCAAAAAAGACGTGAAAATCGAAAGAAAACCGCAGCAAGTGAGGATGAGAGCATTCCGTTATATGATGAAGTGATGGAAGCTGTTTATCCAGAAGAAAATGAAAAAGGAACCAGCCCCCGCCAAGAGTCTGATTCCAATGAAGATAATTCAGTCGAAGAAAGACTGAAGATTATTATTGATTTTGATAAAACAAGAATTCTTAGTATCAGAACCGCTAAAGACGGTAGTGAATACCATGAAGCAATTAGTAATTTTATTCTAACTCCATTATACCGTATTTTGGATGACGATGACAATGAAAAACATTATGTGAAATTAGATAATGGATATGAAACTAAACATATTATTTTTGATGGTGAAACCCTTTCTATTAACCGAAATTTTAAATCTTTCTGTCGCCAAAAGGGAGATTTCAACTGGAAAGGAAACCAAGAGGATTTAAACCAACTAAACGATTTTATGATTCAAAATCGCTGTGAGGTAGTAGAGGAAGTTAAATATATCGGTTATCTCTATGACCAGAATTTCCTTTCAGAAGAAGCCGATGAAGAAGATGAAGCTGGAAATACCCCTCTCTACAAAAAAATGCAAGAGGACATTTGGATTTTTCCAACACATGCTTATTACAATGGGGAATTATACTATCCCGATCAGGATAATATTTTTCGTTTTCCTACAAAGAATGTCCTTTTAGAGTTTGATAGAACAGATAATATTGTCAAAAAGCCAATTAAGAAGATACCAACAAAAGATGATGTTTTAAGTGTTCTATCTGGCACACATGAACTTTATGGTCATTACGGTTGGTTAGGTATTGGGTTTATGGTTGCATCTTTACAAGTAAGTACGATTACTCAATTTTCTCGCCAATTCCCTTACTTCTATCCATTTGGTATCAGAAACACAGGAAAAACCGAGTTCGCTACATTTATGTACAAGTTTGCTGGTGTAGAAGCGGTGCTACAATCTCCCCCACAACGACTTGATGTATTCCGTAAACATTTACGTTGGTACTCTCATTTACCTTATGGTTACGATGAAGCCCAACAACAAGGGGAAGAAAAAAAAGATAAGGATTTCTTCTTTAAGTTTGCTGAGGAATTAAAAACCTTATTTAACCGTAAAGGATTACAACGTGGAGATAAAGATCCAGACAAATTAATTAAGTTTCCCGCTAGAGCTGTTTTAACCTTCAGTGGAGAAGTTGCAACGAATGAAACAGCTATTAAGAGCAGAACTATTTTCATTGATGCTCTTAACTTCCACCATGACGAAGATACTTTTGATGATTTAATTGAAAAAGAGAACATTATGTATTGGTTAGGTCAATATATGATGCGGACAGCTCACGAATGGAGAGAACCATTTGTGCTAAATTATAAAAACTTAATATCTGAAATGAAAGACGTGGAATCCTACAAAAAGATTACAAGTCGCGTTCGAAAAAACTACGCTATCGTATTAGCTGCAACTAAAACTTTTATGAAATGTATTGACCAAAAATTTGGAACAGTTCTTTACACGGAAAGTTTTTTCAATGAATTAAAGTATTTCGCTTTAAAAGAAATGATGAACAGCCAAAAAGAAGTAGAGGAACAACATCAAGCCATTGTGTTCCTTAGTGAGATTGCTAGCTTAGCTAAGAATGGTGAATTGGAAAAGAATGTTGATTATAAAATTGACGATAATATCCTATATATCTCACCTAACGAGGCATGGAACGCTCATAAAAAACAAAGATTTAAATCACCTTACGTTGCAACTAATGCGATTGCAAGTGATTTACGAGCATATTCCTTCTTTAAAAATAGCAAACCGAAGAAAATTAGTGGAAAAACCTTATACTGTTGGATGTTCGATTTATCCGATTCAACTATTCCGGAATTTTTCCAACACTTCGTTGAGCCAAACATTAAAACCTATGATGGTCCATATTAATTGGACCTCATAGGTTCTTTTTTACGGTTATACACCATTGGTAATTAAGAAGGTAAGAAAGGTAACATTTAATTCTGGTAGTAAGAAACACTATATTACCAAAAAACGCAGTCGTATCAAGGGGCGAAGGGATATGGTAAGAAAGTAAGATAATTTTCTACCTTATGCGGATATATTTTTTAAATTTCGTCTAGAACAATCGGAACTCAAAATCGAATTATAATGTATGTGATGATATAATTTTCTTACTTTCTTACTTTTCTTTATAAATCCTTATATAACAACGGTTTATGCAGTAAGAAAACCGGTAAGAAACCAGTAAGAAAAGGTAAGAAAGTTTTAATGCAATATAAAAAGCAGCACTCATTTATCGAGATACTGCTTCACTGATTAGATTATTCATTAAACTCACGGGGATATCTTTATCCTGTAAATTTATTACCCAAACTCTTTTGCCTGAACCATTAATCTTTTTTACAGTAGTTGAGAAAAAATCAGTTTTACTTAATTCATTTGAAATACTATTGGTTGTTCGAAATTTAAAATCTATAGACGAGTAGGCTTTGACTTTTTCAAAACACGGTTTTATTACGATATACCACAAATTGTCTTTTACAAATGCTTCATCATCAGTAATAAAACCATTATTGTTTAATTTCGCCAACTCAGATAAATACTGAATTGGGTCATTATTTCTATGAAAAATATTTTCTCGTTTGATATCAGCAACTTCTTTTAAGTCTAGCTGACTATCAATATATACTTTCTTTTCGTTGTATAAAGGATGAAATTTATTTATATAATACGTTTCTAATATTTCGGTCATAGTAGGGCATTCTTCTTTAATAAATCGTATTTTTGCTATTTCTTCGTGAAAATCTTTTGTATTGGTAATACCTTTTATGTGTGCAATTAACCTAGTCTTTATATTCGATGATTTACCAATATACAGTAACACTTCCTGATCTGAATATCAAAAATATACCCCACGGATTCCGTCTGGTATCTTCTTGATATTTTTTAGACTTATAAAGGTACTTATAGCATCATGTTCTAATAAAATTTGTGTTTTCATTTCAATTGTCCTCCGTATTATTTTAAACATGATACCTTTTAAAAACTTATATTCTAATAGATTGTTACCATTTTGTTATCTTTTTTATCGATCCTAAAACATCGCCATTTTCCGAGTATCATATTTAAAATTAATCGAATAAAAAGGCAGGAATACAAATGAATATAAATCTATCACTTTAAACATTAAACAAGTTATTTCAATCGAAGGCTCCGCTCCAAAAAATGAGTTTTACGGAGATCACACTGGTACAGCTGAAAACAGCTTTCCACAGTTCCAAAAAACGGGCAGAAGGAAAATGGATCGCGATTATTTGAGCAGCTCCTTCAAAGCGACTTTGCTAACCGATATATTGCCATTTACATGCTCTATCAAGATTGCATAAGGTACGGGCTTATTACAGAGGAAAGTCCAACTGCCGCTCGTTTCAATAAGGAAATTTAATCAACGGTTGACTGCAGCTGTAACAGAAGAAGATTATCTTGCCTTGATCAACTGGACTTCCAAGGAGACAAAAGGGAATACCCATTTTTCAGTGTATTTGGGGATTTTGAAGTAGCGAAAGAATATCCATAGTATTCATATCTTTATAAAAATATAATACCTTCCTAAAATCTACTTCGTTGGGGAGTTGCTTATTGGTTTTTGTATAGTGTTCAATAATCAATCTATGAAATAAAGAAAAACCACGTCCGTATTCTTTAGAATCTTCCATCGGAACATTAAAAAAGATAACTCCATTTTCTTCGATAACTCCTAATTTTTTCTCCATATGAAAACTCACTCTCCTATTTAAATATAATAAATGATTTTAATAGTACCAAAGACTCTAGAAAAATGGTAAAATTTTTACATAGAATTCCTCTAAACAAATCTATCTAAAACACCGATATACATAACGATTATTCCTTCATCACGTACAATAGTAAATTATTCCGCTATAATAAAATAGGATAATCGAATTATGACTCAAGTAATAGATATTGTTTTATTATTTTAATTGTAATGGTGGTATATATGGGAATTGTGTGCAACATGACAAGTACTTTAAAAGCAGAAAGTTTTACATCTCAGTTCAAAACCCTACTTAATCAATGTAAGACACGAACAGATTTTTTCAATTTACTTCAATATGTAGTCTGTTTTTATGCAGAACCTCAGAACGAAAAAGAGCATATGGTATTTTCCGTTTTATCTGTGATTTATCAAGATTGTCCTGAAGCATTTGTTGACTATGTAAAAGATATGGATGCATTAGAATGGCAATTCATTACGGACGCTAAGATTATGTTCGAAAACAATTATTTCGAGCAATCTAAAATGGACGAATGGCGGGATAAAGTCTTAAAAGACAACTCACCGGGTTCTGTTAAAAATACCCTTAAAACAGGTACTGTAATTGATTTTAAACGTATAAAAGAGGTGTGACCTATAAGGCACACCTCTTTCTTTGTTAATTTACCTTTGTAAACTTTGTTAGATCCTCTTGATTCGCTAACTTTAAAAAGCGAATAGCTGCTTCTTCTAAATACCCTACTAGCATATCTTTTTCTAAACGGCCTTCTTTAGATATTAAACGTAATGGATAACGCTTATCCAAAAATTCCTTGGAATCTAAATCTGGATTCACTTGCATGTATCTTTTTCTTCCACGTCTTGAATCCTTTTCTTCTTTCACTTGGTCTTTATATACTTCTTTCCACTCTATTTCTTTCGTATAAAAATCAAAACTTTTAGCTATTTCATTTAACATTTCGGATAAATCCTTGGTTGGAATAATTCCAATTTTACTTTGAATGCGAAGTGGAATATCTTCACCAATAATTTCATCTAATTCATATGTTTCGAAACTTCTTCTTCCTTGTTTACCCGGAACAGGAATGTTTTCTTTTGCAGATCTAATACGTGTCGAAACATAAGAAGGACTTTTATTTATAAGATTTGCTATATCTCGATTAAGTACTTTTTTATTATCGTTAGCCTCTAATACTAATAAATCTTTTAAACGTAACATGTAATACCCTTGCAGAATATCATCTAGTTGCTCGGAGTTGTTCTTTAGTAAATCGATAAGTAAATCTCTTGGCAGAAGTTCAATACCTTCGATTCCAGTTGTTTTGCTGGTAATCTCCATTTTTTATTAAAACCTCCTACGTTCATCATGATGTTTCCGCAAATAATTCTTCTAGAAAATCGGAATCATCCACTTGCTCCTTATTTGACTGAGCTACCTTGTCCTCTTGGACCTTTGTTTCTTTTTTGTTCTTTGTTATGTCATCATTGGTTTCGTTAGTTTCTTCTACTGTATCTGATGTTAACTCTTGTTGGTATTCTTGGAGTAAAAGTTCTTCCATTTCATTTAAGTTGGAATCATCTAATTGAAATTCTTCTACTTCCCTAGATAACTCTTCTGGAAGAACACTATCTTCCGAAAGGTAATCACTCGTTTCTTCCGTAATTTCGGTTTCAAATACGTCATTTTGTATTATTTCAATATCATTGTAATGAATATCGAACTTATTGTCATTAGTTTCTAAAATATTTAATGCAATCTTTTCTGAATTTTCCCAGTTTATATCCTCATTTAATAATTGTTCAATCTTTATTTCTTCATCTTCCTCTTTTTTATAGGATTCTAAATCAGTTATATCCTTTTTGGGGGTTGATGAAACTTTTTCTTTTTTCTCATGTATATTCACATCTGACGAAGGTTTTGCTAAGTCTTCATTTAGGATAAAACCTTCTTCCTCTTTAAAGAAACTCTTTGGGAACATTGGTTTAACTAAACCGATAAAGAAATTTCGAAGTCCTCCTTTACCATCGTCAAAGATTTCTTGTTCGTTGTTAATGACAAACTTGCAAAATACCTTACCCGGTGTAAATGTAACAGGATTGAAAGCGGGTAAATTATAAATTTGTGCGCCTGTTATGATCTCACGCTTTTGTTCTTGAAAGTTATGACGAATATCGAAAGGATTCCACTTATCTACACCTGTTCCTTTAATTTCTCGATATTCTTCACCAGCCTGTTTCGCAATAAGTTGACAATCATCATAATCAATACCGCCATAAACAATCTTTTGGCGAGAGTTATTATAAATAACCTTTTCTAACTCTGGACTTTCAGCTCTTAATTGAGATAAGTCTTGATGCGCGATACACATAGAGAATCGTGTTTTCCTAGCCATTTCAAATACTTGTTTCGTAGCGTTAAATAAATAGTTTTGGAATTCATCCATATACATAGCAATTAGCGGGAGTTTTTCCCTTTCATTTTCTTCGAATTTATTTCGATAGAAAGCTTCATTTTTTAACAGAACAGCTATTAATCTACCTAACGTAGAAGATAGCTGACTCCCTAAAACATGAAAACCAGTACTTACTAAAATAACTTCACCTTTATCAAACGCTTCCCTAATCGAAAAAGTACTTTTTTGGCAGATGATCTTGGCCATCTTTTCATTTTGAGTAATTTTAGAAAGGTAAACAAACAATCCTTTATAGTATTGTTGCCCTCTTGCCTCAGTTTTTTCATTAGCGAAGGTATCGTGATAATCCCTTAGTTGAATCAGAAGAGCTTCTTTTCCCTTGTCTTCAAGTTGTTGCATTACTTTTTTTCGATAACCCGCTCCAGAAGGACGAAGGAGGTCATAGATATCAAAATATGTAGCATTATCTCCTTTTACTTCCTTGAGGCAACGAATAGCCATTACCAAAGCCTCTGATTGGGTATCTCGATAAAATACTGGCGTTTCTTTCCCCAAGCCTGCCACAAATGCTTCTGCGTTTGCTTCTGCAATATTATTAATATCATCTCCATCTAACGGATTAAAACTATGAGTAAATTCATAGTCAGGATTGATATAATAATAGGCTCTCCCTATTTTTTTACTTATAACAGCTGCTTTATAAGCTAAATCAGCAAACGGTTCAACAACACATAACCCTACTTTGGGATGAGTTAAATCCTGAATAATCATATTTAACAAAAGAACGGATTTACCAGTTCCGGTCGGTCCCAATAACTGCATATGTTGTAATCGTGAATTTTCCGGAATCGCAATTCTTGCTGATCGAGGCTGTTTTTTAGTTTGAGCGGTATCAATAATATCCAAGTCCGCTTTCTCTTTGCTTTGCTGTATTCTTACCAATTCTCGAAGTTCTTTTTCCTCTATATGACTTAACTCGTCAAAAGAAGACTTTTTCTCGGTTTCTGACCACTCAATAACTTTTCCTTCGTTTACTTCTTCCAATGATTGCTCCACAATTTCTTTTGCTGATAATCCTGTCAATCTGATAGCTAGATAGCTTAATAAACCAAAAAATAAAATCGCTACAATAACTAAAGCAATTGTAGGATAAGACGGATAAAGTATTCTCATCGCAATTATGGAACCCGCTAACATAGAAGTTACAAAAGGAATAACTAAAGAAAGGAACGAAAGATAATCGATTTTCCTTTCTCCCTGTTCAATTTTCTCTTTTTCTTTGCGTAACAAAGGCATATTTTCGATAAATGCTGACTGTTTAAAGGCTAGTAGAATTGGAATAGATAAGAAAAATAATATCCAATCCCCTAGTCCGTCTGCTTTACCAAAATACAGTCGTAGGAATCCGAAAACCGCTGCTACCGAGTAAGAGCTGAACAGCAGAATATAAGCAACCCCATTCATATTCCACGTTAAATCTTCGTTTTTACTGTTATTTGAGAAGTCCATATATTTCCCTAATATCGCTTTTATCAAGTGACCAAAGATAAATACAATAAGTTTGACCAAGCCAAACAATAATTTTGTCACCCACCGCATTATCAAAGCGACAAGTATTAGACCAAATCGCATCTTCACTCATACTCCTTTTATCTTTATTTAATTTTCTATGAACAATTTTTAGAATATATAAGGATATAATATCATTTTTAATTCAATCAAAATCATTCAAAAGTCCACTTTGTTTTTGAAAAACATACTAGTTAAATAAAGATAGAAGGATTCACATACCAATTTACGACAAAAAACGACAAAAGAAAAGAGAAAAATATTAATACTTAATAACATCAATCTCTAGGACATTTCTTCCTAGACATTGTTTGAAGTATTGATAATAAAGGATTAAAGATTTTTTTATCAGTTGCTTTCCTAATTAATTCCTTCCTCAGAATTAGTCTATAATGAAAGTAAAAGGATACGAAAAAGGAGGTAGATGTTAATGTATTTTTTAAATCGTTATAGACACACACAGATAGTTGATTTTGAAGTAGGAGATCGAGTAGAAATAATTCTCCGCAGCTCACTTTACTGTATCGGACAAGAACGACCAATCTATCATTCCGGTGTTGTGACCGAACTGGAGAATGAAGATGACCAACTCGTTGCTATGTGGGTTCGATATGACAAGGATTCTCTTTATGATGGAACGGAAGAAGAATATCTTGCGTTTGAGGAAACGGAGAAAGTATTTAAGAAGAAGTTTGATATCGCCGGATATGCAAAAGCACATGAGTACATGACACTAAGCGTAAAAGGTGAAAACGGGAAAATCCTTAATTTCACTTACGATAATGGCAGCATGTATCCAGAAAGCATTCAAGAAGGTAGTTCTTTAACAAAGAGACCGGTTGTAGAGGAAGATAAACCTTTTATTTGTGAAGTGCTTCAATATGGACAAGCAGATTATTTTTTTCACTTTTTAATGACCGGTGATGAATTAAAGGCTCCAGAATATAAAGTGGTTGCTTACGATTCAAAAGGAAACGAGATGCAATTTGAAGATTGTTCTATCGATAATTTAGGGCAGGAAGTAACCTACCCTACTAAAGAAAAAGCGGAACAAGCAAAAGAACAATTAAAAATTAGCCTCCCCCACTCGTATACGTTTAAGGTCATACCGATAGAAAAATGATTTTTAACACGCAAAACAATCTTTTGAAGAAAACTCATTAGTAGAGGTGAATTCTATGAGGACTTCAAATTGTGAGAGTAATAAGATCCACCCTCCTGAGTCCATAATATTTACGAGCATGGAACTATTAACAAAAAAGAGAAAAGAACAAAGAGATGCGAAAGTTCAATTAGTCTTAGATGAATGTGATAGATTGTTATCGAATATAGCGGATTTAGATAAGAATGGACAACTGAAATAGAGGGAAAACCTTCTAATTAGCTCTATACGACTTTTGGAGACGTATATGGAGCTTTTGGTATTCAGAAAGCAATAAACCCCTAAAAAAAGCTCCTATGACATATAGGAGCTATCTGTATTCTTACCCTTCTACTGATTTTATAACAAATCGATTCAATATCCCTTTCAACCCATATATTAAACCGTAAGCAATAACTGTGGTTATAGGTAGAAAAACAATAGAATATATTGAACCCCATGTTAGTGTTCCACTAATATTTATTGATTCTAGTGTACCCCGAACCATATATTCACCAAATAAGGCCCCTACTGTACCGCTATATAAAGTAATCAAGAAAGCAATTAGACAACTAATTATCCATATTTTCTTATTTGTTTGTTGCTTATTACGTTTATATAAATAAAATCCTAAAATGCTAAAACCAATGATAAACGGAAACAAAGTTGACCAGTATAGCCAATTTTCTCCCCATAGCGATGTAAATCCCCCTGCTGCAGATTGACCAAATCCCATAAAAAGAAATGACGAAAATAAAGAGAGAATAGCTCCGTAAACTCCCCCTACTACCAAAGCAACATACATTATAAAGACCACCCCTTTTTCCTTATTTTAACATGCCAATGTTTTAAAATAGAGGAATATATTAATAATTTCATTTTTAAGAAGGAGAAATGATGTTATTTATTTAACTTATATATTAAGTAGATTTTTCTCAACCTACGTAAACGTGATAATCAGCTTCAAACGACCCAAAAATAAGGGTTATTTGCATCAACCTATGTTTAAAGAGATGTTATTTCAAACATGAGTAAACGTGATAATCAAGGGATGATTATTAAATTTAGGTTTTGACTTAGGTTATTCATTACATAGGTTAAGTTAATTATCACCCCAAATATAATCCCCTGAAGTTAAAAATACTATCTACAATAAAAACATTATGTAAACTTCGTGGATTGAAAATAAACATAAGTTTGAAGGGAGGTAAAAAAGAACATGAGTAAAGGTGATAATCAAGTAGAAGTTCAGAAAGAACAAGAAGAGAATAAAGAGAGCGAGAAAGAACAAGTTAAACTAACAGTTAAAGAGGCTGCTGAAGCTATCGGAGAGACCTCTACAACCGTTCGAAATTGGATGCGGGAGCTAAAACCTTATATACCTCTTAAAAAGGCTGAAAATGGCTATAATTTGTTTGACGAAGAAGCATTAGAAGCCATTAGGCAAATCAAGAAACTTCACCGCGAACAAGGATTTTCCATTAACCAAGTGAAAACCTATTTTGATAGTGGCGGGGAACTGTTCAAGCCGGTTAATACCGAAGAGAAAATGCAAAAAGATATAGAAGAATTAAAAGAACAAATGAAAAAGCAATTGGACTTTAATAAAGTTCTAGTGGAGCAGCTGGAGAAACAACAAACATACATAGATGAAAAACTCAATGAGCGGGATCGAAAGTTAATGGAACATATTAGAGAGCAACAGGAAATGAAAAAACAATTGGCGATTGCTGTTGAGGAAAAGGAAAAGCCCAAAAGAAAAGGTTTCTTTAAAAGGTTATTCGAAAAATAAGCTTTCAACCTATGTACGATTGTACTAGGGAGAAAGCTTATTTTCTTGATAATCACCTTAAATACTTAATCGTTTTTGTCTCGATATCTTTTAGTTGTTCATTATAATATGAAAGTCTTTCTTTCGATAAACCCTCCATAAAATGAGAAATATGAACCAATTCCGTTTTTGGAGAGACCATTCTTCGATATTCCAATTGAGATGTCTTGCGAAGGTAGATAATGGTCAATTCCTCGATATGAGGTTCGTATTTTTGCATAGTCTCGGAGTTAAAGACAGTATGTTCACTTAGTTTAGCATCAGCCCAATGGGAGGGAGATAAGATGAAGTCCGGTTCGCAACCTTTAATACCACAGTTATATTTAGAGTAGGGTATCCTTATCTCATTTAGTAACTCTCCAACCAATTCCTCGAAACGTTTTCCGAGTTCTGAATAAATCAACACCAGCGGTTTTCTTCTTGGTTTCCAGTGTGCGTATTTCCGAACCATTTTATAAGCACGAAAGTATTTCTCAACGTTTTTATAATAATGGACCATGTAATCAAACAGTAGTGGGTGCTTCTGTAAAATATCTTCGTCCGATACTTTTCCTTTTTCATCGATTAATTCCTGTACCATGTCTGGAACTGTTATATTATTGAGTCCGGCATTTTCAAAAATACGCTGCATGATATAGTGCCTGCCATTCAACTCTAACCATTTACGTCCCATAGACCAATTATGAGGCCCGATAATATGAGCTGATAATTCAACAACTTCATCTAGAGACAATCGATTTACTTCGTCAAGTGTCATTTGTAATTCTTCGGGAACGATATGAAGGAAGCGGTTATTTGTGTAAAATTCATGTGTTTTGTAATCCATATTTCCTCCTGTATTTTGCAAAAGAGAAGCCCACACCGGATAGTGTGAGCCTACCTTAATATTAAAAATCCATTTCAACTGATTCTTCAAAGCCACTTTTACTTACTTCTTCGTCAGAAACTACTTCAAGATTAACTAAAGTTTCATCATTGGCCAGAACATTTACTTCTTCATTCTGTCTAAAGACCTTTTTCATCTTGTTAATAGTAGAGTGCATTTCCTCCAACTCACTTTTCACAAGAAAAAACTGGTCTTGAAGAAAGGAATTTTGGAGATCCTTTTCAACTAAGCTGATGATGTATTGAGATAACTCATTAGTTTGTGCTTTTTGCTCCAGATGATTATATACTTGTTCGCTCATTTTATTGGTGACAATCCCAATTCGAGCTTTCCGTTTCATATGCCATTACCTCTTACTTATTAACCAATGTATTTTGACGGCTAATAATTTCTAATCCGTATAAATTAAGGAACCTAGCAGTACGGTCAGGCTCAATATGATGGTATTTTTTGAATACTTCTTCACTGTAATTAGCTGTTACGTATTCTTCGATGAATTTGCGAATAATGGGGGCAACACCACCAAAATAATTGTATTTGTACACTTCACCTTGCTCAGAAGAGAAAGAACTAAAGATAATTGGCATAATAGTGTTTGTGTATTCACGAAGAGCGTTCTCAACAACTGCTGTAACATCTGTTTCTAAACCAGTTTTTCCATCTACTACAATATATTTACCAGATTCATAATTTTTAACGATGAAGTGTTCAACGTCCCTTGCAGACTTAAAGTTGTACTTACGTAATTTTTGTTCGTATAAATCTTTAATTGTCCCAAGAAACGGAGCTTCTGTAATAGTTTTAAAATCATTACGTGATTTAGGATTTTCAAGTCGTTTTGGTAAACGAACCTGATCAATCGTTCCACCGCCAAGGTCATTATTAATGGTTAAGTTTCGGTCAAATTTTTCTGCGGTTTCACTTTCAGTAAGATCAAAGTTATATTTTAAAGCAAATTTCGCAACCAATCCTTCTGTGTAGCATTTAGAAACCTCTGTTTTTACTTCAATTGTTTTTCTGCAGCCATTTGTAGCCACTTCAAAAGTAAAATCTCCTTTAAAACGGTCAGCCATCGCATTTGTTTTATCAGAGAACTTATCAGCTTCTAATAATTCAAAGATTGGAAGCATTGTGCTGAAATAATCAATTTGAATATCGGTTTTTTCTTCATGTTCCATACTTTGCTCTGCATCATGTAAAGCAAGAGCGGCAAAGAACATAATTTCTGATAGTTTAGAAGTTGATTTCTCATGAAGTTCAACACCGATATGAGAATCGTTTCCTAAAAACTTTTCAGCAGCTTCACCAACTAAAAGATATTTTCCATCCACTTTCAGCATTAAAGAGTTTTTCAATTTTGATTTAGGAATATCATCAGTGAAATAACCCTTTGCCTTCGTTTCAGAAAGCTCTACAACAGCAGTTGGAATCTCAATAATATTGGCATTGCCATTAATCATAGCAAAGGTCATCGAGTTTCCTAAATCCATGTTCATTCTTTTAATATGTACGCTCATTTTCTATATTCCTCCTAAATAAAAAAGTGTTAACACTCCTTGTCCATATTTTACCTTAACAAGCACCTAAAGTGTCAACACTTTTATGTCCACTTTTCTTTATTTATCAATATTTATATTTTTATGTGTTAACACTTTTTGAAAGTATAAAAAGTGTTAACACACTATCAAAAACCCTTGATATTATTGGTTTTCTGTTGTTTCTGATGATGAAACAGACTTCTTCTTGCTGTTACGTACCTTTTGAACATCTTCAAAAAATGTTTTTAATACCATTTCTAATAGTTCTGATTTATTTCCATTGGTGTATTCATCAGCTAAAAGGACAAATTCATCAACTATATCTGGATCAAGAGTAAATGAAGCTGTCTTTTTCTTTTTGTTTCCCTCACCTTTCTTTTCCTCCAGATGTTCCACTAAAGCGGTAAACCCACTGGTCTTTTTCGGCCTGCCTCTACCCATATGTATATCACCTCAAATAAAATAAATTTACATCAGCAACTAAATAAATTTACAATATTAAGATATTGTTTTTTTATTTATAAAACTATTGAATACCAATTATATATACATTAATAAATACCTTGTAAATTATAACAGATTTATTTATATAAAAATATTGTTTTATATAAATAAATCTATTTTAAATGTATAGTATATCACATTATACTTCTTTGGTTTTCATTATGATAAAAATAGTTAAAAAGGCATTGATTATTTAATTGAATTCACAATATAAAAATATTGTAATTGATAATATTTATTCATTGTCACTTTACATTCATATTTACTTGTCAGAAGGAGGTAGATTTATAAGATTTAGACCACCATAAATTAAGGTACAAAGGGTTAAATATCAAACCACTGGTTCAATAAAAATGTAGTGCATTAGTAATTCAAATAGGGGAGAGAGGAACAGGGAGAAGTATGACTGTTTACTCTTATTCAGACCAGCTAAGTATGAAGGTGAGTTAACTCATTTCTCATTCAACCTAACCTTATAGAAGAAAAATAACCTTACTCAAAACCTTCCGGTTTTGAATATGGATGAACCTACATTTGAACATACCCCCTGTCATGGAAAAGTGGAAAAGTGGAAAAATGACCATGAGCATTTTGACAAAAAAAGAGGGGGAAATGAAAAAGGGGAAGGGTAAAAAAAGAAAAAGAAGAAAAAGAAAAAATGACAGACTCCCACACAAAAATTATCCTTCAATAAGTCCTTCAACAGCTGCACCTAATAAAAAAAGAAAAGGGGAAAAGAAAAGAACAAAAGAAATGCATCAATAAAATCCCTCTAAAACCCCTGTATAATCACATTATTTTATCACCTATGTACAAAGCTAATATTAAAAAATAACCTTCCTAATCATATTATTTGTACCTATCCATACAGCCATATCCCTTGCTTTTTATATCCTTTCTCAATAACAAGGTTCATTCCCTTCGTTTCTACCATACCCATATACAAAAGTATTGTGCATATAAAAAGTTAGCTTGTTCAATTTTTGTGTTCAGCGTTACCCACCTTATATCCCATAATTAGTAGTGCTTCGCCCATTTAAGGGGTGTAAGCATATTGTATTAGGCTACCCCCACCCAAGTAACTCTAATTGTCTTGATTTTTCCTCTCTTCCTCCCTCGCTTACGCTCAGTCCGTCATCGGAAAAACCCTTCCAATTGAGTTACTACGTGGTTTGGCTGATCAGCTTTCCTTTTCCCGAACAAGTCGGGGGAAAGCTTGCCAAACCTACTAGGGTGGGTGTAGCCTAAGCTACCTTAAAAGCACTAGGACTCACCACATCTCCTCAAAGAAAGAGTGCTGTCTACAGGACAGCCTCTTCCTTTGAGTTTCCTGCTACGCAGGAAAAGGAGATGGGTTCGTCGGTACCAGCAAAGGCATTCCAAAACCCCACTTCATGTATTGCTGCTGAACCACCAGATGAAGTGTTTAGTTTCCTTCTCATGGTAGTCCACTTTGCTTTCTCTCCCTTTCGCATCTCCTACTAGAGATGCTCATGTCGTTCAATCAAAATGTCCTAACTCCTTCACAGAAGGAGTATGAGAAGAAAACCAGTTTGTACCTACCAGTCACAAAAAAAAGGTTCTTTTTTTTCTTTCTTTCCCCTTTTAATTACTTACATCATTTCTCCAATTAATCAACTAATATTTATTGTTTTTTTTATTATAAAAAAGAAAATAAAGAAAATAAAAAAATAGGTAAATTACTTTTAATTTCTCTATTTATTACCCCTTTTTTTTTAATAAACAAAAGAAAAAAACAATTAATTTAGAGTTATTACCCAATTTTTAAGTTTATTTATCCATTTATTTTCTATTATTTATTTTCATTTAATAATATAAAAAAAGAAAGATTATGAGATTGAAAAGGTTTCACTTTTATTGATTTATATAAATGTAATACTGATAGGTTATTAAATAATTAAGTTAGTTTTTTACTAGTGTGCAAAGGGAATATGAGACCGTTCTTTGGGCTATCGCCCAAAGTGTTTTTTATCGTTCTTCGAGTTTTTCAAACTCGAAGTGTCTGTTAGTTTCTAGTATGCAAGACTTTCTTTAAGTAAAACCATTCGAATAAATGTTTAGGGGAATAACTGAAGAATCGAATTCGACTGAAGCAACTAAGACAAAAAAACCACTAGCGGGAAGCTAATGGTTTTTGGTTTGTTTTCTTTATTTCCTTTTTTTCATATTGCTTACACAACAAAAGGATCGCTTCATTGAGTAGCAAGTCTGTAGATTTTCCAGTAATAGCTGACAGCTTTTGTAGTTCAAGAAATAGTAATTTGTGTACTGTAATTTCAAATGAACAGACCTTATTTTCTTCCATTTCTAATATTATGACCACCCATCTAACTGATATAAACTACTTGTAGTTGTAATCAGTTGTGTGTATAATGACTTCATAAAATCCTATTAAATATGGATTTATTCTTAAAGTATAGCATGTTAAAAATGAAATACTTTGTAGATATATCCATTTTAAACCTGTTCATAGGAGGTAAATAGACTGATAAACATATAGATACATATATAAAAATTACTAATCTAATAAGATTACACAGAAAAAGACACATTATATTTTCATCTTTAGGGGGAGTAAGTTATGAAGAAAAGTAAGAAGTTATCTGCAGTTTTAGCAACATCAGTATTTTTATCTGGATTACAAGGGATTTCAGCCTATGCTAATGATAATCCAAGTTCTACAAAAGAAAGTGATTATGTGGTTGTTTTTAAAGAGAATATGGACGAAAGAGAAATGAAAAAGGAAATCGAAAAATATTCCGGTAAGTCTATTGAGGAATATGAAAAACTCCAAGTCTCATCTGCAAAATTAACAGAAAAAGAGGCTCAGAGGCTTGAAAATGATGGAGATATCTTGGCTGTTGAACCGAACACTACCTTTCAAGCATTCGGAAGTATTCAACAATATAGCCACGAAAGAACATCTGTCGGTACCGCTTGGGAAGGGGGATTAACAGGTAAGGGGATTGATATAGCGGTGTTAGATTCTGGAATCGCCCCTCACTCGGATCTTACTATTTCTGGTGGTGTTTCCACAGTTGATTATACTTCATCATATACAGATGATAATGGACACGGAACTCACGTAGCGGGTGTTATCGCTTCTAAAGACGATGGAAACGGAACGCGCGGTGTTTCACCCGGAGCTAACCTCTATTCTGTTAAAGTACTTGATAAAAAGGGGGCAGGGAAACTGACCGATATTATTGAGGGTATTGATTGGGCCATTAGAAAAAATGTCGATATTATTAATATGAGTTTAGGTACAACGTCAGATTCTGAAGCACTTAGACAAGTCATTGACAAAGCGAATAAGCAGGGAATTTTAGTTGTCGCATCAGCTGGTAATTCTGGTAATTCCGCAGGAACAGATAATTCGATGGCATACCCAGCAAGATATGATTCTGTTATTTCCGTAGGTGCCACAGATACCAATAACAGAAGGGCAAATTTCTCTTCCACAGGTGTTTATCTTGATGTAATGGCTCCGGGTAAAGGAATTACAAGTACATATTTAAATAATACATATGGAACTGGTGATGGAACATCACAAGCTGCTCCTTATGTATCAGGTATGTTAGCTTTACTGAAAGAAAAATATCCAAAAGCATCAAGCAATGAACTTCGCCAACTTTTAGAATCGAATGCAATGGATTTAGGGGTTAAGGGTAGGGATAACCTTTACGGACTTGGATTAGTTCAATTTCCTAAAGAAATCAAAGTAGAAAAACCTGTTGAACAAGAGCCTGACATTCCAGCTGAAAAAGAAAATGAAACTCAAACTGATAAAGCAATAGTTAGTACAGAAACTCAAACTGTAGAGAAAACCACAGGACAAAATGAATCTACTCAAGCACCAACTACACCAGAGCAAGACTCAGCATCTTCTACACCAACAGATGAAGATGTAGATGATAATCTAGTTACAACGATGGAAGTCAACAAAGAAACTTTTAAGCATGGAGAAATCGTGAAGGTTACAATGAAGGTAGTAGATAAGACTGGTAATCCTGTAAACAAGGTAAAAGTTTATTTAGATAGCGTACGTGAAACAGATGGATATGTTCAGCAGCAACGCGTAGGTTTCACCAATAGCAAAGGGGAATATACCTTTTCATTTATCGCTTATGATCGGTATGTAGAGGGATATTATTTCTTAAAGTCTAAGACAAGCTATCTCAATGAAATACAAGGAGAAGTAAGTAAAAAAGTGTATATAAAAAAGAAATAATAGTTTAAAAAACAAAATTACCTATCCATAAAGGGTAGGTTTTTTGTTTTTTATTAAACAAAATAGGAGGTTTAAAAACAAAAGTTCATTTTCGCATGATAAAATACCGTTATACAAAATGTTTGAACCTCTAGAGAGGGAGAATTGCTATGGCAACAAAGAAAAAAGCGGTCTATGAGTACAAAAAGAAAAGACCGAAAGCAATTGTTCATGTAAAAACAAAAGAGCAAGAAGCCTTCAAATGTTTATGGAGAACTGGTGTTATTACTAAAAATCAATTAGAACAATATTTTGATTTAAAGGGACAACGATTATTGAATATGGAATATAGCGGATTTTTAGAGATTAAAAATGATATCGTTGTTCTTTCAAATAAGGGGATTCAGTATTGCCAAGAGAATTTACAAATGAAATACCGCTATTATTCGTCTGGAACTAAGTACAACCATGATTTAAAACAAACCCAAGCCTATTTACGCTTACCAAAACATATTCAAGACACATGGAAAACAGAAGGGGAGTTAAGGGCAGAAGCGGAAGCATCACCATTATTTGAACGGTTCCGCGATGACATTCAAGAGACGTTTGGAGGGAGATTCAAACCTACACCAGATGCAGCCATTTATTCGGAAAAGGCTGGAGGGTATGTAGCCTTCGAATGTGTGACTAAAAACTACACTGAACAGGATGTTCAAATGAAACATGCTTTTGCAGATACCTTCCTTAACGGAATAATTACCTATCGAGTATAAAAAGGAGAGCTAGAGTTGAACAAACTAGAAGAAATCCGACAATATCATGATAATTTTAAAGCAGAATCTCTTTCCATTCGGTTAGATTTATTTGATCCACACGCATATTTAACTGTAAAAACAAAATATGAGAAATTCCTTGAACTGATGTACCAACACTTTCCGTACATGATTAGAAGCCAGTTTTATGCCATGTATGGGAAGTCTAAAAATACCAATATAGCAGCAGTCAATGAATTGATTAACTTAAAGATGGTTCGGGAAGTTGGAATCGCAGGTAACAATTACATCCTTCCTATATCACGTATGAGCCAATACTTTGAGAAAAAGAAACAACCAGCTCGTTTTAAAGTAAAACCATCCCTTCATACTTTATTTGACCATTTTATGAGAGCGGAACTATTCGTAAAAAAAGGAATATTAATTCATACCTCTCCATCTGCATTTTTCGGAGAAATGGATCCAACGATTGTAGAAGAATTTAAAACGGTAAAACCTAAAAAGGAAACCTTGGAAAAAGAGATTCAAATACTCGAACAAGAAATTGCGCCTCACTATGACGGTACCGAATTTAACCGTGAAAAGGTAAAAGAAGTTGGTATGAACGGATTGGTTAATCTGATTCAAAAAGAGAAAAAATTAGTATTATTAAAGCGAGAGTTGGAGGAAATAACACCTGTATATGAAGCTCTACAACAACAAACTCGACAAATGATGGCTCAATATGAGCCTTTAAGTGTTAAACTACAAGACTTAGAACTCCTTGCGATAGATTGGAAAAACAAGAAAGGGTTTAACGGAAAGCTTTGGAGCGTTCAAAAAAGATTAGAGCAACATGAATTCTTGAAACAATGTCTTTCTATTTTCCCTGACCGTAGTTGTTACTTCAAAAATATTATTAAAAACGAAGAATCGGTCCATTTTGACATAGTAATCATTCATTATGACGATTCCACCAAAAAGCGATATATAGACCTTATAGACGATTTAAGCCGTATTTGTTATTGTTTAACGAAGGGTACTTTCAGCCTTCAAATTTTAACCGAAAGTGAGCTAGAAAAAGGAAGAGCAACCACCATCCTAAAGGAAGCCTTAAATGAGCGGTTAGAACGAAAGGTAAGGGAAGATTATCTCCAATTCATGAACAAAAACTTTTGCTCAAAATACACTGTTACCAATACAAATATTGTCCGATATTTAACAAAACACAGTATTGGCGAGACAATCGTAGATGATACCGATTTTTCTGAATTAGAAAGGGTATTGGAGAATATCGGATAAGCAATAAAAGAACACCTCTCGATAAAAATGAGAGGTGTTTCTACTTTTATGAACTTTTTTCGGCAATACCCATAATATACTGCTTCGTAGTGTGGATTAGGTGTTCAAATAACTGTTCAGACTCTTCTATTTCGACCGGAACATTTCTCATAGCATCTTCATCTTTCATAGCCTTCTTCACGGAAAACCTGCTATGTACGATAAAATTTCTGATATTACTTAACATAATGGTGTTAGTGTTAAATGTCAGAAACGGCCTTAATTTAATTTCAAGATCGTGTATCGTATTTCTGCGAAGACCTTCTTCTTTTTCGTACTCTTCACCATCATGGTAGAGCGGATAAACCTTATACAATAACTGTTCAACAATTGCATATAATTCTACAATGAAAGCAGCGAGTTTACGGTTTTTCCGTTCTTTATATAATTGTTTCAGCTCTTCTTCATTCAAATTATAAAAAAGAGATTCTTGACCTTCTGGACTCGTGTATTGAAGGATTTGTGTATACTCCACTTCAATCAATCTGATTTTGTTTAATGTTTTGATCTTTTGTTTTTCTAGACTTTTCATTTATCTCTCCCCGATACTTATCAGAACTGATTAACCCTTAATCTCTTTTATATTTTCCTTGTTTCTGGTACTTTTCCAGTAAATCCTCTAATGCTTCGTCTAACAACTTTGATTTTGGTATTTTCGTTTGCTGGTGAAGTTGGTCCAACTCATTCACAATCCCGATATCAACGGAATTACTAATCGGTTTTCTTGTCTTTAATCCTCTTTTTTGCAATTGTTCATCTGCCATTTTTCATTCTCCTTGTTCATTCATAATTTTTGTAAAGAAATCTCTCCGTTTTTCATGATCAGAGTATCTAATAACAGAAAGAATGAAATCGATCTGCACACCTTTATTTTTCTTCAATAGATAAGCTTTTAAGTTTTCACCGAATAAAGAATTGGATAACCTATCTTCATCAATGCCAATCTCCTTAAAAAGCTGAATGAACTCATTGATGACAGAAGGAGTTAGTTGCTCCAGCCCTTCTTGCTCTACTTCCTTTAAATAATTCTTTAAAAATTCTTCCCATTGATTATCTTCGAGATAAAAGAAATCAAGGTAGTGGGTGGAAACATCTTGAATGCCATCCTTTATCGTCATCGGTCTTTTCCCATATCCGTTATTTTGCTCGGAATAAAGATACTGAAGGTTATTCACTAATTGATTAAATCGTACGTCCGGCTGGTACTCCCATATCTCCTGCAGAACATTTAAAATTCGACTGATTCGCTTTTTATCCCTCATTTTTTATCCTCTCATTCGTAAGAACTATCTCCAGTCTAAAACTACTTGTAGTTACTTGCAACAACAAGATATCCATTATGGGTTACACTGAAAAAAATAACGTATTTTATACGTTAAAATTTATGTAATAAGGTTAAAACGGTGACTATTTGAGGCTATAATATATATAGAAAGTTAGTTAAAACATTGGTGTAACAATATTTTTTTACAACAAGGTTTGCTTACTTCAAAAATCAAAATGCTTATGAAGGAAAACCCAGAAGGCATCTTCTCCAGAACGGAGAGGTTGCCTTTTTCTATTCTTCGAGCAAAAAAAAACAAAAAAACAAATGGAGGACAAAAAATGACAACTTTAAAGAAGCAAGAATTTGAAATCAAGGTATTACAAAACCGAAATGGAAAAGGATTTTATTTCACCGATCCTTATTTTTACACGTTAGCTCTGTTAGGAGTAGATGGCCCATTCACTCAACAGCAGCTCCTTGATATTTATAAAATCTATGGAGATATGGCTACAGACAAATCATGGTCCAAAAAAGTCGTAAAAATGAGCGACCTTAAATTTGTCTCACAAAAGAATATCAATATTCGTAAGCGAGATGGAATGCAATTCAATTTTGTTGAAATCACGGAAAATGGAATGGATTTCTTGAAAGAAACAGGTTTTGTGAATAAAGCGGCTAAAATTCGAAACAACTCTACTGGAGATCATACGATTGGCATTCGCCAAGTATTAGTTGATGTATTAAACGTTATTGCTGAAAACAAGGAATTGGGCGGTAAATATGTTACTCAAAACACAATTTTTCCTATTAGTAAGTATGATACGACCGAGAAACCTCTAAATGTTTATCGCTTTTATCAAGATGAAAAATTAGGAGTAAACGACAATATTCGTTTCTTTAACAAAACGAAGGAAGAAATCGTCTCAGCCAAAGCCAATTTTGTCACTTCTTTAAATTCTTATGCTACTTCTAATTTCAAAGATATAGGACTTTTCCCTGATTGGGTGTTCCAATTTAAAAAGAATCTTTTTCATGTAGAAGTGGACTCCGGAAAACAATCCTTTGAGAAAAAATCTGAAACAGCGGATGTGGTAGGGGAAGCAAAACAAACTACCATTAAGCAAAAAGTTGAAAAATACTTTGAAATAGCGGAAAAATTGCCGAATCACAAACATCATGCAGTCTTTGTCTTACTTGATGATTCTGTAACAACTAAAAAATACTTTGGAAACAGAACAACACGTATCCGAAACCTAAAAGATGGAATAGGGGAACTGTTAATTAAAGATGCACCAGCAAATTTAAAGGTTTCCGTTATCAGCTTAGAAAGAGCAAAGGATTTTTTTAGCACTTATTTTCTAAGTGTTTTAGAAACGGAAAAAGAGGATTTAAAAAGACTTAATGCTGCAATCAATTTCATGAACAGATCTTCAATGTATCCATATGATATGAAAATTATTAAAAAGGATAATATGAAAGATTGGGATGTTGAGGTAAATAAAGATATCATGAAAACCCCTTTCCTTATTTCATCATTCTATAAAAATCTTAAACTTAAAGAAGAGCAAAAGAAACTTTCATTAGTTCATCATAATATCGTGCCAATAATGGTTAAAGAAGGTGATGTATTAACATACGCTAAAATTAATCACTACAGCAAAATGTTTAGAGAACAAGTCTTTAAAAAGACTAAGTTATTGCTGATTTATGATACTAAAAAAAATATGGAGCAAGATGTACTGCACACAGTACCAAAGCGAAATAAGTTAGAAAACCTTATTTATCAAAAGGTATTACTCATGCCATTTGATGAATGGGAAAAAAGTAATCATAATTTCTATGGTATTGATCAAAAAGCTATAAGTGCAAGTGATTTACTCGATTTCTTAGATAAAGAATAGACCGTTCTTACAAAGAGAGCGGTCTTTTTTTCGGCTATTTTGGTATTGATTGGATACAAGATAAGGACTAAACTACTAAATAATGATATTGGATTGGGGAAGATAAAATGGCTAAATGTCCTTATAGTTGGTGTTCTTGGTACGGTACATATTTTTGCAGTAGTCCTACTAATCCAACAAATAAAGATGGAAAAAAAGGTAACGTAGTGGGCGCTCCTAATAATGCGAGAGAACATATTGAGACGTTTTGCTTTGATAGTGAAGCTTGTGACGTGTGTGAGTACCATCCGTCTTATTATATAGCTCCAGAACCACCAGAAGAGGTTGCAGTAACTATTGAAGAAGTAAATCCTGAAACAGTAGAAATCGAAGAAGATAAGGAATTAAAAGAAGCGATAAAGGAATCCCCCGATGATAAGACGACAGAAGATAAAAAGCAGAAGTTTTTTTGTAGATATTGCGGGGAAAAAATCCCTACTGATAGTCGTTTTTGTAGTTATTGCGGGGAAAAATTATAAAGTTTTCAAAATGGATCACTTTTAAATAAGTGGTCTTTTTTGGTTTTGTACCCTATTGATACAACAGCTAGGAAATGAGTGTTATAATTTGGTAGAAAGTCTATTTTGAAAATATATACGGTTTTAAAGGAGGAAAATATGTATTCAATTATTTACTTTATTATCCTTGCAGCTATATTGTTTTTGATTTTTAAAAGTCGAACCAATAAAAAGGTAGCTCTGCCTTTAGTTGCTCTGCTTATAATCGTCCTTATTGGTGGTCTAATGATAATAAGAGATGTAGTACAAAACTTCGCTCCATAGTTTCAATAACTTAGATATAGATAGGGAGACGCCCCATAATCGGGGTTTCCCTATCAGCATTATCTCGTTGAATAAAAATACATAACAATAACTAAAAATCCATTAAAGTATATGACTCTCAATTTCTCCTAAATCCTTCGAAAATTATTGTTCGAACAATATATTTATTCAAGTCTATATAAGACAACTAAGCAAAGCCAAAACTAAAATAGGTTTGCTTACTTCACCTTGCTTCCTAGTAAGCAAACCTATATATGAGTGATAGCAAGGTTTTGAGCAGGTAAATCCCGCTGAAAAGAACACCCACTATTATCATTACAAACCATCTATTTTTCTATTTTTTACACCTTTATTTTCCTTTGGTATAACCACTTTTTAATGGGAGTGCGCTCGTCACTCCGTTCCTCCCGCCCATAATTCTAGCTCCATATATTTTCTTAAATCCTTGTGATTTTCTCAACCATACATATCATCATATCCCGCTCCGTTTATGCATACTTTTATTCATTCCGAAGAGAGGGCATAGCACTCACTCCATACCTAGCAAAAGTCCAAAAGGTGCTATCCATGTTCCGCATCCTTAACCTTTCTCTTCCTTTTCCTTTTTTATCTTTTTTCTTTATAAATACACTCACCCATAGATCCCAGCAATCCCAAGGGGAAAAGAAGCCTGTATGAAGCATTTCCTAGCCTTTCTCTCCCTTTTCCTTTTTAATTAGGACATTTACCCTTAAAAGAGGTGAGAACCCTTTATAAGCCCTTTAAAGAGGTTAAAATATAAGACTAATAAAAGGCTGCTGTTATCCATATTCATTTACTTTCTAAGAAGCGGGACCACTTATATGAAGGGAAATATACCAATTCCTCTAAAATAGCGATTCTGACCCCTTCTGGAGCTTTCTAATACTATTTCTTTCTTTCTCTTTGGACTACTTTTTTCTATTTCCAGTGAGGGAGGGGGGAACACTTGTTGGGGGTGAGGTTTTCTTTTTTTATTTTTTTGACTTTCTTTTATGTTTTTTTGTTGGGAGGGGGAGAACATATGTTCATTAGAAGTAGGAAAAGATATCAATCATATAAAATCCTTACTTATGTATAAAAGTAAGTGGAAATCCCTTGATAATAAAGGATTCTCCCATTCCTTTTATTCTTATTTTATTCATCCCTACTTTTAATCATAAGTAAAATAGAACCTTGATTTATCAGGCTTTTTGGCAAATCTTCTCCATCTTTACTTACAATCAAAAGTAAGGATGAAAGAAAACCTTCGTTAATCATGAGTGAAGATAGTATTTTTGTTTAACATCTTATGATTTTTATCTTTATTTCCTTCTACTTTTTCCTTTCGTTACTTTTCATCATAAGCAAGGCTTAAACCCTTGATAGGACTGGTTTCTCCTATATTTACTTTAAAATCCCTACTTATTATTGTGAGTAATGTGAAACCCTTGGTATAACAACATTTCTTCTTGTTTTACCGTATCCTCACTTATGGTTATAAGTAAGGCGTATCTATATCCTTACTTATAATCAAAAGTAAGGAAAATAGGGGAAAAATAAAAAAAACACCCTACCCTCTAGCGAGGGAGAGTGTTGGTTACCTTAATTTTTGCAATAGCTGTTCCCCAATAACTTTAAAATCGGTAATGTTCAATTCCTGCAGTTCTTCAACAGATGGTTCACGATCTAATCTCATGAGACGCTCTGCTTGATAGCGTTTCGCTTGCTCCAAAATATTACGAACCATTCGGCCATTACCATCTTCCGGTCTTTTATGTTTAACCGCCACTTTACATATAGCTGTAATCGCAAACATTGCATCCTCGGTCAAATGGTAAGAATCCTTTTTCGCCATCATCACGAATAATTGCTTTAATTCCTCTTCATTGTAATCATTAAATTCCATTGTGATAGGGAAGCGGGAGGCTAAACCACTATTTACTTTCATAAACTCGTCCATTTCACGATTATATCCAGCTAGAATGACAATTAATTCATCTTTATTGTCCTCCATCATTTTAACTAGTTCATCAATCGCTTCTTTGCCGAAATCTTGAGGTCCACCTTTTGAAAGAGAATAGGCTTCATCAATAAAAAGGATTCCCCCTAAAGCTTCTTGAATCTTTTCCTTCGTTTTCGGAGCGGTTTGTCCTACATGACCAGCCACTAAATCACTGCGAGAAACTTCGACCATATGACCTTTCTTCACAATTCCTAATTCTTTAAACAGTTTTCCAAGAATCCGAGCAATTGTGGTTTTTCCTGTTCCGGGATTCCCTTTGAAAACCATGTGAAGCGATTGTTCCGATGTTGGGAGACCTTTTTCTTTTCTCATTTTTTGTATTTTTACGGTTGCAGCTAAACTACTGATGTGACTTTTTAATTCTTCGTTTCCAACAATTTGTTCTAGCTCTTTTTCTAAATTGAAAGTTTTTTCCTTTTCGATGGCAAAGTCAGAAGGGAGTAAATAGAACACATCCTCTTTTGTCTTATTCGGTTTCTTTGCTAATCTCTTGGATTGTCTACGGATAGCTGCTTCTAACTCATTTCGGACTAATCGACCATTTCCAGAATCACTACGTCCTTTAATCTGTTTACGGTTAAAAACTTCAAGCATTACTTTTTCAGTCTCGGTATTCCATTTCACTTGATATTTTCGAGCTGTAACACGAGCAAGTAGAACCATTTCTTCTGCAGTGTAATCAGGAAATTCGATAATATTTTGGAAGCGGGATTCAATACCGGGATTCACTTTCGTTAACCCTTTCATCTCTTCCGTATATCCAGCCATGATGACGATCATTTTCCCATTATGACTTTCCATAAATTCTACGATCATATCAATCGCTTCTTTGCCGAAATCCTGTTCACCGCCACGAGCAAGGGAGTAGGCTTCATCGATAAACAATATCCCACCTAACGCTTTTTGAAGAACCTCTTTTGTTTTCTTCGCTGTACCTCCGATATAATCCACGACCAAATCCGCTCTAGTTACAGAAACGAAATGACCTTTTTCAAGGACACCAGCTGCTTTCATAATCTTTCCGACCAATTGAGCGACAGTAGTTTTTCCTGTTCCGGGATTACCAGTAAACGTCATATTCAAAGAAGGAGCAGGCATTGTTTGTCCTAATGCTTCTCTGGTTTTTCTCATTTTTACATCGTCCACAATTTCATGAATCATTTCTTTTACTGGCTTCAGACCCACCATACGCTCTAATGCTTTTAAGTATTTTTCTAATTCACCTCCGTTTACTGTAGAAGGGGAAGTGGAAGGAGTAAAAACAACCTTCGGTGTTTTTTCAACTTCTGTTTTGTGCGAAACATAATGGGCCTCATGAGGAAGTGGATCTACGTTTGGTTTTGCTACTGAAACAGATTCTTGTTTCATTTGAACAGCTGATGAAGAAGTAGGTCTGTTTAAAAATGAAGTGAAGTCCCCATCTTTCGGTCCATAAATCACAGTAAGAGCTTCATCATATTGTTCTTTCGACAAACCTATTTTTTCCCATGCTGGTACTTCAGTTTGCTTAGTTGTAGATGGATTTTTCTTTTTAAAAAACATCCCGGTCATTCCTTTCCTTCGTTCTGATCTTGTTGATGTTTGGCTAACCCTTTTCCGATTAATAGAAAAATAGCTTTGCTTCGTGTTTTGACCCCTAACTTTTCTTTCGATTCGTCAATCCGCTTCAATAAAGGCTCAGGTAACTTCATAGTGAAACTCACGGTTTCTTTAGGATTAAATAGAATAGGTTCTATTTCAATATGTTGTAATCCGGCATTTAATAGATTGATAATCGCATGAGATTCATTCGTACAATACGTTTGTTCTTGATATGTTTGCCAGCCTTCTTTTAGAGCGACTGGATAGTTGTAATTGTAAGTTTTCATTTTCCCTTTCCTCTTTCTTTTTCTACGTCATTTATACGTTATTTTTAAATAATATACCACCGCGAATGGTCTGTTGCAATGAAAAAGTTAAAAATATAAGATTTTAAAGACATTTTATGTTTATTTTCACTTTGTGTATTAAACCTTAATATATTATAATTTAAATATTCAGTCCATTAATTAAAGAACGAAAGGAGCGGAGGGTATGTCTCATGAAATCAAAGGGACGATAAAAAATATAAACGAAGAAATCCTTAGTAATATTGAAAAGGTTATACTGACTGATTTCGCAGAGGAACAGTGGAATCAAAGAATTGGACCCTCCGCTAAAAAGGAACAATTGAACTCATTACTTACTGATTTACATAAATCTAAAGAAATCCATTACCAGAAAAACTTCGGTGTCATTGATAACGACATTGTTTTTCGTTTTTACATACAACATAAACAGAATAAGGTAGCCGTTATTGATACGTTCTATGGACGAATTTCCCTTAAACCACTTTTAAATGATTTAGAAAACATTGAGAATCGCTACGTATATCTATCGATTGAACCAGATATTTTGTCCAAACAAATATTCCCTCAACCCTCACGCACAAAAGTAAAAGCAGCTGAAGAGTTGAAATCGTTACAAGAACAACAAAAGATGGAGAAAAAAGAACGAAAGAAGGCTTTGAGGAAAAAAACAAAAAAGAAACAGGGACTAACAAAAGGGAAAGAGGAACAAAGAAAAATGAACTCTTTAGCAAATTCAGTAACTTTCGAGGAATTACTCATACATAATGAAAATCTTTTCGTAAAGGAATTTCCTGTTAACTCGATAAAATTATCTTATGAAATGATACAAACTATATCGATGAGAGCAGATGAAAAGGCGATAAATAAACCAGCTATTCAATATCTTTTTGGAGCATCACTTTCAATAACGGTCACTGAACATGCTTTTGAACGGTGGAACGAAAGAGTAGGTCCCAATCAAAGTAAGAGCCAAATTTCAGAACTACTGCACCAACTTCACCAATTAAATAGAATAGAGTATTTCAATCATAAAAGTAAGATTGGGTTAATTGATGAAGAAATTGTTTTTATCTATGAGAAGATTGGACTTAACCAAATAATCATACTTACGTTTTACGGAAGGATTTCTTTAAAGTCTGGACTAAAGCGCCTTACAAGGTTAAATGAGTTTAATCCTCGAAAAGATACTGTCAATTTGGAATTAGAAGTGGATAGCAAGGATTATCTAAAACAAACCTTACCATTATTACCTTTTAAATTCAGTAAAAGTACAAACGAAAACGAATTATATATCATCGAAGAATATGGAAGTAAGGATAGAACCTTTCAATTCATCCGTATTTTTAGTGACGGACACCTTAAATCAATTCAAACTACAAATATTAATTCGTATATTGCAAAGTATTTGAAACCGGAAATTCCTTTAAAAGTTATACAAATTGATAAATCGGATAATAAGAAGAAGCCAACTAAACATAATTCAAACAAAAAACAGGAACATTTTGTTCGTTATCCTTGGTTAAATTACAGAAAGTACGAAGTGTTGCAAAATAAACAAAGTGATATTAAAAGGGAAAAGAACATAATTAAAAAGGCAATCAAGAGCAATAGTACAAACCCTTATACAACTACCCCTAAAATGAGTGATAAGGAATTTGAAGAATCATTATTTGATTTATTTTTTGATTAACAAGTATTTCCCTTATTCTTGACATTCCGAATATGTAATGTTACCTTAAAGTTAACAGAACCCACAACGCCTCTTCATTGAAAGCGGACCAATGTGGGTCATTTTTTTTATCTAAAGGAATGATATCGTTGAATCCCGAAGAAGATAAATCCAAGATAAAAGCACCTACTACATATTCAGAACAAATTGAGATCTATCGAAAAAGAAAATTAGATATCGATAACCCAGACCTCGCAGAAAACACACTCAAACGAATTAATTATTACCGACTATCCGCATACGCTCTCACTTTAAAAGATCCCATATCCAAAGATGACTTTATTGAAGGAACTTCCTTTGACAGATTGCTATCATTATATGAATTTGACCGTAAGTTAAGATTGTTATTGTTAGGTGCATTAGAAACCATTGAAATAGCTTTCCGCACTCATATTTCATATGAAGTAGCTCACAAATTCGGCCCACTCGGTTACAAAGATAAAGAGAATTTCATTAATGAAAAGTTCCACCGAGAATCGTTAGAAGAATTAGACAAGCTCATTCAGAAAAGCCGAAAAGGGGAACTGTTTGTTGAACATCATTTTCGTAAGTACTCTGGTGAATTGCCTATATGGGCTGCAATAGAAGTGACATCGTTTGGTTTTTTATCAAAGTTCTATCGAAATTTAAATGAAGACGTAAAGAAATTTATCGCCAAGCATTACTATAAAGTCCCGTATTTCTATTTAGAAAGTTGGCTACAGACTTTATCGAACGTTCGTAACGTTTGCGCTCATTATGCCAGACTATATAATAAACGACTGACCTTTCCCCCTAAGTTATTTAAAGAAGAGCAAAAACTTTTTGATAGAGGGTATATATTTGCAGGTATTTATATTACTCTAAGACTGCTTTCTAAAAACGAAGGGCAGAGATTTCATATTGATTTAGAAGCTCTTATCTCCGAATATGAACAGGATATTGATTTTGTCCATATCGGTTTCCCGTCTAATTGGAACGATTTATTATCTCAAGCTCAACCTCGAAAATAAGAACGATAGGACTTATACAGTTCTGTCGTTTTTTACTTTCTTTTTTTTAATATGTTTCCATCCAACTATTCGAATATCTACCAAACGTGTGTATGATATTTAAAAGATTAGAAAGGGGAAAAGAAAATGAGAGGGGATAGAAAGCGAGTAAATACCTTCTTAGACAATCAGCAAATTACACAGCTGGACGAAATCGTTTCATTTATGAGAGAACAGAATTCTTCTCAAAAAATAGATCGAGCATAAATTAACGTATAAATGAAGCCAAAAAAAGAATAGGAAAAAGAAACGAAAACCGTGGGTTTCCTTCAATAAAAGGAGATTCGCGGTTTTTTCTATTTTTACTAACATAAAGTCAAAGGAGACATACACATGGAATTAAAAATTAAGAACGAAGAGAATAGAGAATTACTCGGAGATACTCTTCATCACTTTACTTATTTCACATCAGCAACAAGACAACCAAAGGTATCTATTATTGTTCCATTGAAACAATCGATTTTTAAAGTGAAAAAGAGCATTGATCGTTCACGGATGGAACACCTTGCTCGCAAACTAAAAGAGCTTAATAAATACGAGGAATCCGAACCAGAACGGTATAAACCTTATAAAAGAAGAACTTTACAAGAAGCAGAGGGGATTTTCTCGACATTTATCCCTCTTGAAGAAGAACGAAATTACATTGAGCAATTTATTCTCGAAGCTGCAAGTTCTCTTTATCACGTACACCTTAAACCATCGGATTATAGCGTTTATGTGGTACCGAGCCGAATTGGAGGTTGGGAGACTTATATATCTGAATATATACGTCCATTTATCCAACGCGAAGAAGAAGCTATTCTGGTTGAAAATAAGCATTTTAATAAAGATCGACACAGCTTTCTAATTACATTTAATAAAGGAGAATCCAAATGAACTATCAATTATTGAAACAACCGCGCTCCTTTTTAACAAAAGAAGAGGTGGCTGAACATAAATCACTCGTCACATTTACTATTTACAATGACATTTTAGACTTTACTACTGGAAAGGGGGGAGAAAAGAAAAACACTACACAAACAGTTATCTTGGAACCTACTCATTCTCCATTAACTGATTGGAGCCTACCTAAAAATGAAGAAGCATTTAACCGAGATATCATTAAGAAAATCGAGGATATAGAATTGGCCCATCAAGTTGCAAGTCTGTATCGAATGGAACAACCTTTTCAACATATGATGGATGAAATTAGAATTGAACTTTTACGGACTTCTGTCCAAACGCTTAATAGAGAACGATTCCTTTATTTCATAGCAAATGTTCTAATCCCGCTTATTCCTTCGTTAAAAGAAAAAAGAAAACCTATCCCTTTTGTTCTTCCTATAAGAAGTCAAAAAGGCAACACAGAGAAAAAAGCAGATAAGTACCGCTATTACTTTAAAGCGATTAAGAAAATACAACTCTTTTATTCTAAAGAACAAGTGATATATCTAGAGGGAAATGACAATCCACTTGGTCTGCTTATATTGTTTTCAAATGAACAGAAACCATTCGGTTCAATTCCATTAATCCCAGAACAACATGCTCGATCAATTGATGAATATCGTAAATATTTAGGTACCGCTCCATATCCATTATCTTAAAAAATAATAGAAAGAAGGAAACACAAATATGCGTTCTTTAAGTTCATTAGAAAAAACAGCTCTTATCAAACAATTAAACTCACTTTATGAATCTCAGATGGAAGATTTAGAAATTGTGGCCTTAGATGGTTACGTCATGATTAAGTTGCCGAAAGAGAGTGAAAGATTCGATATGTCTTTTGCTGATTTAACTCTAGAAGAAATCAATAACATTACAGTTGAAAAATAAGCGAAAACCGCACTTTCATATCGAGTGTGGTTTTTTTATATCAAAAATTTATAAAAAAATAAACCAAGGAGAAAAAAACAAAATGAAAATCAAAAAAATCGTAACAAGTTTAGTATTAAGCGGAATGGTAATTACTAGCCTTCCATACAACGCATTTGCAAGCGAAACAGTAGATAAGCAAATCCAGACATATGTCGCACAAGGAAACCTCTCACAACCGGGATATGACCTTGTAGGCATTGATTCATTAGTAGCTAAAGGATATACAGGAAAAGGAGTGAAAATCGCGGTACTAGATACTGGTATTGCTTCACATTCTGATTTAACGATTGCTGGTGGAGTTTCTACAGTTGATTACACAACATCATACCAAGATGATCACGGTCATGGAACTCATGTAGCCGGAATCATCGGAGGTAAGGATAATAACACCGGTATTACTGGAATTGCTCCTGCTGCTGAATTATATGCTGTAAAAGTCATGAATCAAAATTCCGAAGCTTTTAATGCAGATGTTATCGAGGGTATCCGTTGGGCGATTGATCACGATATGGATATTATCAACATGAGTATTGGCTTAAATAATGAAAATGAAGAAATGAAAGAAATCCTAGACGAAGCTTACAGTAAAGGCATTTTGATTGTAGCTTCTGCAGGTAATTATGGGAATGTAGAGGCAACTGGGGATAATGTTCTATACCCAGCAAAATATGATTCTGTCATTGCTGTAGGGGCAGTAAATGATTCTAAAATCCGTTGGTCCAACTCAGCGACTGGTTCAAAAGTTGAAGTAGTTGCTCCGGGAGTTAATATCTATTCCACTTTCCTTAACAATCAATTTGCGAAAGCAAGTGGTACATCCCAAGCAGCTCCATTTGTAGCAGGATTACTTGCTCTTTACAAGGAAGCCTATCCAGAATTAAGTAACGTAGAAATTCGCTCCCTACTCCAACAAAATACAGAGGATTTAGGAATCGTTGGCCGAGATACTGAATATGGATATGGATTAGTTAAAATTCCATCATTGCCAAACCAAACCGTTGAGACACCTTCCGAAAATAAGGAAGAAGCAGCCACCAAACCAAATGAAGATGAAGTGGAAGTAAAGGAACCTTCCACTTTTACCTTAGAATTTAGTCAAGAAAGCTATCAAGTAGGGGATTTACTAGAAATAAACGGAGTAGCAACAGATGAAAATGGAAACCCTCTAGCGAATGCAGATGTTCGTTTGAATATTCGTGGGGGAGAAAAATTCTATCTTTACTCTGTAAAAACAAATACTAACGGAGAATATCATTTTTCACTAGATCTCAGCCAATTACGTTTTACTGCTACTAATTATGTAGTTGAAGCTACTCTTAGTCACGAAAGCTATGAAGCTCAACAAATAGGTTCTTTTGAAATTGGAGAGTCTCAACCTGAAATCACAATCTTTCAAGACAGTAATCAAGTGACATCTGGTGAAAATTTAAAAGCCTCAACTACAGTTTTAGATGAAAATGGCAATCCTTATAATGGTTATATCACTGTAATTCTTCGAAACGAGCAAGGAAAAGAGGTTCGTAAAAACTATTACCTTATCAAAAATGGAGTTTACACTTATAACTTCAGCACTCGAATACTCGCAACTGGTATCTATACGCTAGAGGTAGCACCTCGTTATATCGATGGTGTTTCTTCTTCTGTATCTTTTACCGTTTCCCCTCGTTAAGAAAAAAAGACCTTTCCTACTGGCTAGGAGAGGTCTTTTGTTTGTTTGTAAAATTTAATATCAATCTTCCAAAATAGAAATTGCATTTTAAACCTTTATATTTTATTATTATAAGCGAGAAGTTTATACTTTTTATATTTTTCTTAACCGTTTGTCGAAATAAATAGTATAATGAGATTTAAATAGAGAGAAACGCAAAAAATCAATAAAAAAAAACCCTCTGGAACCACATTTCTTTATTTATTAGCCCGCTAAAACTAGTTAAATAAAGAAATCCTAAAGACAGAAGGTTTTTGTTCATAAGTTATTAATCTATGAATCATTATATCATGTGTTTTAATAACTTGTGAAGAACAAACCACGCTTTTTTTCTGTCTTTTTCTTTCCAATAGGGGAAAGGGAAGGAAAACGATGTATGAGTGAAGACAAAAAACAAGAACAGCTCTACTTTGTCTTTGATGTGTCTGGACGGAAAATCCACGAATTCACAGGGGATCATGTAATTGTCCATCGAAATTCTATCGATGCATATCAAGAAAAGTTAAAAAGAGAAGAAGAAAGAGAACTAGATCAACGCGGGGATTATATTCAATTTGTTCTAGAACCAAATAAAGCATTAAAGGACTTAACCATTCATCAACGACGATATCTAATGGAACTCATGCCATATGTTCAATATGGAGACAACCCTTTACGAATGGTTGATGAAAACGGTGAAATCCATCGTATAACGAATAAACATCTATCTGATATTTGGTCCATACATAGTGTTGATGTAACTAAATTGATGAACAAGTTTGTTGAAAAGGGATTCTTCAAAAAGATTAAAGACCCAGACGATTCAAGAAAAGCTAATTACATTTCAACTGGATTGTATTTTGGAAAAGGAAATCTCTATCAACCTTCTCAATACACAACTAAACTTTTTCAGAATAAGCTAAAAGAAGTTATTCAGGAAATTAAAAAGATTGAGAAACGAAAGTCACGTAGAAAAAATACAGATAGAAAACAAACAGCTGCATTAGGTATGATACACGCGGTACTTCCTTTTTTTCACTATCAAACTTATTATCTAGTGAAAAACCCGAATGAAAATATCTGCCGGGGTGATGAATCTGTTTTAGAAGCCTTACAACGTAATCCAAAAGCACTGAAACACATTTCAAAAGCAGAATTATGCCGACTATCTAATGTAACTGATAATCGCACGATTGATTATTACTTCAAAGTGTTGATGGAAGCTGGTGCTATTATGCTCCAACATACCAAAGGTAAAACTAGATATAAAATTCATCCTGACCTTATGTTCAGAAGAGATGGGAACGGTATTGATCCATATACCGAATTCGTCCGAGAAGAATTTAGGCAGCATGACTAAGATGAAAAAAGAGCGAATCATTTCAAAATGGTTTGCTCTTTTTTTATTTAATTCATCTTCAATCACAAGGATTTTGTATCAAGTCATTATAAAAACCTTGTACTGGTTCCTAAGTATTTTAGCAAAAACCTTGTACTGATTCCTAAGTATTTACTCAAAACCTTGTACTGGTTCCTAACTATTTTATTCAAAACCTTGTACTGATTCCTAAGTATCTCAAAAAAACCTTGTACTGAACCCTATCTATTTAATTATCAATCTATTTTTTAAACCTTACTCTCCCAAGGGATTTCGACATTTTTCTCGCCAACATTTTCTATCTTATAATCTTAATCATTCTCTTTCTACCAATCTTTTTGTTTTGTTCTTACTCTTTTTTCTTTTTGTAATCTTCTCTTAAAAAGTAGAACATAAAAATATCATTTAACTTCCATTTCAAATCTAACTAATTATTATTACCAAATATAGTTTCTATATCATATAAAGTTTTGTTCCATTATTAAAAACCCACGCTCGGTTTCACCTCACTACGCCTCCCGCTGTGGGCTACGTCCTCCAACAACCCCAATAAATGAATTAATACTTTCATTACAATTTTCTTTCTATTCTTCTTATAAGATAAAAACCCAAAAACCTTAACGAAGGGAAAAGGGGGAGGACTGGATCGCAATTTATTTGGTCGATAATCTCTATGATTCTTTCGGCCGGAGGAAGTTATACACATTATCCACAAAATCGATATAACTCCACTATTCACCCCTTTCCCTTCGTTTTCTTTCCCTTGTATATCAAATACATAGCATTTAAAAAAAATTTTATGTTTATTGTGTGATATTATTCTTTTATCTATATATTTTTATGATTTTATGAAAGAGAGGAATCCTTATGCCATTAATGGGAGGAAAACGTGGTTTTGGGGGTGGGGGATTTAGCTCTAACCGTAGAGGTACTTTTGGTCAAAAAAGAAATAATACTTGGGGAACAACCAACCGAAATAGACAAGCTGATGAACAAAGAAGAAGGCAACGTGAAGCCGATAAAAGGCGAAGACAGGATGAAAAGCGTAGGAGGAAATTAGAGCAAGATAGAAAGAGACAGCTGGAAAAGAGAAAGCAAGAAGAATTAAAACGTAAGAAGAGGGCAGAGGAAAAGGTTAGGGTTCAAAGAGAAAAGGACTTTAAAAAACAGCAAACCAAGAAAAATGCTACCACTTCTAATTCTTCAACTTCCGCACGTTATACCAGTCAATCTTCGATGATTGGAAAAAGATATGATAATAAACGTGATAGAAATCTTGTTTCAAAAGAAAAACGTTCGGTCCGTAATCGAGCAGAAAATGTTAATGGGAATATCTCTAGAAAAGATAAAGCAAAAGAACTTCGTGAACAACATACAAAAAAGATAAATCAAGACCCAAGGACCAAAGATTTAACGAAATTTGAAAAAGAACATTTAGTGAACCAAGCAGTTAAGAAGGATTTAGGTAATTTTAATAAGACTAAAGAGGATACTCGTAAAGAGGAATTTAAGAACCAAAAGATTAGGGAAATTAAACATAAATTAAAGACAGATCCTGCTTTACAAAATTTATCAGCTAATGACAAAAAAGCTTGGGCGAAAAAAGAATTACAAACCTCGATGACAAATTATAAAAAACAGGAAGGTCAGCGTGCTGTAATAATCAAAGAGCAAAAATTGAAATCATCATTGGAAGAATCAAAAAAACGAGCAGCTAATCGTTCCTTAGAAAAGGTTCAAGAAGAGTTTGAAAACAAAGAGAGGATTGTTGCTTCAGATAGAGAGGCGCAAAAGGCAAGAGTTAAAGAAAAGAATTATCAGCAAAAAGCAAATGATTTAAGGAGAGAATCACAGGCTTTAGCCAGTAAAAAAGGATTAAATAGCTTTGTGTCTGATAAAACCAGAAAAAGACAAATGGCTGAGCTAAAGTCTAAGGAAAAGACTGCGACTATTCAACAACATACAGCTGGTTTGAAAGTGGATAAACATACAAGTTTTGTTCAAACCAATGAGAAGATTAGCCAATTGAGTGAAAAGAGAAATAGAGCTTTATCAAAATGGGAGGAAGTTCATGCGAATCCTCTTGCTTCTGAAAAAGAGAAGGCTCAGGCTACTCAAAATGTATTAAAAGTGAAATTAAATCAAAAAATGGCGGTTCAACAAGGATTAAGAGAGCAGATATCTTACGATGAAAAATTGTCTATTGCTAAACAAGAAAAGATGTTATCTCAATTAGAATTGGGAAAAGCGCAAATTGAAAGTCAACGCTTTATTAGTTCTTCTTATAAAAAGCAGAAATTAGCAGCTATTGAACAAAGTATCGCTAAACGGAATCGACAGGTAAGGACTGCTGAACTTACTCATGATATTAATAATAAAGCAGCTAAGTTCCGGGATATAAAGGAAAATGCGAAGGCTGAATATCAACTTACTAAGGCAAATTTTAAAACTTCAAAAGCGGCCATGCTTGAAAAACATAAAAAGGAATTAGCTCAGGCTTCCCCCGAAAAGAGAGAAATGCTGAAAAGAAAGCAAGCTCAACAATTACAGGATTTAAAAGATCGTGAGCGACAAATTCTATCTGCTAAAAAAGAAGAAGTTTTGATGGCTAAAAAAGAGTTGCGTATTCTAAAAAATGATTATGCAAAAAAGAAACAGGTAATTCAATACGAAGCACGTCAAAAGGAAATAGAAGCTCAACTAAAAAATTTAGAAGCGGCTTATGAATCTTATAATCGTCCTCGTATTTCTGGAAGTAAGCCTCACCATTTAATGCAACAAAATCTACAAACTCGCCAAGCTTTACAGCAGGAATTAACGAAGTTAAAAGCGGAGAAAAAGAATTTGAAGTCGGATGTAAATAGCAGTCCTTCCAATCCAGATGTGAAGGATGAAAAGAAAATTGTCGAACAAGCTGTCCGAGAACCAAATAAGACCCGCGAACAAAGGGAAATAGAATATCGTCAACAGCAGAAAGAAAATAAAGAACGTCAAGAAGCTGAAAAACGGTTAAGACAAGAGGAACAGAGACTAAAACAAGAAATGGAGGAAAGAAGGAGAAGAGAGGCAGAAAAAGTGGAAGAACAGCGATTGGAACAAGAACAATACAAAGAAGCTATGCGCCAAAAAGCGGAAACAGAAGCAGACGCTCTTCGTCAAGAACATGAAATCTATATAGAGCAGCAACAGAAACAACAAGAGCAAAACCGTCTTTATCAAGAACAATCTCGCCAGAAATTTGAAGCACAAGAACAACAGCGACAATCCTTCTCCCGCGAACAGAAAAAAGAGTATTTGGAAGGGGAAAAACGGAGAATCCTCTCTAAATCGGAATTATCTGAAGAAGATTTCATGAGGATTGCTGAACTTGAATCTGAAATCGATGGATTAGTTGGATAAGGGAGGGGTGCTAAATGACTAAATTGATCTTTCAAGAAACTATTAGTTTAATTAAATGGGTTTTGTTCTTTCTCTGTATCATGTTTATTTTTCGCCTTTTATTCGGATATGTTTGCGAAGTGAACGGAGCTTCTATGAATCCAACATTAGCAGATGAAGATCGTTTGATTGTTAGTAGAGTACCTTACTATTTACATAATCCAGAAAGGTTTGATGTGATTGTTTTTAAAAGTCAAGATGGACGGGATTTTGTTAAACGAGTGATTGGATTGCCGGGGGATACTATTCGATATGAAAATGATCAGCTTTATATAAATGAACAAGCGATGGATGAACCTTTTTTAGAAAAAATAAAAAGCCAGTTTAGAGAACCATTTACTAGCGACTTTGTATTTGGAGATAAAGGAAATGAATCTATTATTCCAGAAGGATATATTTTTGTTTTAGGGGATAATCGTCAAAACAGTATGGATAGTCGGGAATTTGGTTTGGTCCCGCTTGATTCAATCCAAGGAAAAGCACTAACACGATTGGCACCGTTTGATAAATTAGTTTGGAATGTAAGTGAGGTAACATATGCCGAGACAGAGTGAGATTTCATTCTGTCTTTTTTTGCTGTTTTTAAGAATAAAAAGGTAAAAAGCTAGACAAGTAAGAAATGGTAAATGTTATAAATGGTAAACCCAAAGATGAAATTCATAGAATAGTAAGATTAGTATATAGCAAAAAACTAAGTCAAATAGGAGTAAGAGTTCCTTTTTGAAAACATATATAAAACAGGAGACGAGAATATAAGAAGGTGCTAATCTAATATCAGTTGATTATTTTTTAGAAAAAGGTGAATTTATTTTGTTTACAGTTAAAGATCATTCTCCGAACCTTATAACAGAATGGCACCCTACAAAAAACGGGACAAATACTCCTTTTAATACTTCTTACGGTTCTGATTATGAAGCCTATTGGATTTGTTCAAAGATAAGAAAGTATAAAAA
>NZ_PISD01000028.1 GCF_002835735.1 Cytobacillus horneckiae | reverse complement strand
CTTTAATCGGTTGCTGTATAGCTTTGACGTATACTGGAAGCCTTGATCCGAATGGAGAACGGCTCCAGCTACGTCTTTTTTCATTATAAACAAAAGCACCCTATAAGATAGACTTTTTTCAAAGTGCCTATCTTATAGAGTGCAGTTTATCATGGTTGTAGCCTTTAATTATTTTAATAATACTTACTAGATAGAAACTGTTAAATTATTCAATGCATATTCCTCTAACTGTTTGTTATCTATTTTCCCATTAGGTAGAAAAGGAAATTCATCTATACAAATTAGTTTATCTGGATACATATAAGTAGGTAATGCATCAACTATTTCTTTTCTGATGTGACTAGATTTCTCATGAGAATATTGAATAAACAGTATTAAATATGAGCCTTTTCTATCTTCTGTGAAACTGACTACTTTACTCAATATGCCTAGTTCCTCTACGATTCTTTCCATATGGCAGGCATAAAAAGTTGCACCCATCCTATGTATTGCACCGTCACGCCTACCTATTACAAATAGATTCCCATCTATATCAAAATATCCGAAATCCTTCATATCAAGCCAACTGTTTTTTAAGTCTAATTGAACATTACCATTGTTATCGAGGTATCCTTCCATTAGACCGTTCCCTTTCGCATAGATATGTCCTATTTCACCAGGTTTTGATTCATTAAAGCTTTCGTCAAATACTTTGACTGAAAGACCTTCTAAAACCTTTCCAGTTCCATTGTGATTATTTAAATTCGTGGATGTTAAATTACCAGCCTCTGATGATCCATAATAATCAAGTAATGGTATTTTAAAAACTTTTTCAAATTTATTTTTTAATACCTGTGGTACTGGAGCGCCACTAGTGAACCACATACGTATATTATTGCTGATTAAATGAACATTTTCTCTATTTCTCTCTGCAATTTGTACAATTAAATAAGTAGTAGCAATAGTAGCCTCTACTACTGAAATTTTATAATTATTAATAATGGCTGGTAATGTTCTTATACTTTGATAATTACATATTATAATTGTACAACCAACTACCCACCACTGAATAATCATGTTTAATCCCCATATATTAAAAAACGGCACTACAGGTAAAATAACTTCATTTGACTTATATCCCATTCCTATTGCTGTTGAATTCATATTATTGAATAAAGAAGCACCGGATTTGACCATTCCTTTCGGTATACCGGTAGAGCCAGAAGAAAAGAGTATTATAGCATCGGGTCTGTGATACCACTCATGTAATTCTATCTCCATATCGAGAGAGATTTGAATGGTTCCTATACTATTAAATGAAGTCGCTAAGCTAATGTATTTAGGACCATCAAATGCTAAAGGTTCAGCTTCAGTAAGTATCCATTTAGCTTTTGTCTTATTATTTATCATTTTCAAATCAGCGTGGTTAGTATTTAAGTCGAGGAGGACAATTGAACAGTTAATATGCATAAGTGAAAAAAGCGATACCAAAAAAGTGTAGTTATTATTGCAACATAGAATGACTCTGTCTCCTTTAACTATTCCATGATCCAAGAGAACCATTGAATAGCTAATGACATCGTTTTTAAAACGGTTATGAGAATAAACCTGGTTTTCATAAATTATTGAACTATTTTTTTTCTGGGATATATCCATATAAAATACCTCCTTTAAATATAGATATACTAATTTATAGAAATGTTAAATTCTATGGTAAATGACGCAATTATTTGTCAAATGTGAAAATTATGTAAAAGTATAAAATTGCGGTATTCACGTATGGTAAAATTTAGTCACTATAATATACTTTTAGTATATAAAAATACAAATTATAACAAAAGGAGTGTTGAGAAATGGAGAATTTTTTCGATTTTTCAAAACTAAAAGGTTACGAATTAGAAAAATTAATAGATTTAGCATCTAGTTATAAAAGTGGGAAAATTAAAGATCAGCCATTAAAAAATAAAAATATTGGCTTATTATTTAATGTTCCATCTACGCGTACAAGAATCTCTTTCCAAACAGCAATTAAGCATTTAGGAGGGGAACCCTTGACCTATAGTGCTCATGAGCTTCAATTAGCAAATAAAGAAAGTATGAAAGACACGGCTACAGTTATGGGGAAATACTTAGATGGATTAGTAGTCAGATGGTACAACATGAATGATTATGGATATGGACGTAATACATTAGAAGAAATAGCATATAATTCTAATCTTCCTGTAATAAATGCATTAGATGACAAAGATCATCCTTGTCAAATAATGGCTGATATTCTTACCTTAAAAGAAAAATACGGTCAAAATTACAAAAAGAAAAAAGTCTTATTTACTTGGGGTTATGCTGAAAGGAAGAAATCTCCAGGATGTACACACAGTATGTTAACAGCTGCATCATTACTTGGGATGGATCTAAGAATCGCTCACCCTAAAGGGTTTGAGTTAGATGAACAATATTTATCATTCGCTAAACAAACTGCAAAAGAATCAGGGGCGAACTTAGAATTTTCTAATGACTTAGATGAGGCAATAGAAGATGTTGATGTGGTTTATGCAAAGGCTTGGGGTAGCTTGAGCTTGCCTGGCTATGAAGAACAAAGATATAAAAATGAAATTAGAGATAATTGGTTGGTAAATCACGAACGATTTGATAGAGCGAATCAAGATGCTTATTTTATTAATCCATTACCAATTATTAGAGGTGATGAAGCAATTGCAGAAATCATTGACGGACCAAGATCATTGATGTATAACACCGCAGAAAATAGACTCCATGTACAAAAAGCCACACTTGCATCCATTTATTCAAAAGAAAAAATCCTTCAAAAAAATTAAGGTGTCTTTTCCCTTGAATTTACAAACATATTAACTGATTAACAATTATTGGAGGAAATATGATACGACCTTTAAAAATAGCAATAATTGATAGAAACTTGTCACTTATTAATCAAACGCATTTATATCTTAAATCCTGTAATATAAAAATTAATGTTCAATATAGTTTGTATGATGAAGATGAAATATTCGAATTGAATAATTTAGATAAAATTAAACTTGACTTAATTATAATGAGTAATACTAATTTGTCTGCCTTAAAAAAGTTAAGAGAGTTTTTAAAAAAACAACATTTAGTTAATGGTCAAGATAAGCCTATTGTAATTATTTTTGACGATACTGTTGTTAATATCGAAAGAATACATGTAATGTGGGAATTTTCTAATAGCATTATATTAAATAGAAGAAAAGAAGATTTATTATTAGCTATACAAACAGTTTCTAATGGCGGTTTTTATTATTCTAAAGAATTTTCTGGTTATAACGAAAATAAAGGGTATTTTAGAAACAATGTAAACAAGTTACCGTTAACAAAAACTGAAATTTCTGTAGTTAAAGAATTAATTAGAGATAAGACAAATCAGGAGATAGCAAATACTCTCTATATGAGTCGAAGAACAGTAGAATATCATATTACTTCTTGCATTCAGAAATTTGAAGTTAACTCAAGAGTAGGCTTAGCTGTAAAAGCACTTTCTCTTATTGAGCGAGAGTCATATGACTCATTAATAAATGAATTGGTAAAGTAAAAAAGGAGGGACGCTTTAATTGAAAGGACTAATGGTTTCTTTAGTTCCATTTGAAGAGGAAGATGTAGAACTAATTTATAATTGGAGACAATCAGACTTAACTAGTTCACTAATGAGTGGCTCGCTAGATTTTGTATCATTAAATGAAATGAAGGAACAAATTAAGCAAGATAAAACTAGATATGTGGGAGTAAAAACTAATACCGGTAGAAAAATAGGATTTATTTCTTGGCACGAGGTAAAAACGCAAGGAAATTATCAAATTGGTGGTACTATAGGGGATCCATCTATTTGGGATGAAGGCTATGGTGTCGAGGCAACTAAATTAATTATGGATTATTTATTTCATTTTAAAAATGCCCATAGACTACAATTTATAACAGGTCTCTATAATATAAGAACAATTGGGATGTTAATGAAACACACGACTCAAATTGAAGGCATTTTAAGAGATTACTATTTCTTAGATGGTAAATATCATGATGCTGTTATTTGCTCAGTTCTTCGTGATGAATATTATGAATATTACGAGGAGAATCCTGAATTCTACTACAATATATTTGATCCAAAAACGTTAGAGGAAACGAAAGCAAAATTTAAGAGATATTACGAAAATCAAAGAAGCCTTTTCTCTAATTTAGGAGTGTGAAATATAAGTTGAATGGCAAAATTGCTGTAGTCACTGGGGGGTCCCAAGGTATTGGGAGAGCCATAGCCATTAGGTTAGCTGAACTAGGTTCCAAAGTTATAATAACTTATCTTAGCAATCATATTGAAGCAAATAAGACCATAGAAGAAATTAACAATAAATACCAAACTGAATCAAAAGCCTTGCAGTTGGATGTTAGAGATTACAAAAGTGTCGAAGAGGCTTTTAATCAGATATTAAAGGACTATGGAACAATTGATGTTTTAATTAATAATGCTGCTGTAAGTGCAGAAAGAGCATTAGCAATTAATAGTTTAGATAATTGGGATGACATTCTATCAACAAATATCATGGGGACCATTAATTGTATCAAAGCGGTTTCTTTACATATGCTCATGGAGAAAAAAGGGAGTATCACTAACATTTCCTCTATAGCTGGTATTAAAGGTATACCAAAACTAAGTAGTTACTCTGCTAGTAAGGCCGGCATTATAGGACTTACTAGGTCCTTAAGTAAAGAATTTGCAAGTTACAATGTGAGGATAAATGTTGTTGCACCAGGATATATATCAGATACTAGAATGTTCAATCAAATTGAAGAAAAAGATTTATTGGAATATAAAAAACAAATTGACTTAAATAGGTTTGGCCAACCAGAAGAAATTGCAAAGGCTGTATGTTTTATATGTTCAGATGATGCTAGTTACATAACTGGACATACATTAGTTGTTGATGGTGGCTTATCAATTTAATGAGGTTGGTGAATAATTCAGATGGTTAAAAAAGCACTGATATTACCCCCACAAATGACCATACGTACAGGTCATCTAGTAGATTATTATGAACAATTCGAAGAAGTACAACAATACTTTGCAAAAGCCAGTGAGATATTAGGAATTAATTTATATGAGTCATTCTTCTCAGAAAACGAAAAATTAATAAATGAAAGTTATATCGGTAGATGTGGGATTGTTTCTATCACTTGTGGATTACTAAAAAGACTCAATATTGATTTGAATGAATACTCATTCGTCTCCGGTCCAAGTCTAGGTAGCATTACATCTGGTTATATAAGTGGAGCATATAGCTTTGAGACAACCTTAAAGATGATTGTAGCTATGGTTGAGAGTGAGAAATCTGTTTACTCTAATGATAAGTATGGAAATTATATGTTTTATAATATTAGCCAAGAAAAATTATTAGAAATTATGAAGGAAACTAATAATCAAGGTTATTATGTTGCACCATGTATGTTTACTGCAGACAATCAAATGATAATTACTGGAGAATTGGCTGGCTTAGAAAAAATGGGATGGAATGTATTAAAAAGTGGAGGATTAGGAGTTCATATTCCTTATAGCCCTCCTGCACATTCTTCAATGATGGATAGAGTGCGAGATCTCTTTAAACAAAAGTTTATGGACGTAAATGATTTTACAGATCCAGTAATTCCAAACATGTGTAATAATACCGCACTACCTTTATTGCATGGTGAACAGATTAAAGAATCATTAACTGAGCAATATGTTCTACCTGTCAGGTGGACAGATATTCTACATTTGCTAAAGCAAGAAGGAATTGAACAGTTAGACATTATTGGACCTGGAAAATTTCTAGTTAAATCTATGGAATATACAGATGTTTCCTTCGATATAAAGAGTTATTTAGAAATAAAAGATTTTCAATTAGCTAGAAGTTAATAATGGAGGACTATAATGAGTAAATCAGTCTTTTTATTTCCAGGTATGGCTAAATCGAGGTTTAGTGATTTTGAGCGTTTTATACAACAATCTTCAATCGCACAAACGTTATATATAAAGGCAGAAAAATACCTTAATCATCCCTTGCTTAAAAACTTTTCAAATGGGGATAAGTCCATTGTTACTGAACGCTGTGCTTATTTCGTTAACACCCTTGCTTTACTATATGAATTACAAAAGCGTAATAAAGAAATACACCCTGAATATGTGATCGGTTCGAGTTTCGGGATAACCACAGCAGCGGTTTATCTAGGTAGTCTGGGTTTTGAAGATGCACTTAAAATAGTGAGAGACACTGCCATTGTAGAAGATGATTATTTGAGTAATATGGATAAAGAATATTGTACGCATTTTATATATAAATATTCGCTTGGGGATTTAGAAAAACTCATACAAAAATTTAGATCAGAAGGAAAGTGGATAGAAATATCTGTATTTATATCTGATGACCTTATAGGTATAGGATCGACGGTAGAAACCATCAATGAGCTTAAACGCATAATTAAAGTCCAAGGGAAAAGCACTTCTATACACACAGCAGAGTTAAGTCATACTAGTAACCTTAAAGAATTGAGAGATTTGCTAGATAAAGAGGTTTATTCTAAGTATGAATTTTTGGAATTGTCCAAACCTTTTATTTCAGATTTAGATGCAAGAAGTATTACATGTGGAGAAGATTTAAAAGAGGAGATGCTTAAAAGTGTAGATACCCCCGTGAAATTTACACTTGTTCACAAAAAAATGTTAGATGACAATATCAAAGACATTTATGTTATCGGCCCTAGTAACTTCTTTGGAGCTATTTTAAAAAAAGATTTTACAGTTACTAATATTGACCCTTTGAAATTTAGATTGTAATGGGAGGCTAGTGATGATTGATACTACTGTTAAACAACGTAAAAATGTGAACACCTTAATTAGGCCAATAGGAATTTTATCTTCCGGAATGTATGTTCCTAAAAATGAAGTATCTAATAATGATTTAAGTGAAAGCTTAGATACATCTGATGATTGGATTATAACTAAAACAGGAATTAAAACAAGAAGGTTTGTAGATGAGTCTGAGGCAACATCGGATTTGTGTATTGCCGCAGCCAAGGAAGCAATAAAAAATGCTAGTATTTCACCAGAAGAGATTGATGCAATTATTATTGCCTCATTTACTCCAGATCAAATATTACCTTCAACCGCAGTAATTGTTAAAGATGCTCTAGGTATTAAAAATGCGATTACTATAGATATGAATCAAGCTGCTTGCGCCGGTGGGATTTATGGAATATTTTTAGGCACTCATTTACTTCAAAATCCTTCTATTAATAACGTCCTTGTTATAGGTGCAGAGTCATTGTCTAAATACACAAATCCATTTGATAGGACAACACGAGTGTTTTTTGGGGATGCTGCAGGAGCAGTTATTTTGAATTACAAAGAAGATGGCTATAATTTGATGTCCTGGAATTTGGACTCAGAGCTTTCATATAAAGTAGAGATCCCAGCAGGGGGATCAAGAAAGCCTACAAGTATATGGACTGTAGATAATAATGAACACTATATTAAGATGGATGGAAGAACAGTCTGGAACATGGCAACTAAGCATTTACCAAATTCAATTCGTTCGGTTATCAATGATATGGAATTAAGTCCAGACGATATAGACCATTATATTATTCATCAAGCAAATTTAAATATTATAAAAGAGGTATTAAAAGAACTTAATCAACCGGAGCATAAGACCACAATTAATATTGATAAGTATGGCAATACAGGCGCTGCAACGGTATTAACTGTATTACATCAAGCAAGAACAAACAATACCATATCAAATGATGAATCAATGGTTATTGGTGGTATAGGAGCTGGCTTTATATGGGGGGCATTGGGCTTCAGCAAATCAAATTAAAAGGAGGTTGCATTTTGAATCACCTACTAAAAGATACAAATGAGAATGAGACTAACGATAATTTAGTTGAGGAAGATTGTTCTTTATTTGTACCTGATTCGCCCTTTAGTCTACTTATTGGTTAATAAAAATATATTTTAGGAGGAAAATAAAATGGATGAATTAATCAAAGAGAAGGTAATAGAATTATTTGCTGAAGTATATGGAGTAAACCTTAAAGAAGATATTGATGGGGATACAATTTTATTCGGGCCAGATTCTCCATACAACTTGGATTCTATGGATGTTCTAAGAATCATCTCAATCCTAAAGGATGAATACAAATTAGAAATTAACGCAATGCAAATTACTAACTTTAATACTTTAAATAAAATGGTAGATTTTATTAAAACAGCCATGCCACAAGAAGCGAGCTGAAGATTTATTAAATATTATTAAATATTATTAAATTGCCTCTTGTCTAATTTTAGGCAAGAGGCATTATATTGGGAGGCTTATAAATGAATACTGATAATACTATTGTTATGGGAGTGATTGGTCAGGACTGTCACTCAGTAGGAAATAAAGTGCTACACTTCGCATTCAAGGAAAAAGGTTTTGTAGTTCATAACCTAGGTGTACAGTGTTCACAAGAAGATTTAATCAAAGCGGCGAAGGAAGTAAATGCAGATGCAATTGTAGTATCTTCACTATATGGTCATGCTGAATTAGATTGTAGGGGATTTTCTACAAATTGCATAAAAAACGGCTTAAACAATGTATTACTTTATATTGGTGGGAATTTAAGTATTGGTAAAAGTGAATGGGAAGTTATAGAAAGAAAATTTCTAAAGATGGGATTCAATAGAGTTTTTAGTGCATCAGATGACCTAGAATGGGCAATCGACTCCATTTATAATGATATTTCTTTGAGGAAATTTAAACATCCTGTTTCGGTTACGGAGAATAAAGATGCAAGTCAAAAACGTAAAGTTAACTAAAGATCAATTTTATAAGACAAGAAAACAGGTACTAGAAAGTTGGTCTACGGGTAAATCACTTAGTTTAGATGAATCTTTTAGGTATTTAAATAGTTTGCCTGAACATAAATACTTCTCAAAAGTATTAGATAATGCTAAAAGAAATAACAAATTATTACTTCAACCGAGAGGTGGGGTCGCTACACTTCGGGGCCAGAAGACCTTATTAGAAGGATTTATTAAAGCTGGTGCAGATCTAATGCCTGTTACAATTGATAGCTATACGAGGCAAAATGAATACCTTAAAAGTGAGAAAGGTTTAAGTGAGAGCTTAACCACGAAAAAATCAGTCTTAAATGGCTTTCCAGCAGTTAACCATGGTTTAAAAGGTTGTAGGGAATTGAACAATTCAATCACAAAACCATTACAGGCAAGGCATGGTTCGCCAGATGGTAGGCTTCTAGCAGAGATTATCCATGCTTCTGGGTGGACTTCTAATGAGGGTGGAGGTATTTCTTATAATATTCCTTATTCTAAAAATGTTAGTTTAGAAAAAAGTATATACGATTGGCAATACTGTGATAGGTTAGTAGGAATTTATGAAGAAATGGGCATTTCATTGAATAGAGAACCATTTGGGCCTTTAACAGGTACATTAGTGCCGCCAAGTATATCAAATGCAATTGCGATTATAGAAGGGCTATTAGCAGCAGAACAAGGTGTAAAGAATCTAAGCTTAGGATATGGCAGTGTTGGACATATTGTCCAAGATATTGCTGCGATGATTTCATTACGAACTCTAGCAACTGATATATTCAAGAAGTATGGATACACTATAAATCTTTCAACAGTATACCATCAGTGGATGGGCAATTTTCCACGAGAAGAATCAGCAGCTTATTCAGTAATAAATTTAGGATCTCTTACAGCTGTTCTTTCTGCTGCAAATAAAATGATATTAAAAACACCACATGAAGCTGAAGGTATACCTACCCTGGAAGCAAATATGGATGGAATTAGGACTTCTGAACATATGGTGAAAATGATAAGTAGTCAAATTGGAAGTATTAAAATTGATGTAACTGATGAGCTCCAAATTATAAATGAAGAAACAAATCTAATTATAGATAAAGTCTTGGACACTGGAGATGGAGACCTTGTACAAGGAACAATTAAGTCCTTTGCAAATGGAGTATTGGATATTCCATTTGCTCCAAGTATCTATAATCAAGGAAGTGTTATTCCAATAAGGGATCATTTAGGTGCAGTCAGGATATTAGAATTTGGAAACCTACCCTTCAACTCTCATATTAAAAATCTTCATAGAGAAAAGATAAACAAACGAGTAAAAATGGAAAATAGAAAAGCCAATCATGACATGATAGTTAGCGACATATTTTCGATTTCAAATGGGAGTTTTTTTAAGAGAAAATCTCATGAGGTGATGAAGTGTTAATTGAGAAAAAAGATTTTATGTTTACAAGTAACCAAAAAATTGATTTAACGAAAACAGTTATTGATTCTTTTGAAGACCATGTAATGAAGCATCCAAATAGGATAGCTGTTCGCTTTAATAATCACACTATAACGTATAATGACCTAAACATTAAAGCAAACCAACTAGCAAATCTATTAAAAAAAGAAAAAATTAACTTAGAAGAACCAGTGGCAATATGCTTTGATAAATCAATTGCGATGATTACAGCAATCATAGGTATTATTAAAGCTGGCGGATATTATGTACCTTTAGATCCATCATTACCTATGGACCGTTTAACAAAAATCATAAATCAAGTAAACCCTAAATTTTTAATGACTGATAGTAAAAATGAATATAAGTTTAAAAACAATTCTATCATTAAAATTTATAATTTGGAAAAATTAGATTATGATCAATACGGTGAAAGTAACTTATCAACAGAATATACGATTAATAATTTGATTTATACTATTTTTACATCGGGCACTACAGGGGAACCTAAAGGTGTTCAGGTTGAACATAAAAATGTTTTGAATCATCTCCAAGGAATTCTTCAATATATGGAGATCAACAAGCCATTAAATTATACGTTATTAACTACAATTGCCGCTGACTTATCTGTTACTCCTATTTTTGCATCGCTAACAACAGGTGGTTCACTTCATATTATTCCAGAGAGTATGATAACTGACTCTGTTATGTTGAGCAGTTATTGTAGGGTGCATGACATTAACTGTATTAAGTTGGTGCCTTCACATATGGAAGCTCTATTATATGGGAAAAATAAATCAATGTTTATACCTGAATACATAATTTTAGGTGGAGAACAATTAAAGTGGAGCCTTGTTGAAAAAATCAAAGAAATTAACTCTACCTGTAAAATTTTTAACCATTATGGACCAACTGAAGTAACTGTAGGTGTAATGGCAAATGATGTGGATAATATAGAACGAAAAGGTAGTGTAATTCCATTAGGTCAACCTTACGGCCGCTCAGCTATTTTATTATTAGACGAAGATATGTATCCTGTAGAAAAAGGTAAAGTTGGAGAAATTTATATAACTGGTTTGGGGATTACTCGAGGATATTATAAAAACGATTCATTAACAGATTCAAAATATAAACCTAACTGTTTTCAAGAAGGATATAATGAGTCAATTTTATATAAAACTGGCGATTTAGCAAGAGTGGATGATTGTAATCAATTAGTATTTGTAAGTAGAGTAGATCACCAAGTAAAGATCCGGGGTTTTAGAGTTGAATTAAATGAAATACAAGCCCAAATAGATAAGATAATTTCCATACAAGACAGCGTAGTTATTTCAAGAATTAATAAAAATAATGAAACGATACTTCGAGCAGTAATTGTTTTCCAAAAGGGAAGCAAAAGAAATTTAGATGAAGTAAAAGAAATACTTTCAAAGAAATTGCCTAATTATATGTTACCTCAAGAATACCTGGTACTAGAGTCTCTACCACTTAATAAAAATGGTAAAGTGGATAGACAATATTTAACCAATTATAAAATTTCAAATTTAGAAACCTCCAACGTAGTTCAGATGAATGAGATTGAGAGTAAAATCAATTCAATTTGGCAGGAAATATTAGATATAAATAGCATTGCAATCGATGTATCTTTTTTTGAAATCGGTGGAAACTCTTTAAATGCAGTAAAACTATTAGGTGAAATTGAAGAAGCTTTCAATATTAATATTAATATAAGTGATATTTTTGAGATGAATACCATTGAAAGGCTTGCTAAGTTTATCGAAAAGAAGGAAGAAAAAGATGAAGCTAACCTGTTAAGTAAGACGCTTAAGAAAAGATTAGTAGCCTCTTCTCAACAAAAAAGATTATGGTTTTGGGATAAACTAGAAATCAGTAATCATTTATATAACATTCCATACAAACTAAAGTTAAAAGGTAAAATAGATCCAAGTATACTTCAGGACGCTACAAAATTGCTATGTGATAAACATGAGATATTAAGAACTAGAATTTTTGAGTCGGACGGTACAGCTTTACAAGAAATTGTAGATAACCTTGACAAAGTGCCATTTCAATTTGTTGATTGGGGAAAAAATTCAGCCACCTTAGATCCTGTCTTGATTGAAAAATCAAAAAGAAAGTTCGATTTGTCTAAAGCCCCCTTATTTGAAATTAAACTATATAAGGTAGGTACTGACGAATATATATTATTTCTTAACTTTCATCATATTATATTTGATGATTGGTCTTTTAATATTTTCATTGATGATTTATTTACAACTTATAATTCGATACAAACTGACAATAAAAATAGAATAGACGCAAATCATACTTTTCAATATAAGGATTATACTTTATGGCACAAAAAATATTTAGAGCATAATCGAGATGATTTAATAAGATATTGGACAAATCTATTAAAAGGGAATCTAGAGAAAGTTAAATTTGCAAATCATAAGATTAATTCAGATATTAATTTCCAAGGTGATTTTTTCAAATTCGCAATCCCTCAAAAGCAAGTCGAAATCATAAACAGTATTTCAAAAGAAACAGGTACAACCAAATTCATGGTACTAATGAGTGTGTTTCAACTTTTACTTTATAAATATACAAAGCAAAATGATGTAATTGTTGGTGCACCTGTTGCAGGAAGACCTAGCAGAAATTTCGAGAATGTACTTGGTTTTTTTGTAAACACATTACCTTGGAGATCACAACTTGATGATGATTTAACATTTAGAGAGCTTCTTTACCATATTCAAAATCAAAGTATAAATAACTTAAAAAATGCTCATTTACCTTTTGAAAATATAGTTAATGAAGTGAGAGAAGGAATCGATCAGAGCCTTACACCAATCATTAATATAATGATGGCACTTCAAAATACTCCTAAATATAATAAAGAACAGTTAAATTTCATTGAAGGGTTACCTGAAAAAGTTAACAATTATTCATCTAAGTACGATCTTACATTATTCTTAGATGAAGATGGGAGTACCCTATCTGGTAGATGGGAGTATAAAACAGACCTTTTTACTAAGGATATGATCTGCCAATTAACCAATCACTTTTTTGAAATCCTAAGTAGTATCCAAAAAAGTACATTGGACAGTAAAATAGGTGAGATTAATACGCTTAATAAAAATGAAAGAGAACGGCTGTTGGACAAGGGAACTGCGAAAAGAATTCCCCAAAATGTAGGTTTGCATAATTTGTTTGAGGAGCAGGCATTAAAAACCCCACACAATATAGCTGTTACATTCGGTGATAAGAATATTAGCTATGAAGAGCTAGAAAAAAAATCTACATGCTTAAGTAAATTGTTGAAGAACATGGGTATTAGTCGAAATGATATAGTTGCTATTAAAATTGAACGTTCACTTGATTTGATCATTGGATTACTTGGCATCTTAAAAGCAGGTGGCGCTTATTTACCGATAGACAGCAGTATGCCAACAGAAAGGGTCAATGAAATAGTAGGAGACTCAAAAGCAAAATTATTACTACTATCAGGATGTAAGGAAGATGATGCAGTCGATACAAATATCTCCATACTTGATATTAAACAACTAAACTTAGATATATCTTCAGAACTTGATGATTGCAAAGTTGAGATAAAACCTACAGACCTAGTTTCTGTTTACTATACCTCTGGTTCTACTGGGAAACCAAAAGGTGTTGCTAATAATCATAGCGGCTGGATTAATAGAATGTTATGGATGCAAAATTATCATAATTTGAAATCGGATGAAACTGTCTTACAAAAAACAACATTATCTTTTGATGATGCAGCAGTTGAAATATTTTGGCCATTAATTGTAGGAGCAAGAGTCGCACTTATGCAACCTGAAGAACATAAAGATCCGCACGCCATTATTGAAGATTCTATAAAATATAATGTTTCGATACTGCATTTTGTCCCGAGTATGTTAAAACTTTTCATAGATTTAATTCATGAAGAAGAGATAGTAAAGCTAAAGAATTTACGTGCAATTATCTCTAGTGGGGAGGCATTATCATCATCTTTAGTTAAAGATCTATTCAAGAAAATGGATGTCAGGTTATTTAACTCATGGGGAGCTACTGAGGTATCTATTGATTCTACTTGCTATGAATGTACTGCTCAAGACGGTCATAACAACGGAATTATTTCAGTAGGTAAACCAATAGATAATAATTACATCTATGTACTTGATAAAAACTTGAAACCTGTTCCCTATGGGGTTATTGGAGATTTATATATAGGTGGTATTGGATTAGCAAATGGCTATTTAAACGACCTAGAAAAAACAAATAAAAGCTTCATTAATAATCCATATAATTTAGAAGAGAAAATCTATCGTACAGGTGATCAAGGCTATTTAAATTTCGATGGAAATTTAATGTTTACCGGCAGAGAAGATTCACAAGTTAAAGTGAGAGGTATGCGTGTAGAGCTGGGTGAAATTGAAAGCTCACTTAAAGAGTTTAGTGAAATAAAAGATGCAGTCGTTTATTTTGATAAATCAAATAACAAAAATACACTAGTAGGATATATCATTTCGAGTTCTTACTTTGAAAATAAGAGTTTATATACTTTTCTAAGTAAAAAACTTCCTGATTATATGATTCCTCAATATATCGTTTACTTAGACGGATTTCCAATGAATAAAAATGGGAAATTAGATTATAAAGCTTTACCTAAACCAAATAAGGAAAATCTTTTCAGCCATGTTGGTTATGTACCACCAACTAATAAAATAGAAAAAGAGATATCAACTATCTGGTCGGAAATGTTAGCTATAGAAGAAGTAGGTGTAGAAAGTAACTTCTTTAAGATTGGTGGACACTCCTTGCTAGGTGTCAAAATTATATCGAGAATAAATAAAACTTTTAATGCTGAGTTACGACTTAGAGATATATTTGAGACTCCTACTATTAGGGAAATGGCTTTTAAGATTGACAATAGGGTTATCAACAATGAAGAAGCATTAGATAAGGGAGACAACAAATTTAAACCATTGTCGTTTGCTCAAGAAAGAATATGGTTTTTATATCAACTTCATCCAGAAGACTATAACTACCATATGCCCTATTCATTAAAAATAAAAGGGAAATTAGATATCGATTTATTAATTGAAAGTGTTACAAAGATTATAGTTGAGAATGAAATATTAAGATCTAACTTCAGAATAAACAATGGTAAACCATACACGTTGGTTAAAAACATAGAAAAAGTAGATTTTGTGATAGAACAGGTTGATGAAAATTACGATAAAGATGAATTTAGCAAGAAAATATTAAATGAAATTTTAACTAAGCCATTTAACTTAAAGACAGATATGCCCTATAGAATAAAGCTATTAAAGTTTAGTGAAACAGAACATCTTCTTTTAATAGTTTTCCATCATATAGTTATTGATGGTCTTTCGTTAGAATATTTCGAGAATGAATTATTCGGGAATTACAATCAATTGAAACTAGGGAATAAATTAAATAATAAGAACCCAATCGCTTATTCAGAGTATGCAAGAGAACAGATTATTAATACTCATTCTTCATCCTATAAAAAGCAACTCGACTATTGGAAGATGAAGCTAAGTGGTGATTTAATTAAGAGCAAATTTCCTGTCGATGATTATAATACTGCTCATAATCACCTTAGTAAACAAATTGATTTTACATTCTCAAGTAAGTCCTATAATAATATTCAAGAGATTAGCAATCAGAATGCAGCATCTCACTTTACAATAATTGTTTCAGCTTTAAATATATTACTTCATAGAATGAATGGGCAAAATGATTTGATTTTAGGAACTCCCGTTATTGATCGTTCAAGAAAGTGGGAAAACGCAATTGGATTATTTTTAAATACATTACCTTTAAGAACGTATATACAAAATGACCAAACGATAACTGAGGTGGTTGAACAAACAAATAAAGTAATTACAGAATTATTTGTAAATCAAGATATTTCTTTCGAAAAAATTGTAGAAGAAATTCAACCCTCTAGGACAACGAATTCTAATCCTATATTCGACATTTTAGTAAATTATATAAATTATGATCAGAATTCAAATGAATTAATAGAATTAGGAATAGAAAGGAAGAAATTGCACGAAACCAAAGCAAAATTCCTTATCACGTTCTATTTTATTGATAAAGGAGATTCTCTTGAGTTAAAGATAGTTTTTCAAAATAACAAGATTCATGAAACCCGTATACAGGCATTTGTTCAACAATTTAATACTTTATGTGAATCTTTAATTGAACAAAGAAATAATCGTATAGGTCGTATTAATCTAGATAAATTTAGTTATCATCCTAATAATAGTTTTTACAATGAAAACTTTAATGAGACATTTTTAAGTACCTTAAAAGGCTCCATAGAGGCAAACTTAAGATCAATTGCCATTGAAGAGAAAAATGGAATATGGACATATAAGGATGTACTATCATATGCAAACGAATTTACAAAAGCATTTCGCGAATTAAATCTAACTATCGGAGACAGAATAGCCATTTATGGAAAGAGCTCTTTTAAATACATAACTAGTATTATAAGTATGTTAATGAATGGTTATGTGTTTGTTCCTATTAATGTAGATACGCCAATCAATAGAATTAACAATATTTTAGAAGAGGCAAATGCAAAATTATTTATCGACTTTGAACATTTATTGTCCTCTACTCAAAGAAATAAAATAAATGTACAGTATCTATCACCAGATATCTCTACCTCTATTAAGAGTGATAGCGTAAATGAGCTATTAATAAATCCGTTAGTGAAAAAGGGCTCCGAAGCTTATGTTTATTTTACATCTGGGTCAACGGGTAAGCCAAAAGGTATTATAGGTAATCAAAAAGGTTTAAATCACTTTTTAAGTTGGCAAAAAAATGAGTTTGATATTAAATCTAGTGATAGATTTGCTCAATTCACAAATCCTGCTTTTGATGTCTACTTACGGGATGTATTTTTACCTTTAATAAGTGGAGCTACCCTTTGCTTACCGAATTCCAATGACAATGAAATTGAGTGGTTAAAGAATAAAAAGATCACCGTTATTCATGCAGTCCCTTCATTATTAAAAAGATGGATTGCATCCACTAATGCAAAAAGTTTAGATATTAGGCTGACATTCTTTGCTGGAGAACCACTTAGCTACAAATTAGCTACACAATGGAAAAATATCATTTCAAAAGATACTGAAATTGTAAACTTATATGGTCCATCTGAAACAACGTTAGCTAAATGTTTCCATAGGGTAGGAAATAATGAAGAAAGCTTATCTATTGTTCCAATTGGTAAGCCAATAAATAATACTGAAATATTAATTATTAATGATCAAAATGCTCTCTGTGCAATAAACGAACCGGGAGAAATTGTGATTAAGACTCAGTATAGAAGTAATGGGTATATTAACAAATATAATGATACTTTTAAAATTAACCCATTATCTCAGGAGTATGACGATTTAGTCTATTATACTGGTGATATTGGTAGATATCATCCAAATGGCTTTATTGAATATTTGGGTAGAAAGGATTTCCAGGTTAAGTTAAATGGAGTTAGGATTGATTTAAATGAAATTGAATATTTCTTAAATCAATACCCAGCAATTAAAAGTTCAGTAGTGGTTAAAGTCAATGATAATGATAGAGAATATTTATTATCCTATATTGTGACACATGAGAATACGAATGTTGATGAGTATGAAATCAGAAGATACTTACTAGAAAATATTCCAGTTGCAATGGTACCAAGCAGAATGATGCTGTTAAATGAATTACCTATTAATGCAAATGGGAAAATAGATAGAAAACAACTACCAGAAGTAAAATGGAATGAAGTTTTTAGTGAGAACTTCATTCCTTTAGAAGAAACTGAACTTCAGGTAGCTGAGTTTTGGCGAAGAATTCTCCATACGAATGTTGATATTTCTAAAAATGATGACTTCTTTGTATTAGGAGGACATTCATTATTAGCTATTCAATTATTAATAGAATTAAATGAGGCATACAACACTAATATTAAACTAATAAGTTTGTTCGAAAATCCTACACTGAAGTTAATGAGCCAATTGATTAAAAAGCATACTCTAAATAATAATGAAATTGAAAAAACTGATAATAAGATATATAGGGCTGCTAGAGTTCCTATCAGAAAGTAAACTCCGTTTTTGTAAGTAATAGCAGTTATTAACTAGCTATTACTTACTTTCTTTTTTATATTAATAACAAATTTTTTATTAATGTGGGGTGAATTATTTGGATGACTTAAAGATTACGCTTGAAAATGGGGTCGAATTTTATGGTAAAGGTATTTGCAGAAAAAACAATTGTATGGGAGAAGTTGTGTTCTGTACAAGTATGACAGGGTATCAGGAAATTATAACCGACCCTTCATATTATGGTCAATTTGTAGTAATGACGTATCCGTTAATAGGTAATTATGGTATTAACGAAGAAGACTTTGAATCGAGTAAGCCTCACGTAAATGGCCTTATTGTTAAGGAATTATGTGAATATCCTTCCCATTATAAAAGTCATATAAAATTATCAGATTATCTTAGCAAAGAAAATATTCCATTTATTTATGATGTGGACACAAGAGAGTTAACGAAGGTTATTAGAGTAGAAGGTACAATGAGGGCAATGATAACAAAGACAACACTTTCAAAGGATAAAATCCTTCCCAAAATACTCGAAGCAAATATCTCGACGGATTTTATTAGTAAAGTAACCACAAACAATCAATATAATATCGCAGGAAAACGGGAAAAAATTGTTGTAATAGATTTAGGTATGAAAAAGGGGATACTTAATGAATTGATTAAGAGAGATTTTGATATAACAGTTGTTCCATCTTTTTCGACATTTGATGAAATCCGGAAATTGTCTCCTGATAAAATATTACTGTCAAATGGTCCTGGTGACCCTAAAAATGCTCCCAATGTTATTAACCTAGTAAAGGAATTAATCCCTCACTATCCTATTTTTGGAATATGTCTAGGGCATCAAATCATTGCCTTAGCTTGTGGTGCAGACACAGAAAAAATGAAATTTGGACATAGAGGTCCCAATCACCCTGTAAAAAACAATCTTACAAATCAGGTGAAGATTACTTCACAGAATCATAATTATACAATTAAAAAGTCGAGTATTCTTAGGACTAACCTAGAAATAATTGAAACTGCTTCACATGATGGTTCTGTTGAAGCAATTATGCATAAAAAATATCCGGTTGTATCTGTTCAATATCATCCAGAAGGGGCTCCTGGCCCAAATGATTCGAATGAATTATTTGTACAATTTCTTGAAAATCCTAGTGGCTTATTTAAACAAAGGAGGAGGGAAAAGCTTGAAGTTCTCTAAACCAAAAAAAATATTAGTAATAGGATCTGGACCAATAGTAATCGGACAGGCAGCAGAATTTGATTATTCAGGTACACAAGCATGCCAGGCACTTAAAGAAGAGGGATATCATGTTATTTTAGCTAACTCTAATCCTGCTACAATCATGACAGATAGTGTAATTGCAGATGAAGTGTATATGGAACCTCTTAATGTTGAGTATATCAAAAAAATAATAAATAAAGAAAAACCTGATGCGCTGTTACCCACTTTAGGAGGACAAACAGCACTGAATATTGCATATGAACTTGATAAGGAAGGGTTTCTTCAAGAAACTGATGTTACCCTATTAGGTGTATCAGCGGAATCAATAAAAAGAGGAGAAGATAGGTTTCTTTTTAAACAACTAATGCTAGAAATTAATGAACCAGTTCCTGACAGCAAAACCGTGCATTCAATAACTGAGGGCAGAAATGTAGCTGAAATTTTTGGATTCCCATTAATTGTAAGACCGGCTTACACTCTTGGTGGAACAGGAGGAGGCTTATGTAATAATTTATCTGAACTTGAAGAAATAGCTGCGAATGGACTTTCTTTATCTCCTATAAACCAATGCTTAATAGAAAGAAGCATTGCAGGATTTAAGGAGATAGAGATGGAAGTTATGCGAGATAAATATGGACAGTCCGTTATCGTTTGTAATATGGAAAACTTAGATCCTGTAGGCATTCATACCGGAGATTCTATTGTTGTTTCACCATGTCAAACATTAACGGATAAAGAATATCAAATGTTACGTAATTCTGCTCTAAAGATTATTGACCATTTAAATATAATTGGTGGCTGTAATATTCAATTTGCTCTTAACCCACTAAATAATCAATATTATATTATTGAAGTTAATCCAAGAGTAAGCAGGTCTTCTGCATTGGCCTCAAAAGCAACTGGCTATCCTATAGCTAAAATTGCTGCCATGCTTGCAGTAGGAAAAGGTCTTCACGAAATTAAGAACCCTATCACAGAAAATACTTTTGCTTGCTATGAACCTGTATTAGATTATGTAGTAGTAAAGATTCCGGTATTTCCCTCTGAGAAATTTGGTATAAAACCTGACTTGCTAGGTACACAAATGAAGGCCACTGGAGAGATTATGGCTATTGGCCGGACTTTTGAAGAAGCTTTTTTAAAGGGAGTAAGATCTGTAAGTAAAAAGTATGAAGATTATTGGTTAGGGATTGGTGATTTTAGCTTAAAAGATATATTTAACAGGCTTAAATATCCCGATAACTTAAGAGTGTTTCTGATTGGTGAAGCGATTAGAAGAGGTATTACTACAGAAAAAATATATGAAGTCACAAAGATTAATGAATATTATTTAAATAAGATAAAGAAAATTATTGATCTAGAAATAAGTTTAAAAAAAGGCCAATTGACTAAAGAGTATTTACTTAAAGCAAAGAAAATCGGACTATCAGATTACCAAATAGCTAAAATAGGCAATCTTGATGAGGATAAGATTTTGAGTATGCGATTGTTACATAATATCAAGCCTGTGTATAAAATGGTTGACACTTGTGCGGGAGAATTTGAATCATACACGCCATATTATTACAGTACGTATGAACAATATAACGATAGTTCTCCTTCAAAGAGGAAAAAGATTATTATTATTGGATCTGGATCAATACAAGTCGGACAAGGGATAGAATTTGATTATGCAACAGTACATTCGATCAAATCGGTAAAAGACTGTGGTTATGAATCTATCATTATAAATAATAATCCTGAAACTGTTTCTACAGATTTTAGTATATCTAATAAACTTTATTTTGAACCATTAACACTCGAAGACATTATGAATATTATTGAATTAGAGAAACCTATTGGAGTTATAGTACAATTTGGAGGACAATTAGCTATTAATCTAGCTAAACGGTTGAATGAAAGAGGGGTCAATGTACTAGGTACTTCAGTTGAATCAATTGAATGTGGGGAAAACCGCGGTAAACTTGCAAACCTTCTATACGAATTGGATATTTTACATCCTAAGGGATATACAGTATTCAACCTTAACGAAGCGTATGAAGCTGTTAATAAAATAGGTTACCCTGTCATTGTCCGACCTTCATATGTTATTGGCGGTAGTGATATGATAATAATTGAAAATATTGATGAATTCAAGGGCTATATTCATCAATATAACTTTACAATAGGTAATCCTCTGCATATTGATGAATATGTTAAAGGAATTGAACTTGAATTAGATGCGGTATGTGACGGTAAAAATGTTATTGTACCTGGCATATTGGAACATATTGAATGTTCAGGAGTCCATTCAGGTGATTCAATATCTATATACCCACCTAAAAATCTCGGAGAAAATGTTCAAAAGGAAATATTAGCAATAACAGAGAAAATATCCAGAAAATTAGAAATTAGAGGTTTGGTTAATATTCAAGCTGTCTATAGCAATCAAAGGCTATATATTATAGAAATAAATTTACGTTCAAGCAGAACCCTTCCGTTTATTAGTAAAATAAGAGGAGTTAATATGGCTGATCTCGCAACAAAGTGCCAATTAGGCTACGCATTAGATTCACTAGTTTATGAGGGAGATTCCATAAATGATACAAATAACTATTTAAAAGTTCCAGTATTTTCATTCTCAAAGATGACAAGTATTGATCCAATGCTTGGTCCGGAAATGAAATCAACTGGAGAAGTAATAGGGTATGATTCTGACTTCGATACAGCTATTTTAAAAGCCTTTCTAGCCAGTGGAGCTAATTTAAACTTTAATAAAAATAAATTTGCATTATTACTTATTGATGATATGAATCATAAAGTTCAAGAAATTGTAGAAATGCTAAGTTTGAAAAATATACCAGTTATACTATCGAAATCTATATATGATTATTTTAAAACTATAGAAAAAACAAATAAAAAAATTATCACTTCTGATTACAATGAAGCCACTGATGTATTTCAACTCATGGATAACAAGGAAATCAGTTTGGTCATTAACACCAGAATGAGTAAGTTAGATGCTGAAATTCGGAAGAAGGCAGTAAATTGTGATATTCCACTTTTTACTAATTTAGATACATTTAAGATGTTTATGAACGCAGTTATAACATTGGACGCTATAGAATCGGAACAAATTTCCGTATCATCCTTTTATAAAGATGAACATATAATATCTATCTAAGGTGATGATTTACAAATGTTGGAGAAAAAACCAGATATCGAAAATCCCACCCCTGCCTATAAGGCGGGGTTTCTAAAATTATCATAACATCAAAAATTAAAGATAAAATCTTTTATTAAAAGTTACGATTACCTCTGTACCAGGTGATGAAGTAGATTTTGTGACAGTAGTACTATCTAAGCGTTCAGCCTCTTCATATCCTGGATGCTCAAGATTTCCAATAGTCCAAGAACGTTTTTATATAGTTGAACCTTATTTTTAGATCGCTAAAAATCAAACTTCTCAGTATCACGTTTTTAATTCATCATAGCCATTAGTGTTCCTCATTGGATCGAGAAGATGCATTATAAATAGGGTACAAAAAAAGCTGCCACAGGAAACAGAAGTAAATACTCGTGCTTTTTGATTTTATTGTCTCTCGTTTTGATATGGAATTAAAAATTGGCTTGAAATGAGAGAGAGACGATTTAAATTACAGACTTTATTTATCAATATGGGTATTTCGCATAGCAAAAAGTATAGGAAATCTCCTATGCTTGTTTTTTTTATGAATTTAATGAAACTTTTCCCAAAACTATGCGTATATTTAACTATCAAATGAGATAGGAGAGTTATACATATGGAAACAGAACAAACAGTTAAGCAAGAAAAACCAAGTTTATTTGGGATGATTTGGAGCCCGTCCGAGCAATTTGACCGGATTAAACAAACGCCAAAAATCTGGGTACCGCTATTATTAGTTACTTTATTATTCACTGCAGGAATGGCATTATTGGCGTTTTCTATGGATGCAAGCTATTTTGATCTAGGTGATTTAACGGAGGAGGAAGCTGGTCTTTTCCTTATCATTGGCATGATTACGATGATTATTGTTGGTGTCTTTACACCGATTTTCACCGTTCTTATTTCCACTGTTATTTACTTGTTAATCTGTAAAATTGCCAGCTCAGATGTCACATTTAAGCAATTGTTTTCGATGAATACGTATATTTTAGTAATTAGCGCAATCGGGTTAATCATTAATTCAATTATTACTGCATTAATTGGCGGAAATCCAGATGTATTTATCACTAGCGTTGCAGGGCTATTAAATGCAGGGCCGGGAAGCGTTTGGAATAGCTTTGAAGTATTTGCTATTTGGCAAACCATTCTTACAGCGATTGGCCTTCATCGTGTAGCAGGATTGTCTAAAGGAGTGGCATGGACAATTGCGGTTATCTTCTTCGTCCTCGGCATTATTATTAATTTAGTTATGCCAGCGGTGTAATTTAAATGAACAAAAAGCTTTGGATCACAATCGGAGTTGTAGTTTTAATTGTGGCTATGGCAGGTGTCAGCGTTTATCGCGCGGCATTTGCCAAAGGCCCTTCTGTAACAGCTGTACAGCCGGAACAAGAGGAAATTACTGATTCTTTAATGGTTCCCGGTACACTCGCTTTGAAAAATGAACAGAAGATCTATACTGCAATGGACGCGGGAGAAATAGATAAAGTGCTGGTGGAAGAAGGAGATACGGTAGAGGAAGGCACCGTTCTTGCAAAATATAATGACCACAGCATATCTATGGAACTAGAAAGAATCAATCTGCAAATCGAATCTGGCTATTTGCGGATCAATCAGGTGGAAAAGAGTCTCAATAATCTGAATGAACAAGAAAAAGAACTTCGTGAGCAGCTGGGAGATAAGGAAGCAAAGAAACAAATAGAGCCGGAAAGAGAACAGCAAACGCTGGAAAAAAGAATGGCTAATCTTGATGTACATCAATTGCTGCTAGAGAAAAAAGACATTGAAGCGCGCATGAAGGACTTGGAAATTAAAAGTACTTTAAGCGGACAAGTGCTAAAGGTAAATGAACTGAAGCCAGCCGATCCGATGGAGCAGCAGGCGCCGATTATTCATATCGGCAACAATGAGGAAATGGTGGCAAGAGGTACATTATCAGAATACGATTCTTTGAAAGTATCAGAAGGAATGAAGGCAATCTTAAAATCTGATGTTATGCCAGACAAGGAATGGGAAGGCGAGGTTAGTCTCGTAGGGTTGATGCCGGATGATAGCCAGCCGGTTACTCCAGGAGAAGTCCGACCTGCCCAATATGGTGTTTCAATCGATATTGCTGATGATATTTCTGATTTAAGAGCCGGCTTTCAGCTCATTATTGAGATTGAAACGAACCGCAAGACAGCGTTAACGATACCTGCTGAAGCGGTGCTGACTGAAGATGCGAATACATATGTTTACCTATTAAAGGATGGGAAAAGTGTAAAGCAGGAAGTGACCATTGGCATCGCAACAGGGAATAAGATGGAAGTCTTGGACGGGCTGTCCGAGGAAGATAAAGTTATCTCCAATCCTTCAGAACAGCTTTCAGACGGCCTGGAAGTGAATGCGAAATGATTCAATTAACACAAATCGTCAAATCATACCAGATTGGAAAAGAAATGGTCGATATTTTGAAGATGATTGATTTAACGATTGAACAAGGTGAATCCATTGCCATTATGGGTCCATCCGGTTCAGGGAAATCAACATTGATGAATATCATTGGCTGCCTTGATCACCCGACAAGCGGAACCTACAAGCTGGATGGTCAGGACATATCCAACTATCAAGAGGTGGACTTGGCTCGCGTCCGCAATCAATCGATTGGTTTTGTTTTTCAGCAGTTTCATCTTTTGCCGCGGCTAACGGCATTAAAAAATGTTGAGCTGCCGATGATTTACAGCGGCATACCGAAGAAGGAAAGGGTTGAGCGGGCTGAAAAGGCATTGATCAAGGTTGGACTGGAGGATCGGATGGGGCAGCTGCCGAACGCATTGTCAGGGGGCCAGAAGCAGCGTGTAGCGATCGCACGCGCCATCGTTAATGAACCAAAGCTGATTCTTGCCGATGAACCAACAGGTGCCCTTGATACGAAAACAAGCACAACGATTATGGAGCTTTTCGGACAATTGAATGAAGAAGGAGCGACAGTAATCACCGTAACCCATGAGCCCGAAGTCGCCGAATATGCACAGCGGACGATTCTTGTCAGAGATGGAATCATCGTCTCTTCTGCCCATGAAGTCAGGGGGCGATAACAATGAGTTTTATTGAAAGCTTGAAAATGGCTCTAAGCTCCCTGAAGGCGCATAAAATGAGATCTATTTTAACGATGATTGGGATTATTATCGGTGTCGGCTCAGTCATTATTGTCGTCGCCATCGGACAGGGCGGCGAGGCGATGCTGAAGTCACAGCTGACTGGCCCAGGTAATACAATGGATCTTTTTTATCAGCCATCAGAAGAAGAAATGCTGGCAAATCCGAATTCGTTATATGAATCTGCCTTTTCTCAGGAAGATATTCGCGCAATTGAACAAATTCCAGAGGTGAAAAGAGTTGTTGCTTCCAGCCTTGAATTTGGCTCTGTCAGCTATTTAGATGAACAAGCGGAGAGCACGCTCATGGGTGTAAATTCAGCTTACTTTGAGCTGAATCCGCCGAAGATGGAAGACGGCAGAAACTTTTCATCTGCTGATTTTCTTGGAGGAAGGCGTGTGGCAATTGTCAGCTATTCACTACAGGAGGAATTGTTCGATGACAAATCTGCTGTTGGTGAAGTCATTCGCATTGGCGGCGCACAGCCGGTTGAAATCATCGGCGTGCTTGAAAAGCCGACAGGCATCTTCTCATTCGGCTCGCTGGAAGTTTATATTCCGACAGAAACATGGCTTACGATTTATGGAAGCAGAGATATTTCAACTGTCACGTTGCAGGCAGAATCAGCAGACGACCTGCAAATTGTCGGGGAAAAAGCGGCAAACTTAATGAATCAAAGATACAATACAGAGGATTCTTATCAGGTTATTAATATGGAAGAAATCGCAGAAGGCATCGGCCAAATTACGAAAGTAATGACGCTCATCATCAGCAGCATTGCCGGCATCTCCCTTTTTGTCGGTGGAATTGGCGTCATGAACATCATGCTCGTATCTGTCACTGAGCGGACGAGAGAAATTGGCATTAGAAAGGCGCTCGGAGCAACAAGGGCGCAAGTGCTGACGCAATTTCTGATTGAATCTGTCACACTGACTTTAATTGGCGGCCTGATTGGAATTGGCCTTGGCTGGGGCGTAACAGTACTCATTGGCGTGTTTGCCGGCTGGCCATCTCTTATGTCATGGCAGGTTGTGCTAGGGGGAATGCTGTTCTCCATGCTCATTGGCGTAGTGTTTGGCATTTTACCGGCAAGCAAAGCCTCGAAGCTTGATCCAATTGAATCGCTGCGGTATGAATAACAAAGCGGAAGTGTGAGTGTGCTCACACTTCCTTTTCACATGGAGGTGAAAAGGTGGAGACTGAAACAAACAAGCCAAGTTTGTTCGGGATGATAGAGAATCCTAATAACAATTTAGGAGAATGGTGCAACAGCCTGTATGGCTGCTTCCCATTGCGATTGTATGCAGTTAGTTTGGCGCAGCTTCTTTTATTTTTACCGATTTGATTAAAAGCTTATTAGTCATGTTCCACCTATCTCCTGATGATACTTTCTTCATGCTGTTTTTCAATGGGCTCATCATCAATACCGGCGTTGCTTTGCCAATTTTAATCATACTGATACTAAGTGGGATTTATATCTTGATTATAAAATTATCTGAGAAGGAGGCTACCTTTCAGCAGGTCGTTTCTTTAAACAGCCATATTTTGTTCATTGGCGGCATTGTTTTTTTTCTGCAAACCATTTGCTATTATGTTCTCTTTCATTATCTTAAAGATCTGCATAGCTGGGTCCTACTGCCCTTTGCTGCACTATTTCAAATGTTAATCGCTGAAATCTTTATTATATGGAGTTGCCTGCTGACGGCCTTTGGACTGCAAAAGGTGGGACAGCTGTCAGGTGCAGCTTTATGGGTAACCGCTTCTGTCCTGTTTTTAATCGTAAATTCATTTGGTTTGTTAAGCAGTCTGCTTGGGATGCTGTAATTTTTTTGTTAAGAAAAGGTGAACTTGCCAGCGGATTTAACTTGTCTTATCCGTCGAGATTAAATAGAATAGGTAAGGGTATGGAAATAGCTAAATATTGCTAACTGCCTCATAGACAGGTTATGATGTAAAAATGGAACAAACTGAGAATCTCAGCATAAGAATATGAAAAAAGTACTAGTGAAAGTTTCCTTTCTGTGACAAAGGGGTATTAATTTTAATTATAGGATGATGGGTAATGAAAAGAGCACGAATTATTTATAATCCTACTTCCGGCCGGGAAATCTTTAAACGGCATTTGGCGGAAGTTCTGCAGAAGCTAGAAGGCGCAGGCTATGAAACATCATGCCACGCCACAACATGTGAAGGAGATGCGACGATTGCAGCGAGAAAAGCTGTTGAGAATCGATTCGACCTTGTTGTTGCTGCAGGTGGGGATGGGACAATCAATGAAGTTGTAAATGGCCTGGCAGAACAGTCCTACCGACCAAAGCTGGGAATTATTCCGACTGGAACAACGAATGACTTCGCCCGCGCACTCCAAATTCCAAGAGATGTCGAGGCAGCGGCAGATATTATTGCAAGAGGAGAAATGATTCCAGTTGATATCGGGCGCATGAATGATAAATATTTTATTAACATCGCAGGTGGCGGCCGCATCACTGAGCTCACCTACGAAGTACCAAGCAAACTAAAAACGTTGATCGGCCAGCTCGCCTATTATTTAAAAGGCATCGAAATGCTGCCGTCCATCAAATCATCAGAAATCAGCGTTGAATTCGACGGCAAAATTTTCGAAGGGGAAGCGATGCTTTTCCTTGTCGGTCTAACAAACTCAGTCGGCGGCTTCGAAAAACTCGCACCAGATTCATCGATCAATGATGGCATGTTCTCATTATTTATATTGAAGAAGACCAATCTTGCAGAGTTCATTCGCATCGTCACACTTGCCCTTCGCGGTGAGCACCTAAACGATCCGCATGTCATCTATGCAAACGCCAATCGCATCAAGGTCCATTCAAAAGAAAAAGTCCAGCTCAATCTCGACGGTGAATACGGCGGCAACCTGCCTGCAGAATTCGTCAACCTTTACAGACACCTGGACGTATTTGTGCCATTTGATAAGATTCGGAGGCAAGATCGTCCGGATTAATAGGAGTTAAGTAGAGAAGTGCGCTTGTTGTAGGCGTGCTTTTTTATGTTTTTTTGGGTGACTATAGGGGGAATGGCGGTTCGAGATAAGCCGTCACTATATTGTTTTTATTTGTTAGATTTGAGCACCTTTCATGTTGCCAAACTTTCTAATGAAAACAACTTTTCTTCCGATGCCTTCGTATTCCCGATGATTTTATGATACAATCTCTCTAGCATAACGGACGGAATTCATGAGTAAAGGAAGAAACCAATGAAACAAACATTACCCGTAAACAAAAACGATTATATAGATGTAGAATTCAAAGACCTCACACACGAAGGGGCCGGCGTTGCAAAGGTCGACGGCTACCCGCTGTTTGTGCCGAACGCCCTGCCAGGCGAAAAAGCAAAGATTAAAGTCGTAAAGGCAAACAAAGGCTACGGCTTCGCCCGTTTAATTGAAACATACGAAGAGAGCCCATACCGCGTCAAACCGCTCTGCCCAATCTACAAAGAATGCGGCGGCTGCCAGCTCCAGCACTTAAGCTACGAAGGCCAGCTTCTCGCAAAAGAAAAGCAGGTGCGCGAAGTCCTAACGCGAATCGGCAAGCTTGAAGATGTGAAGGTGCACCCTACACTAGGCATGCAGGACCCATGGCGCTACCGCAACAAATCTCAAGTCCCAATCGGCGAGCACGAGGGCGGACTCATCGGCGGCTTCTACCAGCAAAGAACGCACCAAATCATCGACATGAAAGCCTGCCTCATCCAGCAGGAAAAAAACGATGAAGTCATCCAAAAAGTAAAGGAAATCTGCAGCCGCCATGGCGTCCGCGCCTATGACGAGGGCAGACATAAAGGAGATCTTCGCCACATCATGGCCCGCTACGGACTCGTCACCGGTGAAGTCATGATCGTCCTAGTCACAAGAACAAAGGACCTGTCAAACAAAAACAAGGTCATTGAAGAAATTACAGCCGAAATCTCAGGCGTAAAATCGATCGTTCATAATATTAACAGCAAGAAAACCAATGTCATCATGGGTGAAGAAACCCGTGTCCTTTGGGGAGAAGAAGTCATCTATGACTATATCGGCGCCATCAAATTCGCCATCTCCGCGCGTTCTTTCTATCAGGTAAACCCTGACCAAACAAAGGTATTGTACGAAAAAGCATTAGAGTACGCTAACCTAACTGGCGAAGAAGAAGTCATTGATGCTTATTGCGGAATCGGCACCATTTCATTATTTTTAGCGCAAAAAGCAAAGAAAGTCTTCGGTGTCGAGATCGTCCCTGAAGCCATTGAGGATGCGAAGCGCAATGCGGACCTCAACGATATTCGCAATGCAGACTTTGCCGTCGGAAAAGCAGAGGAAGTCATTCCAAAGTGGTATGAGCAAGGCAATTCTGCCGATGTCCTAGTCGTCGACCCACCGCGCAAAGGCTGCGATGAAGCATTATTGCAGACGATTATTGATATGAAACCGAAGAAGGTTGTTTATGTTTCTTGTAATCCGGGAACACTTGCACGGGATTTACGTGTGCTGGAGGACGGGGGATATAAGACAGTGGAAGTGCAGCCGGTGGATATGTTTCCGCAGACTGTACATTGTGAAGCTGTCGCGTGGTTGGAGTTAGTATAATGATTAAGAACGGATTCCTGATTTCGGAATTCGTTTTTTTATTACTATTTCTTGAAGAAGTGAACGAATAGTATACAGAATCATTTCCTTGAGAAAGTCTTCATTAATGGTATAAGCCTACAGGACTTTTTACCATGACGAGCATCGCTCCTACGTATAAGAACCATTTTGATGATTGCTTCGAAACCACCTTCTTTTTCATAGACCGCACAGTAGAGTGGGGGCTGTAAAGAACATTTTTCTAAACAATTCCATTGAGATAATAGCTTCTTGTGGATTACTAATAATGCCTTCCTTTGTTCTTTATGCCTTCTACTTGTAACACTAAGTTATTTATAGGGTTTTTCAGAAGTGTCGCGACTTTTTGGTGGCCTTTGTCTCATAATTATTTCATGAATTGAAGAGAATAAAACTTTATTTTACCTCGCAATAAATTGTGTTGTCAATAATTAATTTGTAATTTTTTTAAAAAAATGTTACAATAGTCTTACATTTGTTTTTTAATCGTATTCCGAATTCCGCTGTGTTTTTTTGCAGATAGAATTATGGATACGTTTTTTTAATATTCTTTTTAAACTGAAGGAAAATTCAAATAGTTTTGTGAGTCTTAAGTGTAAGTTGGTTGAATAATATGATCAATTTACTATCAAATAGTAACCGAGTTTTTATTCTACAAGGAGGACTAGAATAATGAATCTAATCAATAAGAAAGTTACACACAAGCGTTTTGGCATGGGTAGTATAGTGAAACATAATGATTCTAGTATTGAAATACTTTTCGCAACGGAAAATAAAAAGTTTGTTTTTCCTGACGTATTTGGAAAGCACCTAAAACTGCATGATAAAAGTGCTGCTATTTCACTTGAAAAAATTATACAAGAAAAGGAAATGGAACGAAAGGAGGAAGAATGGAAGAAGGAAGAGGAAAAAAAACTACTACGAAAAAAACAAGAACTTCGCTTGGAATATGAAAAACTTATGAAAAATCATAAACTTCATCCCGAATCACAAATGGTATTTTGGTGTGACACAGATGAACAGAATAGTTCTTTTTCAGAGTGGAAGGTTTTTTCAGGCGCAATAAAAAGTGGCAATAACAAGGGGAAGCCAAACAAACCCATCCGCTTGCACCAAAATAGCGCTGTCCTGTTAACAGCAATAGATTCCGGCATGCCTGAAAAAGACAGACGTATCTTAGGTGTCTATATGGTGAATGAAGGTTTTGTCGGTAAGCTTTGTGAAGATGGGAATATCCCTGCTCATACCAAATACAGACTCCAACTTACAGAACAGGAGTCGGATCAGATGCTTTTCTGGGAATATTATGTAAATGAGAAGTTCCCCAAAAAAATGTCATGGAATACAGGTAAATACCGTTATTTTGATAATTCATGGATGGCTCAAATCTTGCATGATATAGTTTCGTTGAAAAGTGACCCAAAGGAACGAGAGCTGGCACAACAATTTTTTGAACATTTTTGTAAAATGAATCAGATAACAGAGCAAGAGTTACCAAAGCCTAATGGCGCATTAATGCGTATATAGACGTTCGCCCAGAGATAATAAGAATGACACTGATTTTGTTTTCAGATGAGAATAAATAGAGATAAATATAAAATACGTGTTAAAGGACAATAACATCCGAATCTATAGCATTCGCACTATTTAGTAATAAAAGCATTAAATGAAAAACTTAACAGCATTTCATATTGTGTTGCCACATACAATCTGGACAAGTGGAAGCAGTAGTGCAGATGATTTTAAAAGAAGAAGCAGGTTCCCGATAAGGGAAATACCTGCTTCTATTCAAGTGAGTTTAGAAATTGAACAAGTGCTGGTTTCAGCTTGTCGATATTATCCATGACCTTTTAAGCGTTGCGAACATATTGTTTTTCTTTTCTATAGGTAAAGAACATAAATATGTCCATTCTAGCCTTACACTAAACACAATAAGGTAAACACTACTACATCTATGTTATTCTGCCTTCACTAATCAAGAGATTGATGATAGAGTTATAATACTTAAAATAGTCCTGTTGCTATAAAGAGCCGTGTCCGTTTGTTAAATAGGAGGAAGTATGATGATAGATAATAATGATATATTAATTCGATTGAGATATGCTTTAGAAATCAAAAATAGTGAAATGGCAGAGATCTTTAAACTTGGAGGATTAGAGGTATCCGTACCAGAGGTGGTAAAAATCCTCAAAAAGTCAGATGATGAAGAAGAGATGGACAGCCAAATAAAATTGACGAATAGTATGTTAAATTCATTTTTGAATGGCTTCATTATCTATAAAAGAGGAAGACAAGAGCCAAAACCAAGCCAAGCTAATACGCCAGAACCATCCATAAAAAATAATACAAACGTAAACAATATCCTTTTAAAGAAAGTAAAAATCGCATTGGCATTAACAACAGAGGACATGATAGATATATTCAAAATGACTGGATTAAACGTTTCAAAAGGAGAAATCGGAGCTTTTTTAAGAAAAGAAGGACATAAAAATTATAAAGTATGCCTAGACAATTTTGCTAGAAACTTCTTAAAAGGACTAGCGATCAAGTATAGAGGATGAGCAAAGAATAGCCAATTTAAGTATTTTAGCTGATGAAGGAGTTCTAATTTTGAACTCTTTTTTTGTTTAGGTGTTCTATAATACCAGTATAAGAATGGATATATTGTTCTGACCGTTGTTGTTATTTTGTTCTAACGGCTTATTAAAGATAGCCCATAACAGTTTTTAACCATAAATCTTTTCTTTACTGTTTTATATTTGCTTAGCAGAACGGCGGGGAAAATTTTGGTGGTTTTATCTTTTCCATTTTTGGGGTTGACACAATATGCAGCAAGTGCAGTTTATCAACGCTTTAATTGGTTTGTTGCAAGAATTTTACTTCTCTGCTATTTAATTTTATTGCTGATACTAGTCATTATTTTCTTCATGCTGTTTAGTTATTTTGCTGATATGTCATGATATCAGTTTATACACAACTTTAATCGTTTCCTTCAATTAACGGCTTAATCGTATAATTTCTCCTTAAACAGTAATATTAAAAAAAGAAGGGGTGATTATTTTGGCAAAACGAAATGGAAAAACCGGTCCAGATCAAAAAAATAAAAAAGGATTTGACTCAAGCAAAACTGATACAGAATTTTCTAAAGAACTTGGCAGTGCTGCTGCCAATCAAGCACATAATGAAAAAGCTAAAAAGGAAAAATCATCTAAAAATCAAGGTCAATGGGATGGGATGAATTAAGACGTCTCCAATGAATGGGCAAATGGGCAGCAAAACGTGAAACAATGCATCATAAATTGGGAATCTAAAGGGCTGAGCTCTGACAATAGAGTTCAGGCCCTTTCATTTGTTTTATTCTAGCATTTCTCGTAATAAGTTCTTCTGAATTTTCCCGATTGAGGTACGTGGGAACTTATCGATAAAACGATACAATTGTGGAACCTTGAAATAAGATAACCGTTCCTTGCAAAAAACGTCTATGTCTTCTTTTGTTAATGTTTTATTATCCAGAATTTTTATATAAGCGACAACTGTTTCTTCCCGTAAATGGTCTGGGGCTGCAATTACCGCACAATCCTCTACACTAGGATGATCGCGGATAACATTCTCGACTTCAAGGGAGGAAATATTCTCACCGGCCCGTTTAATCATATCTTTATTACGATCAACAAACCAAATATACCCGCTGTGGTTATAGTAGCCATTGTCACCGCTATAAAGCCAGCCATCTCTAATCGTTTCGGCGGTAGCTTGTTCATTCTTGTAGTACCCCTTCATAAGGGAAGGAGATTTAACGATGATTTCACCGACTTCACCTGGTTTAACTTCATTCCCGTAATCATCTACAATTTTCACTTCATGGCTTAATGCAGGCTTACCAATCGGAACAATACCCGTGTGCTTATCTCGAATGCGCTTTTCATGTATAGGTGTAACGATAGATGTAGTAATCGTTTCTGTCATGCCATACCATTGAAATAGTTTTACGCCGAAACGTTCTTCGAATTGTTCAAGTTCGTTAAATGTAACAAATAATCCGTAGCCTGCTTGTCTCAAGCTATGATTGCGCTCTATTGGATGTGCTTCGTTTTGCAGGAGCATTTTGATAATTGTTGCAACAAAGCTTGAAACCGTTGGCTTATATTTATTGACATCATCCCAAAAGGTCGATGAACTAAATTTTTTCTGCAGTACAATGGAGCATCCAACCGTTAAGCTCGCCATTGTTGTATAATATTGAGAATTTGCATGGAATAACGGCAGAAAAATTAAGTAACGGTCGCTTGGTTTTAACCATTGATAGTGAATCGATGTTTCTCCAGCAAAGATGTAGTTTTGGTTTGTAATTTCCACTCCCTTTGGCTTCGAAGTCGTCCCGGATGTATACATCATGCAGCAAACATCATCATATTGAATTGCTTCATTGAGCGCGATAGAATCAAATTGATTTAATGTTTCGGACCAGTTATCTTCCACAGTCTCTACGAATGAGAGACGGTTGATTGCATCAAGTTGTTTGACCGCATTTGTCAGTAGTTGATTTTCGGAAAAAAAACCGACGCTATCTGAATGTTCAAGAAAGTATTTAATTTCATATGGAGTGGATGCTGTGTTAATAGGGACTAAAACTGCGCCGATAGCACAGCAGCCAAACCACAAGTCATAAAACTCAGGACAGTTATTAAGCAAGATGGCAATTTTATCGCCTTTTTTTACACCTTTAGATTTCAATAAATGCCCTGTTTGTCTAACTCGGTAAAGAAGTTGCTCGTATGTGATTGTTTCGTCCTGATAATATAAGAATATTTTATTGGGATGTTGCTCTGCTTTTTCTTGGATAAGTGAGTAAACGGTTTTATCTCCAGTAATGATCATTGAGTCTGACCTCCTTGATTAGTTAAAATATGATAGGAATAAAGGTAACTGCGATTGTTCCTATGATAAATAAGACAATGAGGGAAACAAGGCAATATCCCCATATATCTTTAAGACTTAAACCGGAGAGACCAAGTGCTGGAAGAACAAAAAATGGCTGAATAAGATTTGCAACTAAATCTCCAATCGAATAGGTATTCACAGGAACGGTTAAGGATACGCCCAATGCCTGAGCTGCCTCTACCATTATTGGACCTTGAAGCTGCCATTGCCCGCCCGCTGATGGAACAAATATGCTAATAAAAATCGATGATGCATAGCTAAAAAAAGGAAAAGTGAATTCATTAGAAATCGAGACTACTCCATTAGCGATGATATATACTAACCCAGATCCTGCCATCATGCCCATAATTCCCGCATAAAATGGAAACTGTAGGGCAATCCCGCTGGCAGACGGCATTCCTTTAGTAATCGCATTTACATAGCTTTTAGGTGATCCATGTAAAATTAAGCCAAGAATAATAAATGTAAAATTCAGTATATTCAAATCAAGATTAAAACCGTTATGGTAAAAATAGGACACAATCCAAATCATACCAATACTGACAACGATATAATTAATGATTTTATTATTATCTAATCGATCTGCAATGCTTGGTTTTGCTATAGTGGTCTGGTTTGTTTCTAATGTAGCTGCTGTTTCATTATTCAATTGGATTGGAATAATGTCCTCTTTCTTTGGCATCATTCGAATATAAATGAATAGCATGGATGCAAATCCAATGAAAGCCATAAATAACATTGTTGGACTAAAAATTGTTTCTGTGAGCGGGATAAGTCCCATTTTATCTTCTAAAGAATGGCCAGGGGTGTTGACAAGAATAGGTGCAGTAAGCGTGATGCTAATTGGTAAGATTGAGATCGTCGAGGTGTAGGCTGCTGCTATTAATATTCTAAAGTCTGCTGAGCGAACTTTTTTTGCCACTTCGATGGCGAATAATGTGCCAAGGATAAATCCAAGGCCCCAACTAATAAAACCACTGACAGCAGCAACAATCATGGTGATGATAATCGCTGATTTTTGGTTTTTTGGAATAGAAGCTCCTTTTTGTACCCATTTTTGAACAATGGGTGCTTGTACAAGCGCATAGCCGGTAATAATGATTAAAATCATTTGCATAGAGAAGCCGAGGAAATCCCAAAACCCTCCATACCAATGTTCAATCATGCTAAATAGGCTTTCATTTGTTAATATAATCCCAGCAAGTAACGTAATAATCGTTAATATGAGGGCAAAAATGAACGGATTCGGTAAAAAGCGTTCTACGCCTAGCTTAAAACGCTGTGAAATTTGATATAGCACAGTAATCTCTCCTAGTAGTAAAATATTAAAGCGCTTTCAAAATTGAAGCTTGACGTGTACACAATTAATTAAGAATAATAGACTATAGTTTATGAAAACAAGTTTCGCAAACTATAGTCTATTTGTCAATTAGAAAATTAAAAATTCTGAAAAGGAAGATTTATATGAATAAACGACAAATGCAAGCATTAGAAACGAAAAGGAAAATATTACAGACTGCATTAGCTTTGTTTCAAGAAAAAGGGTTTAGCCATGTGTCAGTAGATGAAATAATAGATAAGACGAATACTTCTAAAGGCGCATTTTATAATCACTTCAAAAGCAAGCACGATATCTTCTTCGAGAAGTTTAAAGAAATTGACCAATACTATATTAATGATGTGGAACCAGAATTGGCCAAGCTCCAGTTCATCGAGCAAAAGCTTCATAAATTTTTTGAAATGCAGATGGATTTTATTGATGAACATTTTGGATGGGATGTCACGAGAACGATTTACGAGCATGAATTGAATGTGGATAAAGAAAGCTTTTTCCTTAATCCTAATCGTCCACTGTATGAGGTGTTAACGAGATTATGTGATGAAGCAAAGGAGGAGGGCTACTTTCGCCAAGATATACCAACAAAGTCAATGGTCACTGTGTTTGCTAGAGCGATTAGGGGCATGCTGTATGACTGGAGCATTCACCAAGGAACCTATTCGTTAACTAAGGAATATAAGCTGTTATTTCATACAGTAATCGCTGGGTTGCGACAAGATTGAGAGTGTAAAAATTTGAAAGCTTTCAAAAACTGCGCACTTCACAGAGGTATATCTATTTTATCTCCGTGAAAGCTGAAATGAATATCGTTTAATAGAACAATATAAGATCTAGACGCAATGCAGCCTTTGTAGTTGGGGAAGCAGAGGAAGCCATCCCAATTTGGTATGAGGAAGGAAATTCTGCTGCTGTATTAGTAGTCGGCTCACCTTGTAATCCAGGGACCCTTGCTCAGGAACTTGAGCGTGCTGGAGGGCGGGGGATATAATATGCTGGAAGTGGACAATGGAGATGTTTCCGCAAATACTGTACGTAGGAGTGCATAGCCTAGGGCTTAACCTAAAATAAAGAAGGCAGGCTCCGATGTGGGTGCCGCCTTTTCTTGTCCCTAGAAAAAGTTGAACTAATTCAAAAGCTTACGAGGACATGTGACTGATTAATGAAAGAATGCAATAATTGCAGTGTCATTCCTTTAACTCAGGAAGTGACTTAGCGGTAACTTATTTATAGTAAAAAAGAATTACCTGAAAAGGAAACATAATCCATTCCACCTATTCCAGCTATTGTATTTAATTGGTAAAATAAATTTTATATGTATTTATTTGAACTTGTTGATAAAAAAATAGTCATTTGGTGATAGAAGGTGGAGATTTTACGATGAAGACTTTGGAGGTTGCATCACTTCTTTCTGGGCTCGATTCGCTGCTTGCGCAATTGGACTCACAGGAAAAAGGGATTCAGAAAATTCATTCTGATGTAAACGGCGTGATTGGTCTTGAAGATTCGTTGAAGGGCGAGGGAGGAGAGGCGATACGATCGTTTTACGATGATTGTCATATTCCGTTTTTAACTTTTTATCAATCCATGCTTGAAGACTATAAGCAGACGCTTATCAATATAAAGAGTGCCCTGCAAGCCTTTGAATCCTCGAGTACAGGTGTTATCCGTGAAAACTTCCTGCAAACTGATCTTTCTCTTGCTCTGAATAAGGCAGCGACATTGACATCTGAGCTAACGAATGAAACAAACCAGGTAATTCATTCTGTTAATGATATTGTTGCTTTACCAACTGTTGAAGATAATGAATTTTTAGGTCAAGTATCGCTGGCAGAGAGAAAAATTGATGATACACTTGAGCAATTGCATAGATTTGACTACGAACAAACAAATAACTTAGATACCATATCAGAAAGTAGCCAAATTGCGCTAGGTTATGTGGAACAAATAGATTCAATGTTTCGCAGTAAGGAGATTAGTATTAATGGCTACCAAGCTGGTTCCTTATTTGAAAAATTAACTAGCCAAACCATCCATTCACCAGTCGCTTCAACTAATAGTAATATTGTGGCTAGCGGTTCTTCAACAAGTGAGCGTGCGATGAGCTTATTATTAGCATACGAAAGTAATAAAGGTATAGAATCAACTGAAAGTCAAGATGAGCTTGAAGGCCTTCTCTTAGCTCTAAAGAATGGAGCAATGGGAGCATTTGCTCCGCTAGCGATTATGACGGCAGTACATAAAACAGGATTGCTGCGAATTGAATATACGAAGAAAAAGAACCATTATACATTTAAATATAATCAAAAAGTATTAAAGGTTTTAAAAGGGAAAGCTGGACCAAAGTGGTCGAGATTACTTATTCAAAAAATCAATAGAATATCAAAGAGAAATCGTAATATAGAAAGAAGTTTGAAGGCGCAAAAGAAAAATGTTTTAAGCGCTAAAAAACCACAAGATGTTCGAACGCCGTCCGAAAAATTTAAAGGGAAGGTTTGGAAGATGGCAACCGGAAATCGCCCCCTTCACGAGAATATCAAAAGCAAGGTGATAAAAAACACGTCTCGCGAGATGGTTATTGCAAAAGGTGCCTTTAAAAAAATCGCTGCAAAAACTTCAGGAATTGGAGCAGCTATTATTGGGACCTACTCCGCAGTTAGCAATATTGCAAACAGGTGGGATGTAGGAAACCTGCCAGAAAAAGAAAAATACGAAGCAAGAGGCCGGGTTGTTGGAGAAGAGGTAAATAAAGTAGCCGGCAGTGTGACAGGTGCGACGGCAGGAGCTTATGTTGGAGCGGTCATTGGCGGTGCTCTTTCGGGGCCATTTGCTCCTTTTGGCGCAGCGGCAGGAGCAGTTGTCGGTAGTGTTATCGGCGGAGCGGTTGGAGAATGGGCATCGAAGTACACAAATAAATGGATGAGTGATGCCGGTGCTGCCGTAGGAAAGACGATTCATAACGTAAAAGAGTCGGCAAAAGGTGCAATAGAGGGAGCAAAAAATGCATTAAATGATGCGAAAGATGCTCTCTTTGGCTGGTTGTAATATCGTTTAAAAAATCCCGACGAAAAGGTAGTGTAAAGGATGATAGATGCGTGATGGAATTTTTAGCAATTGTATGTGGTATAATTGGAGCATTATTAACCTTTAATTTATTATTTTCACTTTTATATTTGCTTAGTAAAACGGCTGGAAATGGATTTTATCGTTGGGTTGTCCATGATTTAGAGTTTTTGATGATATTATCTTTTCCATTTTTTGGGTTAACTCAATATGTGGCAAGTAGTGTTTATGAGCGCTTTAATTGGTTTGTAGCAAGAATCTTATTGGTAGTCTATGCAATTTTATTACTAATAGTAGCCATTATTTTCTTTATGCTATTTAGTCATTTTGCAGAGTCTATGTAAGGCGATAAAAACTGAAAGGGAAAATGTTATATGTCATATGTTCTAACTGCAGAAGAATATATTTTGTCGTTGCTTTTACTTGGTGGCGCAGAGGCTGCATCTTCAATAAAGGATGAGGTCTACGGTGAAATTTCGGAAAGTGAATTGGAATGTCGTTTAGACTGTGCAGCAAATGGGTTGATCTCTAAAGGGTTATTAACCGTTGAACAAAATCAAGAAGCGGTTGAAGAGCAGTTTAGAGACTTTATGATGGGATTGACGAATGTAGAACGAGTCATCCGTTGTCAAATTGCGACGAATGCTGGTGTAACGACAACTTCGCTTTTTTGTAATGAAGCATTTACCGTTCAGCAAGCCTTATATGAAAATCGGATCTTTAAGCTTTTTAAGGAAGACAGCGAACAAAAACTGAGCGAACTGATGGATTTAAGTCATTCAATGGAAAGCGGTGAAGCTTTTTCAATCAAGGAGTCACTGTTCGAAAAGGTGATAGATAAATTTTTAGGAAGTGAAGAGCTTACAAAAGAAGAATCGGAATGGTTTACTCCAGACTTTTTAGAAGCATTATCAGGAAAACAAGGAAAATTAAATTCCCTATATGATTATCGCCTTGGTCAACAAGTAGCCATTGGTTCCCTTTTATACATCACTGGTAAAGAACACACGTGGTTTATTGAAAGCAGTGGAGATACGCTAACCATCGCTCCGTTTTCATTTCGGGCTTTGTTTGAATGAAAAATATAATAGATGTTCGAGTTAGTCTAAATAAAGCAGAAAAGCAATGGTCCTAAGAGCCGTTGTTTTTTTTGTGTATTAAAAGGAATTTTTGTGCAGCACTGATGACCATGAAATTACGGTTCATAGCAAAGGCAGACATGCATCTGCACCTAAATTAACAAGGACAGCTAAGGTCAGCTAGCAACCAACAAATCGCATCTAAAAAGCTGCCTATCCATGAGTTATCCACTTTTCATTGTGGTACAGCTACTAACTACTGAGAAAGGACAATCAAATGCTAAGAGTCGTGCTAAGGCTCGTGAATCTTTAGAGCAAATTGTTTATGGAAGGGCAAATGCTTATGGTGCATTGGCTGAAATTAGCTGGCCAATAGGATATCTTCCTATTTTTAACGGTTCAAGCGCTGTAGCCATTTTAAGAAGAGTCATGGAAGTCGTCTGTGGTAATGAAGTAAAGAAATGAAAAAGCCGATGCTTGGGACAGAGCATTTGCGCCCTTTTAAGGGAATCGTTCCTTCTTCGATATAATCTATCGGTGCACATCAGTCAGGTCAAAGAACGCAAAATGAAAGACAAATGTCAGGTTTCTGATAACATTTGCCTTTTATAGTGAAGTGAAACAGTGAGGAGGTGTAAATGTGAAAAAATTTAACAAAACATATATATATGACCTTTTCCTTATTTTTAAAAAATTTATCATTTATTCAAATTATTTAGAATTTTTGTGTTACTTTTTAAAAAGGGGTTAGGCATCGTGTTGCTCGTCTTACCCTTGTCATTAATTAATTGGAAGGAGGAGCAATGGAATAAGGTTTTTACGTTTTAGTAGATTGTGTGTTTTATATGTCTATCCTCCTCAGTCCTTCTCGGCAGTCGCTCTCCTTATGAAAAAAAGTGATTTACATAGTGAAACACAATTCAAATGTTAAAAGGGAGGGGTCTTTATGAAATTGTTTAAAATGTTGACTGGCACACTGCTTGGTATTCTACTGCTTTTTTCATCGGCAACAGCCTTCGCTACACAGCCTGGGCTATCTGATTTTCCTGAACCAATAGATAAAGAGTCTTGGGTTCTGCCACGGGATCAAACTTGGGAGGACTTTAATCAGCTTCCGGGAACAAGCTGGGAGGATGTTGAGGTAGAGCCAGAGAGAAGATTGAGAGGTGCATTGGTGCTTGTTGATTTTCCTGACCTGCCGTTCCAAGTGCTGAATGATGCAGGGACAGATCCGGCTGGAAATCCGCAAATTGGCAATGTTCCTGAGGAGGAGCTTGTCGATTTTTGGCTGGATTATTTGAATACGCCTCAAGAGCTAAATAACTATCGCACGATTAGTGATTTTTGGCGAGAAAATTCTTATGGAAAATGGGAAGTGGAGCTTGATGGGTATGGTGTATATCGTATGGATCACAATGAATTCCAATATGGCTTGAATGAATTTAATCAGCAGTCATTTTTGCCTGAGGGCTATAGTCCGAAAAGCTTGAGGCCAGAGGCGGTTGCTAAGGCGCAAGCTGATTTGGATGCTTCCGGAGAAGAATATGACTTCATATTCATCTTGCACTCCGGCTATGCTGAAACAGGTGTATGGCAGGAGTTTGGCGAGATGATGTTTATGAATCCTGATGAAATCCCGGCTGAATTTGGACCGCCGGCACAATATGGCTTGGATAAAAATTGGGTCATCACTCGCTATGTGCCTTGGACTTCTTGGTTTGCTGCAAAATCTATTTGGTCTAGTGCGAGCGGCACGACTTCCATTCAAGGCTCAAGCAACGGCATGGCGACGTATGCTCATGAATTCGGACATTTAATGGGTCTGAGAGATAACTATAATAATCCACAAGCCAATCCGCCAATTCGAACATATGCCGGTTCGTGGGAATTAATGAGCAGCGGCAGCTTCAATGGACCTGGCGGTGGACATACGCGCTGGATGATTCCAGCCACTCAAGGCGGATCAGTTCCTCCGCATCATATGCTGCGTAATAAAATTAAGCAAGGCTTCTTGGAAGAAGACCAGTATATTAACGTCCAGCGTGATGACCTTGAGGAAACCGGACCATTATTTGCTGATATTTTAACTCGCTCCGTACCAACTGGTGAAGCCTTTGGGCGCGACGGCATATATGGCATTAATATTGAAATGGTAGACCATACACCAATCAACTATATTGATGATGATTGGCGTGCAGATATGCACCGCGGCGAGAAATGGTATAACAACTATACTGTTGAGGTTGTTGACAGAGTAGGCTATGACTCCTTCACCCACGACGACGGCGTGCTGCTGGCAAAAACAAGAAATACGGAAGAAGCGCCAAATATATGGGTAGTTGACTCTCATCCAGAGGATATAGATGTAGTTGACTATACTCGACCTGATGGAACAGAAGTAAAGTATTCTAAAGGTTCATTAGAACAACTAGTGGATTCAACATTTAAAGCAGGCACGGCTGAGGGGATTGTCAATGAATATATCGACGAGCATAATCGTCTCCACTTTTATATTCTTGATAAGCTTGTTGCCGAAGATGGAGCACTTTCCTATCGCGTAGCCGTGCGCCACTTAGATGGTGCCGGTCCTTATGAACGCGGTGTGGCAGTTGGCTCTGGTTCAACCGAACATGCGGTACCAGGAAAAATTGCAACATACAGTTATAACGTGACAAATACTGGTGAAGAATCAGATATTTTCCGTCTCAATGCTTTTACAGAAGCTGGATGGGAAGTGAAACTGCTTAATAACCTCGTTGAAGTTGCAGCTGGCGAAACAGTAGAGGTACCTGTTTATGTAGAAATTCCTGAAGGGGAACAAGCACTTACAAACTTAACTTTCACTGCTGCTTCTGAAACTGATTCTGAGCAAACAGCAGCGGAAGATTATACTTTACTTAATATTGTAAATGCATCTGGACTTAACTCGCTCGTCTCTTACTTTAACGATGAGGGAGAATTCACCGACAGCAGTGCGGTCCGTGCATTTGAGATGCACTTAACTGCAGTAGAACGTTTTGAAAAACAAGGAGAAAATGAAAAGGTACGCAAACACCTTGAAGGGTTTAAAGCATTGATTAGTAAAAGCGAGACAGATGGAAAAATCTCTGAGCGTGCTGGGGATGCTTTACTGCATTACACTACATTCCTGCTGGAAAATTAATTTAAGTATGTTCCAATTGTCGATGATTGTTTTGTAAGATAGGGCTGAAAAAATACTATAATCTTCATTAGTAGTTTAAGAGTATTAACTAAAGGACTCAGTATTTACGGATGCTGAGTCTTTTTACGGTTTGGGAAATAAAGGGGATGAATCATTGATTGGAAGTCGAGACCTTGCTGGCATGAAGTTCCCCCGTTGCTTACCATTACCCAATTTCGATACCAGTTCCAGAAACTATGACCATTTCATCATGAGTAGCTCCAATTTCGGTTCCAGTTATAGAAACTATAACCATTTCAGCATGAGTATCCCTAATTTCGGTTCCAGTTATAGAAACTATGACGATTTCAGCTGAGTATCCCCAATTTCGGTTCCAGTTCCAGAAGCTATGACGGCTTTTACTTGAGTACCCCCAAAAAATGAATATAGACTACCTATTTATACCATTTTCCGCTAATGGAAGACCTTCAAAATAACCCAATTGCAAATAGCACAAATGCGCTCAAAAATAATCAAGCGTTTGTTAATATCGTCGATCCATCGGTGGAAGGCGGTCCTGCCTACAGTCGCATTGAGTTTGTAAAGGCATTGCAGGAACACTTAGGGAAAGAATAATGAGCATGCTCAAATGCAACCATGCTCGTAGGTTTGAGCGTAAAGAACCCGCTCTACTTTGAAAGTAAAGCGGGTTCTATTTCAATTTAAGCAGCAGCGTTTTCTTTACGCTCTCTAGCTATATCAGCAGCCGCTGTAAACAATACGTCTGTAGATGAGTTCAAAGCAGTTTCACAAGAGTCCTGCAACACGCCGACGATGAAGCCGACAGCTACAACTTGCATGGCAATTTCATTAGGGATACCTAACAAGCTACAAGCAAGCGGGATTAGCAAGAGCGATCCGCCGGCAACACCTGAAGCACCTGCAGCGGAAACGGCTGCAATAACCATGAGAATGACTGCTGTCCAAATATCCACATTAAGACCAAGTGTATGCGCTGCTGCAAGGGTCAAAACTGAAATGGTTACAGCGGCACCTGCCATATTAATAGTAGCACCTAAAGGAATAGACACGGAATAAGTATCTTTATCTAGTCCTAACTTTTTACATAATGTTAAATTTACAGGAATATTTGCTGCTGAGCTGCGTGTAAAGAAGGCAGTCAGACCGCTTTCCCTCAAAACTCTAAATACGAGCGGATAAGGGTTTTGCCGCGTATAAATGAATACGATTACTGGATTGACCACCAGTGCGACAAAGAACATACAGCCAAGCAGCAGGGCAAGCAGCTGTCCGTATTCTAATAAAGAAGAAAGCCCGCTAGTAGCAATTGCATCGAATACAAGACCCATAATTCCTAATGGTGCCAAATCAATGACCCATTTAACGATTTTTGTTATAGCATCAGAAAAATTGGCAATGGCTATTTTAGTTGTATCAGCCGCTTTTTTGAGCACGAGTCCTAGAAGGATGGCCCAAGTTAGGATTCCGATATAATTAGCATTTATGATCGCATTAATAGGATTATCTACAATATTAAACAACAATGTCTCAAAAACTTCTAAAATTCCGCCAGGTGGTGTGATGTCTTGTGTACCGGTTGTAAGTGATAAGCTAATTGGAAACAAAAAGCTTGCGATGACACCAACAGCGCCGGCTAACAGTGTACCTAATCCATAAAGGGCAAGAATAGATTTCATATTGGTTTGTTTGCCGCTCTTATGGCTTGATATAGCATGCATGACTAAGAATAAAACTAGAATGGGTGCTACAGCTTTTAAAGCGCCTACAAATAAGGAGCCAAAAATTGAAACCCAACTTGCGGCATCAGGGATAGTAACTGCTAACAAAATACCGATAATGATACCTAATAGTATTCGTTTCACCAAGCTGATTTGATTCCACTTAAGTAAGATGTTTTTCATGATTTTCCTCCGAGGTTAGTAGTTAATTATATTAGTATAGTGTACAAATGTTTAATTCTGGCGGACAGTATCATGAAAATAAGTTTACCACGGATGAGTTAATAACGGAATATGTAATTATTTCAAAATATTCAATTAGGGGCATGAAAATTCAATAATATAGGGAATGAGTAGAGATTTTCGAGGATTAAAAATTATTTAAGCAAATAAACAAATATACATAAAAAGACATGTCTTAAGAGAGAGCGCAAATGTTTTTACTTTGATTTTTGCACAAATAAACACTATATGATGAGCAAAAATGCTTCCTTTAAAGCAGTCAGACTATTCATCTTTCTGCATTAAAGAAAGCATTTTAGAATTACATAATGGCAACAAGTCTGCCTGTTACTTCATGACGTTCTAAGCGTGCGAGACCTTCACCTATTTCATCAAAAGTGATTTCTGTTATCGAAGGGCTAATATCGCCTGAAGCCATTAGCTTATAAACTTCGGCAATATCATATTTATCACCGCCTACGCTTCCTAACAGACTTGCAGCTTTTAAGATGAGCGGGTCAGTATTTATGGTTGATTCCAATTTGCCCATCCCTACTAAAACTACTTTACCGCCTGGAGCGACAATATCAATTGCACCTGCGGTTGTTGTGCCGAAACCAGCATAGTCTACAACGAGGTCAGGTGCAATATCCGCTAATTCTTTAATATCTTCATAGACAGCTTTTACACCGATTTCCTTAGCCAATTCACGAGCTTTCGGACTTACATCTACAGCGTAAACTTCAATTCCAGCAACAACTGCTGCACGTGCTGCGATTTGTCCTAATCCACCGATGCCAATCACCGCTACCTTCATGCCAGGCTTGGCACCGCCGCGTTTAAACATTGCATGATAAGATGTCATTCCGGCATCTGTTCCAGCTGCAGCTTGGGCATAAGTTACTCCATCTGGAATTGGAACAAGGTCAACTGCTGGCGCAGATACTTTGCTAGAATAGCCGCCGTCATATCCGTAGCCAGGCCCCATACCAACTAGGCTAACCGGACAAACGCCAACACGGTCGCCCACTTTGAAGTCAGTAACGCCTTCTCCCACTTCAGTAATGATGCCAGCTACTTCATGGCCCATAATAATTGGTTTTTTCTCAATAATATCCATCCATTTTGGATCATTTAACGCACCTACATCTGAATGGCAAAGACCAGCAGCCTTTACCTCAATAATCACACGGCCCTCTGTTGCTGTCGGATCCGGTTTTTCAATCACCTTTAACGGTACATTTGTTGCTGTAAATTCCCAACCCTTCATGTTGTTTCCCCTCTTTCTGTTGTATAAAAATAAATCTACTATTAATGTAAGCCATTACATTTCTGTCTTTAGTTATAAATTCAGAAAAGAGTAAATAGTAGATTGTCGACAATTTAATTATACGCCTTTGAATTGAAATTGTATACATTTTGAATATTTTAACAATGTATTCTTTCAGTATTGTTAAATGGGATGTTAGTAAAATTTCCATTGACGCCCCGATGCTTTTCTGCAATAATAAACATAATTTAATACTGGTACCTTTAATTCAGTCCAGAGAGGCTGGCAAGGGCAGCGGATGTTTGTAGATTGCGAGAAAAAGTTGAGGCAATTCCTAGAGGGAATGCTTGTACTTTTGCCTATTCGCGCAGGCTATAATAGATTGAGAGGCTAATTGTCAGTTTTCCATTGACGATTAGCCTCTTTTTTTCTGCTTATTGGTATCAGGAAACTTTTTGGAGGGATTTTGATGAGTAAAATCGATCAAGAGTTTTCGTGGCAAGCGGTGCCGAAAACGCAGAGAAATAATTTTTGGAAGACATTGTCCGTTATGCTTGGGTTCACTTTCTTCTCAGCGAGCATGCTGGCAGGGGGAGAGCTCGGTATCAGTTTAAGCTTTACAGAATTTCTCGTCATTGTGCTGGCAGGTAATTTTCTGCTCGGCATCTATACTGGAGCATTAGCGCATATTGCCGCAAAAACGGGATTATCCACGCATTTACTGGCTAAATATGCCTTTGGTGAAAAAGGCTCCTATTTACCATCCTTTTTACTAGGCTTTACCCAGGTGGGCTGGTTTGGAGTCGGGGTAGCAATGTTTGCTGTGCCGGTAGCGAATGCGATGGGCTGGAATGTTTATGCACTCATTTTCATCTTTGGTTTAGCGATGACCGCTTCAGCGATTTTTGGAATGAAATCACTCGTCATTCTTGGTTTTATTGCAGTGCCTGCAATTGCCATTTTAGGCGGCTACTCTGTTTTTGAAGGGATTTCTACGCTTGGCGGCTTACAAGGATTGCTTGATTATACACCTGCGCAAACATTAACTGTCGCAGCAGCACTATCAATCTGTATCGGCTCTTTCATTAGCGGCGGTACGCTTACTCCTGACTTTGCTCGTTTCGCGCAAAGCTCTAAGCAGGCTGTCACCGCAACAGTGATTGCGTTTTTCTTAGGGAATTCACTTATGTTTCTATTCGGTGCTGTCGGCGCGATGGCTTATAATCTGGCAGAAATCTCAGAAGTCATGTTTCTGCAAGGACTGATGATTCCGGCAATTATCGTACTCGGTCTCAATATTTGGACAACGAATGATAACGCGCTCTACGCTTCGGGCTTAGGATTTGCCAATATTACAAAAATCTCTAAGAAGGTCTTCGTCGTAATCAATGGTTTGGTTGGTACAATCTTTGCGATGTGGATGTATAACAATTTTGTCGGCTTTCTCAATGTTTTAAGTGCAGCGGTGCCATCGATAGGGGCCATCATTATTGCTGATTATTTCTTCGTAAAACGCAGAAATTATCCGTTATTCGCCGATATGAAATTTAAAACAGTCAACTGGGTGGCAATGGCCGCATGGGTGATTGGCGTCGCTTTTGCCCAGCTGGCACCGGGAATCACACCATTGAATGCTCTAATAGGCACAGCGGTTATCTACATTGCTCTTATGGCTTTAACAAAAACATCAAAAGAAAAGGGGATAGAAGATGATTATTCAAAACGCAAAATTGCGGGGTAAAGAAGGCTTATGGCATCTTGTTATTAACGATGGACAATTTGAAACAATCACACAAACACTTGAGACGACTGAAAATGAAGAAATCATTGATGTAAATGGAGCACTTGTCCTCCCGCCGTTTATCGAGCCTCACATCCATTTAGATACAACGTTAACGGCAGGCGAGCCGGAATGGAACTTAAGTGGCACATTATTCGAAGGCATCCAGCGCTGGTCAGAGCGCAAAGCGTTCTTAACACATGAGGATGTCAAAACGCGTGCAACAACGGCACTTAAATGGCAAATCGCCCAAGGCATTCAGCACGTCCGCACCCATGTGGACACAACTGATCCAACTTTGACAGCAGTGAAAGCGATGCTAGAAGTGAAGGAGGAAATGGCCCCTTATGTCGATATCCAGCTTGTCGCTTTCCCGCAGGAAGGGATACTTTCTTATCCGAATGGCGCGGAGCTAATGGAAGAAGCGTTAAAAATGGGCGTCGATGTCGTTGGCGGCATTCCGCACTTCGAATTCACTAGAGAATATGGCGTTGAATCTATGAAAATTGCCTTTGATCTTGCTGAAAAATACGATCGTCTCATTGACATCCATTGTGATGAAATAGATGACGAGCAATCCCGCTTTGTCGAAGTCGTCGCAAAAGAAGCCTACGAACGCGGACTTGGCGCGCGCACGACGGCCAGTCATACAACTGCGATGGGCTCGTACAACGATGCCTACACATATAAACTGTTCAGGCTATTGAAGCTCGCCGACTTAAACTTTGTCTCTAACCCATTAGTGAATATCCATCTTCAAGGACGGTTTGATACGTATCCAAAAAGAAGAGGACTTACACGAGTGAAAGAACTGCAGGAAGCGGGATTAAACATCTGTTTTGGCCATGACGACATCTTCGATCCATGGTATCCGCTTGGCACAGGCAATATGCTGCAAGTACTTCACATGGGTATCCATGCATCACAGCTCATGGGCTATGAACAAATCGTCAATTCGGTTGATCTAATCACAAAAAACAGCGCAAGAACACTGCAAATCGAAGAGCAGTACGGCATTGAAGCAGGCAAGCCAGCCAACTTTATTGTACTGGCAGCAGAGAATGAGTATGAAGCAGTGAGGAAGCAGGCAACTGTGCTTTATTCTGTTAGAAATGGGAGAGTCATTGCAGAGACGAAGCCGCAGGAGACTTCAATAAACATTGGTCATGCTGTTGAAGTTGTCGATTTTAGGAAGTAAACGTTAGTCGTAACAGTTCGATGAGGAAATAAGAATAGCCAAGATACCACGGGTGTATCTTGGCTACTTAGTTTTTATATTTACATTTTTTGGCGTTTGGATAATTAGATGAATGCTTATCGGGCACTGCTTTTACGGGGTAGGGCCCGAATTGCTGCATTTTCAAAATTTCAGGCATTACCTCCACGAAGTAGCCCCAATCATCCTGCTTGTCCCTTGTCCACGAAATTAATCTCTCAATTCAATCTATTTTTAATCAGATAATTAAAAATAGATTGAAATAAAAATAAATATCATTTCATAATAAATGAGGTCTCTAAGAAATTGATATGTTGAGGGAATCCATCTATCAATCCTTTTATATTTAGATATGTGTTTTCGTTAGTGATCAATTTGACCTATCTAAAATGGCTGGATATTGGTAAAATATAATTATATTTTGCGAAATCTGGAACTAATTGTAATTATATTTTAACATTCATTTAATGTATCCAAATGCTTTATTGTTAACTGTTTTATTATATTAACAAAATGTCTATTTAAATTTGTTCAGGTGAATTGAATAGACAATTTAATAGCTTGTATAGGTAATTACGCTTAAAAAAATAAATGCTCCTGAGAATTTATCCATGGTAAAGTGTTTACTTTATTAAAAAATATTAGATCATTACGTGATCCATTTAGATACAATATGGAGATTTAAGGTTTGTATTTCATATTTTCTACCTTTCTCTATTTCTATATAAGTATATCTATTATTACAAATATAAAAACGAAAGGATTTATTTATGCAAGTAAATCTACACATAACCCAATATTTTAGAGATAGTATTGCAGCAAAGCTTCCAATAGATTTTAAAAAGAGTTCATATGAGCTTGTTCCTTTCCGAGATGTTGAATTAGGTAAACTTTCAGAAATGAATTTTCAAAATTTACTTAAGAGAGAAAACAATGATTCAGACGATAAAACAGAAGTAATAATTGTTCCAAAAACGATTAAAACAATTTTTAAAGGACAGGATAAAATTCATAGTAATATTGAGGAATTAACGGGTATTTTTTTTATTCCAGCATTGTTAGACAGGAATGGAAAGCTATTTCCTCCAGAATTGAAAACTCCGTGGATACCCCGCGAATATTTATTCCCATTAATAGATGAAACATTAGCGGTTGGAAGTTTAGAAACTTTTGATGATTACATGGGTCTTCATTTTCACGAATTTAAAAAATGCTTGGATTGGGAATCATACTTTATATTGTGTAAAGAGTTGTATGAACAGGTTACTGGATTCGAAGTAACTGATCTAATAGTCAATGGTATAGAATTAGAAGAAAAAGTTTATTTGTTTAAAGATGAGACAATCATTGCAACAAGAAATATTTTAGCTTTATATGATGACTTGTTAAAAGGTAACTTTTCAAACTCCAAATTATATTTGAACTTTATTAAGCAAGGGTTTAATTCAATACATCCATTAATCAAAAGTTCCATATTGGAGTCACGAAAACATATTGGACAAATGGGGGGAGAGTATGGACTTTCTCCTTCACAAAGAGAATGCCTTGATCATTTTAATAATATGGAAGAAGGCGATATTCTAGCTGTTAATGGCCCTCCTGGTACGGGGAAAACTACGTTATTGCAAACACTTGTGGCAAATTTATATGTAGAAAGAGCATTAAATAGAGAAAATGCTCCTCTAATTGTCGCTTCTTCAACAAATAACCAAGCTGTTACAAATATTATCGAGTCATTCGGAAAAATAAAGAAAAAGTGGGTAAATAACAATTTAGAGAATAGATGGATTGAGGGTGTAAATAGCTTTGCAGTTTATTTTCCTTCTTCTAGTAAAAAGAATGAAGCAACAAAAAAAGGCTTTCACCATACGAATCCTAAAGGAGAAAACTTTTTTGAAGAAGTGGAAAGTCAGGAAAATATCCAGAAATCCAAGGTTAAATTCTTAAAGGAATGCCTCACTTATTTTAAAACACCAATTAATTCTTTAGATGATTGTGAAGAGAAAATTTGGAGCAGATTAAAGGAAATAAAAAATGATACCGATACTCTATTAAAATTGTTTAACGAATTTTTTGAAATAAGTCAAAATGAAAAAGATATAGAGACGTTTATTTCAGATATTGATAAAGAGATAGAAGCCGGAACAGCCCAATTAAAACAGTTAAAATTAAGAGCAAATGAGTGGCAAGCTGAATATAAAAAGATTCCTTTCTATTATCGTTGGTTAAAATTTTTGCCGAGTTTTAAACAGAAAGTTCAAGATAGAATAAGTACCTTGATAAACCTTGAAGAAGTTTTTCTAGATGAGCGTATGGATATAGGGGATATTATTTCAAATTATAGTTTGATAATTAAAAATGTAAGAAACAACGTGCAAGAAAAAGAGCAATTAATTAAAAAAGTAGAAGAAATCAAATTAAGCGTTCAGAAAGTCATAAGTAATTTAATCAATCTTAATTCTATACAAAGTGAGGATTTTAACATATCCGATGTAACGAGTATTGATAAATTGAATGAAGTTTTGGATACTTCCGTAAGATATTTATCATTCTGGTTAGCGGTTCATTATTATGAATGTAGATGGTTAAATGTGAAGAAACTAAGTGCTAAACAAAGAGGAAAAACCTTTGAAAATGTATTGGCTCTATTGTATGAAAATTTAAGTATGCTTACACCTTGTTATGTTATGACATTTTATCAATTGCCAAAGCTTCTTCGTGCCTATGAAAAGAGACAGCAAAAATATCTCTATAATAAAATCGATTTATTAATTGTTGATGAGGCAGGACAAGTAACCCCTGAAAGTGCTGCATGTTCATTTTCGTTAGCGAAAAGAGCAGTTGTAGTTGGAGATGTTAATCAAATTGAACCTGTTTGGAATATTTCAAGGAAACTAGATATGTCCTTAGCAAAAACAGCAGAAGTGATTAATCTGAAAGATGAATTCAATCATCTAACAATAAATGGATTAAATACATCGGATTCAAGTGTGATGAAGGTTGCTAGCAAAAGCTGTAAATATGAGAAGTTTGATGAAAGAGGGTTGTTTTTAAGTGAGCATAGACGCTGTTATGATGAGATCATTGAGTATTGCAACAAGCTAGTTTATAACGGGCATTTAGAGCCCAAAAGAGGATTAGGGAAAAAGGATGAAAAATGCAAATTAGATGAAATATCAATTCCTCATTTTGGGCACTACCAAATAGGTAGTATCCAATCTAGTAAACGAGCAGGTAGTAGATATAATGAAGTTGAAGCAAGAGAAATAGCAAATTGGGTAATAGAGAATTTCGAACATTTAAAAGCTGTGTATCCAACAACAAACCCTAAAAATATTTTAGGTATAATAACACCCTTTAAAATGCAGGTAGCAGCGATTAAAAGTGCGTTACCAAAGGAATTAAAATCAATCATTGATGTTGGTACTGTTCATACATTTCAAGGGGGAGAAAGAAACGTAATTATTATGTCTACTGTATATGGGAAGAGTGATGGGTGCTATTTCATTGATGCTAGTAAAAGCTTGCTGAACGTAGCTGTATCAAGAGCGAAAGATAGTTTCTTAGTCTTTGGAGAAATAGATTGTCTCTCAAATAGTGAAGCTGTCCCAAGTGGGTTGTTGAAAAAAATGGTGACAAACTTTTAATAGAGTTAAATATCCTCAGAAACTTTACTGTAAATACTTACAGATGGTCAAAAAGGTTGTTTTATCTAATGTAGAAACACCTTTTAAAAAGTCTAAGTGAATTAAAAGAGTTTGAATCGAACGAACTGTTCAAAACTGCATATCATGTAGCTGAGAATATCGATAAGTACTCAGTTTAAAAAGGAGAAACTATCTTGTCCGTGAAAAAAAAGCTAATCGTTAATACAGAAAAGGGAAACTTGTTATCTGAAATCGTTCGTTCCTTAAGAGAATGTGAAGGGTTTCATTTCAGTGTAGCGTTTGTAAATTTTAGTGGTTTACAATTATTATTAGATTCTTTGAAGGAAGCAGAAAATAAAGGAATAAACGGTAGAATAATTACTTCTACATATTTGAACTTTACTGATGCGAAGGCTTTAATGAAGATCAAAGAGTATAACAATATTGATTTAAAGATTTTTGTAACAGATAAAGAAATAGGCTTTCATACAAAAGCCTATATATTTGATTATCCTGATTATTATAAGGTGATTATCGGCTCCTCGAATATTACTCAAAGTGCGTTAAAAAGTAATATCGAATGGAATGTTGAAATTATTACCAAGAAAAGTGGAACATTTATTAAAGATGTTCTAAAAGCATACGATCATTTATGGGATATTAGTAGAGAAGCAGATGAAAAATTGATTGAAGAGTATAAGGATTTTGTGCAAACTTTAAAAATAGGGCAAGTTCCTAAAATGATTTTCGAGAGTAAAAGCTCATATATTGTCCCCAACTCCATGCAAAGCAAAGCGATTGAAAATTTGAATCGTTTAAGAAGTTTTGGAGAAAGCAAAGCACTTGTTATCGCTGCAACTGGTACCGGAAAAACATATATGTCTGCTTTCGATGTGAAAAATTTTCGACCTAAAAAACTATTGTTTATTGTCCATAGGGAAGATATTTTAAGGAAAGCAAAAGCGACGTTTGAACAACTATTACCAAATAACGGAATATCTTTTGGTTTGTTGACAGGAAATTATAAGGATTCCAATTCAGACTATGTCTTTGCAACGATCCAGACAATTTCTAGGTGTTATCAGGATATTGCAAGAGACACATTTGACTATCTTATTATAGATGAAGCACATCATGCTGCAAGCCCGACATATCAAAGTATTTTAGATTACTTTATTCCTCAATTTACATTGGGGATGACTGCAACTCCTGAAAGAAGTGACAGTAATAATGTATTTGAGATATTTGATAATAATGTTGCTTTAGAGGTGCGGCTACATGAAGCATTAGATGATGAACTCATTGTTCCATTTCATTACTTTGGAATAACAGATATTGATGGGGTAGATTTAAGCGATGTATCTTTACAGGACATTGATACAATTACTAAACGATTGAAAGTAAATGAACGTGTAGATTTTATAATTGATAAGATGAATTTTTATAGTTTCGATGGTAATAACCGCAAATGTTTAGGTTTTTGCGCTAGTAGAGAACACGCTCAATATATGGCGGATCAGTTTAATCAACGAGGATATATGAGCGCGGTTTTGTTAGGTGACGATACAAATAATGAAAGAGCAAAAGTGATAAGCAGATTGGAAGATGATAACGACCCTTTGGAATTTATTTTTACAGTCGATATCTTTAATGAAGGGGTTGATATTCCTTCTGTTAATTTAGTATTAATGCTCAGACCAACAAATTCTCCTATCATTTTTATTCAGCAGTTAGGAAGAGGTTTGAGGAAATATGAAAATAAAAGCTTCCTGACTGTTTTAGATTTTATCGGTAATCATAATAAAGTATTTTTAATTGCATTGGCTTTGAATGGAAACCGCTATTATGATAAAGAGAGCTTAAAGGTAGCTGTTGCAACTGATTTTTCTAATATACCCGGGTGTACTCATATTCAAATGGATAGAATATCTCAGGAAAGAATCTTATCACAAATAGACCAAGAGAATTTTAATTCAATGAAATACTTGAAGGAAGAATACAATGAGTTTAAAAAGTTAAATCACGGTCATGTGCCATATTTCTTACTGAATTACTTACAATTTGATGGAGCACCAGATCCAATTCGTTTTATTAAAAAAGAAAAAACGTATTTGCATTTTGTTGCTAAGGTGGAGAAGGATAACCAATTATTAGCGCTACTAACTGATGAGAACCTTGACTCTGTTCTTAAAGAGTTTTCTAGTAAACTACCATTAAAGCGGGTTTTCGATTTTGTTATTATGAAATATTTACTTGATCATGATGACATCACACTTAAGCAAGCGAAAAGAGAAATATTGAAGATAGTTAAGTATGTAGATGAGGATAGCGTTCTACATGCCTTTGAAGTGTTAAGCCAATATTATTATGATAGCTCAGAAAAGAAGAGATTCTTTCCATTAGTTTATTTAAAAGATGGCACCCTATATAAAACTAAACGATTGAATGAGGTTCTTTCTAATCCTGAATACAAAAAATTTATAGAAGATCTATTACTATACGGAATCTTTCGTTACGAAAAAGAGTTTGGCGATAAATATTATGGTGTTCCACATTTTAAGTTATACGAACAATACCAGATGATGGATGCTGCTCTTTTATCTAATTTCCGTAAAAGCCATAGCTCATTTAGAGGTTCGGGATTATTGACGAAAGATAGTGACTATTTTATATATATTGATTTACACAAAGAAGAGGGTATTGAAGAACAGCTTAACTATAAAGATAAAATCTTAAATTCACAGTATTTTCAATGGCAGACTCCACATACCACAGCTCAAACCTCTGAACGTGGGAAGAATATTATATATAATAAAGAAAGAGGTATTAGGCTGCATTTTTTTGTGAGAAAGTATAGGGAGATTGATGGTAAGGTAGAGCCGTTTATTTATATTGGAAAAGGGGATACGTTGGAATATGAAGGAGAAAAACCGATCACCGTTAAGATTGAATTAGAATATGAGATTCCAGCTAAATTACTCCTGGAATTCACAAAAAAAGTATAGTCTTCTCGTTGAGAGAAGACTATTTTTCATTCATCAACTCTTCAACGATAGGTACATCAGCAGGAGCCCATACTAAGGAAGGTAAGTTCTCTCTTTTAAGCCAAATTAATGAAGAGTGCTCACTTGTTTTAGGCGTTCCATGAATAATCTTACATTTAATCGACTTTAGATGAACAATAAATGTTTCATATTCATGTGTATTAGAAATGAATTGATTTGAAATGTCAATTGTACAATCTAGTTCTTCTTGTATTTCTCTTTTTAAAGCAGAAAAGATATCCTCATCTTTTTCAACTTTACCACCAGGAAACTCCCACATATTAGGAATCGACATCTCAGGTGATCGAAGGGCGCAGAGTATCTCATTATGTTCATTTTCAATAATCGCTGCAACTACATTAATTTCTTTTTTCATATTGCTCCTCCAAATATTATCATTCTATTAATTATATATCATTAGGGAATAAATCGAAAATTAAAGGTAAAGTACGTCGTTCAATTTAGATTAGTCCAGCAATTTTACGTCTAAGCAGATGAATTTAATACACCGTGGAAAGAACATACTCAAATTCCAGTACCGAAAAAAATCATCTATAATCAAGTGGCCAATTCTATGATGTAATCGAAGCTGAAGATACTGGCTATAAAGCATCATATGAATACAGAGTTGGCTTATTTTTATAATTCATCTCTTATCACGTTTAATAAATATTGTCAATATTACAACACACTAAGCTGTACAAGAAAAAAAACGGTTCAACACAAAAAGTGTAAACAACAATCAGAATATACAGAAAAAGTGTTTCGAACAACAACATAAATAGGTATAATAACACATGAATAAAGTTGCGGGAGGTTGAACCATGCTTAATAATGATATATCCACTCGTATTCAAGGTACAGAATATAAACAGTTTGGTAAAAGGGCGTTGATGCTGCAAATGAAGTTTAAGACGATGAAGAATTTTTTTATTGTAGATGAGAGTGTTCAGAGAAAGATAGATCCTAAGAAAAGGGGGGAGATTAGAGCGTTTATTATTGAATCACTTGAAGCAGGGGAACCATTTTATTTTTCACCATTTGTGTTTTCAGCTAGAGGGTTCATTAGAAGCGTTGGTGATGAGTGGGAACTTACTCCAAATGGGAAAATGGCGATCATTGATGGACAACATAGGCAATCTAGTATAGCTAGTGCGATTATTCACTTAGAATCAAGAAAAGAGGCAGTTGAAGAGTTTGGAAATTTGAAAGAGGCAGAAATACTTACAGATTATATAAATCAATTGAACAACTTCCCGATTTCCATGCAGATTTACTTAGACCTTGACAAGAAGCAAGAGAGGCAACTTTTTTCTGATCTCAATAGTGAGCGAAGAGATGCTCATATTGGGCAGGTGATGCAATATGATAAGCGTGATGAATATACAGAACTTACAAGAAAAGTTGCTGGTGAATTAGAGGATGTATTTGAAATTGAAACAAAGCTGTCTAGAGTGACTAGTAATAATTCATCCATTACGTCACTCGCTACAATGAGAAAATGCTTAATTGCTTTATTTGAAGGGATTCTCACTGTAAAAAAGGGACAGCCTTATTTTCGCTGTGATCCTAAAGAGGTTCCACAGATTGCAAAGGAATTCTTCTTGGCTTGGCAAATATTATTTCCAAGGGCAATGGGAAATCGAGAGAAATATGTAAGCGGTTTAACAGGCATTCAAGTGGCGCTTGCTTATTGTGTTAACCGTTTGAAATTAAAGAATGATTGCAGTTATTATGAGGCGATTGAGCAATTAAAGCTTTTGCCATGCAGTTGGAAGCATAATGATCCTTTATTCGATCATTTATATCAACCGCAGACAAAAAGGATAAAGCGCTATTCGGAAACTAAAAATATTCAAAAAACAGCGATTAAAATGTTAAGTAAGATTGAGGAGGCGAAAAAATAACGTATGACAAGCCAAACCAATAACCATAGAATAGTTATTTATTCTATTGTTGAATTGATAAAAATGATTCAAGACGAAAAGGTAGAAATGAGGGACACGAGTCAGTTGCATTTGAGAAAAATAAAGAAATACCTCTTTGACAATGCTACATCGAAGGAAATCTACTTACCTCCACTAGTTGCCACCACTGATAAAAATCAATTTGCACGAACAAAACCAATTAAACTGCTCATAATTGATGGCAGCCACCGCTTAAAAGCTTTCAGCCAGCTGGAAACAGAGATCAATCGGGCAATGAACAGCGAAATCAAGGCAGAAATGAAAAAAGCATATGATTTGCATTATATGTTGGAGGATACGAAAATTGCCGTTCATTTGTATGAAGGTTTTTCAAAAGAAGAGGCTGATCAGCTTTATATTGATATGAATACAAAGGGTAAGCAGGTCGCTCTTTCTAAAAGAATTGAGTACGATTCAAGAAATATATTAAATCAAATCACTAATCGTGTAATCATCTCCAATAATGTGTTAAAAGCTGCCGGGATAGAAACAGAGAGGCGTACAATCATTCGTCCAACAAATAAAAAGTTTTTATCGTTATCACAACTGCGAAGAATTATATATGTATGTATAGCGGAAAAGACTGAATTAAGTAAAGAAAAGAATGTGGAAACAGTATTGCAGGTGGAAGAGTATATTGAACTCATCAATCTATGGCTGAATGAACTATTTAACATGGTAGATCCATATGAAATAGGAAACTTTAATAAGTCAATGCTGGCGAATTTTCCTTTAGTAATGGCACTTGGTTTATATACAAATAATGGCTGTAAGCATAAAAACTTTTTTACACGTAAAACCATCATTAAAGAACGAATGGATGCTTTGAAAGATGTTGATTGGAGCAAAAGAAATCCATTATGGCAAACTTTTAATGGCTCGCTAAAAGGAAGAGATCAGTTTTTTTATCTGAATAAAGATTTAGAGACTATCCAGCAAATTGTGAAATGGATGGAGAGTCAAGGAGGTGATGTTTATCGTCGTTAATGGCAAAAGAAAGCACTCAAGGTTCTCCGGCTAGAGATTTCCCTTGGGTGCTCTTGATTGGAGTATACCAACCTCTGTTAGTATACTCCTAAAATACTAAATGTAAAATAGCTAGTAGTGAAAAGGAGGCCTAGTTTAATGGATGTGACTGAAAACTATATTATTAACGAAAAAACGAAAGCAATTATTCCAGAGCATGTTGAGAATAATTACACATTTTCAAAGGTTGTAGAAGATAGGAATATGTTTATCGTTAAAAAAAAGCCGCTGGACATGATTAAATCAAGTTTTAAGGCATATGGCTCAGGTTATGAAGGTGCGGTAAAAGCATCTCAATCCATTCTTAGAAAAACAAAAATGCTTCCAATCCGAATATCTGGAGCGAAGGATATGTATTGGTTTTCATTAATGGCTGCTTCAAACCGTGATTGTATTTGGCTTGCTTTGGAACACACAGAGCGTCCCATTGATTTATCCAGGGAGGAAACCGTCTTTTTATTAACAGACGGGTACCGCTTGAATGTTCATATGAGCTATCAACGTGCCAAAAACAGAATGGACACAGCGATCAAGTTTAAGGCTATACTCCAAAGGACGATGAGTATAGAATCATTATCAACTTCCAAACTGCTTAAAGGATATATGATTATTAAAGATAGCAGCGGGAATTATCGTATAAAGAAATGATGAAAAAGAGTATATGTATAGAGTGCTCCTTTCGAAAGTTTTCACGGTGATAAATGTTGTATATGTTAGTGAGTGGGTTCACTTTTGAATTACAATGCCTTTATGTAGATAAAACAGATATATCTCTGCCAAGTGCTCAGTTTTGGAAGCCTTCACGTAGATAAAACAGATATATCTCTGTGAAGTGCTTTGAATACCATTACGGAGATAAAACAGATAGATCTTCCTGAAACGACCATTCTTAAAAGCCTCAACAAGATAACTTGCAAATATCCATCTGAAGCGCTCCATTTTGAAAACCTCCACAGAGATATAACGATTAGAAAATCACCCTCTCCAATTCTCCTCTATTACTTTCTTTTTCCCACACTCTTTCCATTGCTAGCCGTCCTTCAGCAATCTCTGGGATAAACTGAATGGGGCTTTTTGTCCGAACTTCTTCCACTTTTTGAAGGGCCTGCTGTAATTGTTCATCAATCTTAGCGTTTGATTGAGACGCCATTGCGATGGCTAATCCAGCAACTGTTCCTTGGGCCATGGCAATTTTGCCGCTTTCAATTCCTGTAATGTTTCCGGCAACAAACATTCCTGGAATCGGGGTTTCCATATTCTTCGAATGAATCGGAACATGTCCACCGAGCTGAGGGATGTACTTAAAAGGGCAGCCGGCGACAGCGGCAAGTTCAGCGAGCGGATATAATCCGCCGGCAATGCAGACGAAGTCGGCTTCATAGAGTTTTTCAGTTCCTGAGATGATGTTGCCTTGCGAATCGATGGTTGCTAGTTTGACGCCTTCTACCTTTTCATTTCCTACAATTTCGATGGCAGCTTTTTTTAACTGCAGTGGGGTGCCATTGATTTTCATTCCGCCTTTAGGGAAGTATTTTAACGCCATTCTCCTTAGGCTATCTATTTTCATCAATTTACTGCCATTCCGAAGCAGGGCAGATGGAGCCAGATGCCCTGCTTCGGTAAGGATTTTCAGCACTTCTTCAGGGTTACTTTCCTTTTTGCTAATGGGACTCTCAGCAGGTAGAACGACTCTCTCTATATTGATTCCAGCCATTTGCAGCTCATTTAGTATGGCAAAGGCGAGTACGTTGGCTCCGATGATGATGCCCTTTTTGCCGACTTGGACGCGGTGAACGTTTGTCATGACTTGGGAGGCGCCAATGGACATGACGCCAGGCAAGGTCCAGCCGGGAACGGGAATGGCATATTCGGCGGCGCCTGTTGCGATGAGGACGTATGGAGATTCGAATACGCCTTCATTTGTATAGACGTACCAGTCGGCATCGTGTCGCTCGATATTATATACTGATACTCCGCAGCGAATGTCAATTGGAAGGGTTTTCGTTTCATTAATTAGTTTCTCCGCTTCCTTCATCCCATTCCACCATTCGCCTGATGGTTCCTGGTGTAGCTGCCCAAGCAGCCGGCCTCCTGGTTTGATAAATTCATCGATGATGGTTACTTTCAATCCATGCTGGGCGCAGGCGATGGCGCCTGATAATCCTGCTGGTCCTGCGCCGATGATGAGGATTTCACTCATTTTCCTCCACCATCCTTTTTACGATATTCGGATGCTGCTTTCCGCTTTGTACGGCCATGTTTGGCTTGACAGTGGTGAGGCAGGCTCGTACATTGGCTTGCTCGTTTACGGTTAGGCGGCATTCCATGCAATGGCCGATATTGCAGTAGAATCCGCGCGGGCTGCCGCTTTCTTCATGATGGCGAAGGGTGCGGATGCCATTGGCTAGCAGTGCTGCGGCGATGGTTTCATTTTCGTACGCTTCTAATTCTTGTCCATTAAAGACGAATGAAAATTTTTGCCTGTTATTGAGACTGCCTAAGATTGGATGGTGAACGATTCTAGTCATTGGATCCACCTACCGTTCCGAACGTGACTGCTCTGACAGGGGGCTGGTATTTAAGCGGAATCGCATCGGCAGTAGTGTTTGGAATGAAATCTTCTATCACTCTATCTAATATCGGCCTGCATGTGCGTCCACCGCAAAATCCCATGCCGGCTCTTGTACGCAGTTTTAGTTCGCGAGCGGAACATTGATGAAGCTTGGCTGTTTCTTGAAGTGTACTGTATGTGACTTCTTCGCAGCGGCAAATGATGATTGTATTGTCTTTATGCATGTCATTTCCTCCTTGTTGGTAATCTATTGTGATTAATATGCAAAATTCATACCAACTAAAGGAAAAGGCCTGCAATTTAATGCAAGCCTAAACGTTTCATTCGATTATATAAAGTGGCTCGCGTAATTCCCAATTGCTTGGCGCATTCCACCTTATTGCCTGCTGTTAATCTCAATGCTTTTTCGATGATGCATCGCTCATGCTTTTCCAATTCAACTTGCAGAGGCAAAATGGGTTCCTCGTTTTCTATTGATTTCTCTTCTATTAAAAAACCAACGTTACTGGATTGATCAGAATGATTGGGGGTGAACGGCAAATACTCTTTTCTAATGACTCCGTCTGTTGCAAACACAACAAGGCGTTCTGCCACATTTCTCAGCTCTCTTATATTGCCTGGCCAATTGTATTGAAGAAGCTCATGGATGACCTCGGGGGCGAGCTGATGAATCGGCCGGTTGTAGCTGATTGAAAAATTGTAGATAAAATGATGAACCAATTCTATCAAATCTTCTTTGCGCTCTCTTAAGGGCGGAATCGGGATGCTGACGACATTTAGGCGGTAATATAAATCTTCGCGAAATTTGCCTTCCTTCATTAATTGCGGCAAGTCGCGATTTGTCGCCGTAAGGATGCGGAAGTTAATGTCGATTTCCTTCTCTCCGCCAACCCGGTAGTATTTGCGCTCCTGCAGTACGCGCAATAGCTTCACCTGCATATCGAGAGGCAGTTCGCCAATTTCATCAAGGAATAGCGTACCTCCTCTAGCAAGCTCAATCTTCCCTTTCTTCCCTTTCGGATCTGCACCGGAAAATGAACCGCGTTCATAGCCAAATAATTCACTTTCAAATAATGATGAAGGAATGGCGCCGCAGTTAATGGAGATAAAGGGAGCGCCTGGTCCTTCGCTCGCTTCATGGATGGCTTTCGCGAAGACCTCCTTGCCGACCCCGCTTTCCCCGAGTATTAATACAGTGGATTTAACGGTGCAAACCTTTTTAGCCAGTGCAATCGTATTTTTGATTGCCGTGCTTTTTCCTTTAATCGTGTGAAAGGCGTCGTGTGTATTTTTATATTTAGCCATTTCCTGCTCAAGGCGGTGCATTTCATTCGACATATGGAACAGCTTCTCGTTCAGTGCCACTTGGTGGGTGACATCTGTTTCCGATACAACTGCGCCGATGATATGGCCGTTTAAATAGACTGGGTTTGAATTAATGAGGACGAATAAATCGGACCTTGGCTGATGATAATGGCCGGTGATGCTTTTCCCCTCATTAAGAGACTGCAAGATTTCCAGCTTTTCATATTCGAAAAAATCGGTGATTGGCTTGCCGATTATGTCTTGATTATTAACAGAAAATATCCTTTCCGCACCTTCTGTCCAGGAACAGACGATTCCGTTCGCATTAATGACTGTAACAGAGGAGTCGGACGTTTTGAGAACGGCGTGATAATATTCGCTTAATTGATTGAAGTGGTGATAGATGAATTCTGCGATTTGTCCTGCGCTTAAATACCCGAGAGAGTGTCCTTCATCGTCGACTATTGTAATGGTAGGACATTGCTTTAATGCTGACAATAAATCGTCCCATGAACGATTGAATGAAAGAGAGATGCTCGTCATTTCTTCGATATTGTCCGTGATTAGCAGTTTTTTTACAGCTTCTTTTAATGGCGGCAAGGATAGTGACATAGCTCCTCCTTTATGTGTAAAAAAAGTTTGACAGTGTAAAAATGATTATACATTTATCTTAATTTAATTTTAAAAATTTTTACACAATTTATTTGCAAATGATGTAGAAACTTGGCACGTTATTTGCAACTTAATTGATTAGCAGCTTGATTGAAGGGAGGAGAACTGATTGCCACATTGTGAAGTGCTGATTATGGGAGGAGGCATTATTGGCTGCTCCATTGCTTATTATGTTTCTAAATCAGGCAGAGACGTGACAATTATTGATAAAGGCGAATTTGTCAGCGGCACATCCTCAAGGTGTGACGGCAACATATTAGCCATTGATAAAGACCCCGGATTCGATAGTCAAATGTCATTGGTAAGCCAGCAGCTCGTTCAAGAACTAAGCAGAGAGCTAGTGCAGCCGTTTGAATATCGGGCGCCAGGGAGTATTTTAGTTTGTGAATCTGAAGAAGAGATGGAGGCAGCCCAGCAATGGGTGAATCGCCAAAAGAATGCGGGCCTGCCTTTTAGGATGCTGGACAGACAAGACATTCGCCAAGAATCTAAATTTTTTGCGGATGATTTATTAGGTGGATTAGAATGCGCAACAGATTCAACGGTCAACCCGTATTTACTGGCATTTTCCTTACTAGAGGCTGCGAAGATGTCAGGCGCAAAAGCATATAAACATACTGAAGTAACAAATATGAAGCATGAACACGGAGTGTTTACAGCAGAAACATGCAATGGCGTGTTTACAGCTGATTATGTCGTCAATGCCGCTGGTGTTTGGGCGCCGAAATTAGGAGAAATGCTGGACTTGAACATCCCCATCCTGCCAAGAAAAGGTCATATTATCGTTGCATCAAGACAGGAGCATGTTGGCTCGAGGAAGGTAATGGAGTTCGGTTATTTGATCTCTAAATTTGGGGGCAGAAGACAAGTCGATTCGCTGACAGAAAAGTATGGGGTGGCGCTCGTTTTTGAACCAACAGAAAGCCAGAACTTCCTAATCGGAAGCAGCCGGGAATTTGCCGGCTTCGATTTAAAAGTGAACAATGAAATCATTCAGTGCATTGCAAACCGTGCGATCCGTTTTTATCCGAAAATGGCCGATATGATGGTCATTCGCGCTTATGCGGGCTTGCGTCCTTGGACAGAGGATCATCTGCCGATTGTTTCTGCTGTTGATGAACTGCCGAATTATTACGTCGCGGCTGGACATGAGGGAGATGGCATCAGTCTCGCAGCAGTAACAGGGAAGGTAATGGAAGAGCTAATCAATGAAAAGGAGACGTCAATTCCAACGGATCCTTTAAGACTTAATCGCTTCAAAGAAAGGACGGTCAGTCTATGAAGGCAGATAAGATGTTTACAACGATTGATACGCATACTGGCGGCAACCCTACTAGGACATTAGTAAGCGGCTTGCCGAAGCTGGAAGGAAAGACAATGTCGGAGAAAATGCTGCATATGAAAAAGGAACATGACTGGATACGCAAGCTGCTAATGAATGAACCGCGCGGACATGATGTCATGTCAGGTGCACTATTAACCGACCCATGCCATCCTGATGCTGATATTGGGGTCATTTACATTGAAACAGGCGGGTATTTGCCGATGTGTGGGCATGACACAATTGGCGTGTGCACTGCCTTAGTAGAAGCAGGATTAATTCCAATTAGGGAGCCGATTACTGCGTTAAAGCTAGATACACCAGCGGGAATCGTAGATGTAGAGATTAAGGTTGAAAACGGAAAAGCGCTGGAAGTTTCTTTTTGCAACATCCCGGCTTTTTTATTGAAGAAAATTTCTCTAGAAGTCGAGGGCGTTGGAAAAGTGGATGCTGATATAGCCTACGGCGGCAACTTCTATGCAATTATTGATGCTGCCTCTGTTGGTGTGGAATTAATGCCTGAGCACGCCGCACATATAATCAATACGGCGATTACGATTCGAAATGTCATCAATGATTATACAGAAATTGTACATCCTGAGCACTCATTTATTAGAGGACTGACGCATGTAGAGTTTTATACCACGCCTGATCATAAAGATGCCGATGTGAAAAATACTGTTGTCGTTCCTCCAGGCGGCATCGATCGCTCGCCATGCGGGACAGGAACCTCTGCTAAATTGGCCGTTTTGTATAACGATGGAAAAATCCAAATAGAGGAAGAATTTGTTCATGAAAGTATTGTGGGCTCTCTATTTAAAGGACAAGTCGTTGAGACAACGCATGTCAAAGGAGTAGAAGCGGTCATCACTAGAATTACTGGGTCCGCATGGCTGATGGGAACTCATCGCTTCTTTTCCCATGAAGCTGATCCACTGAATGAGGGCTTTTTACTTATTCCGCCAATGGATCATGAAATGGAGGAAGTGCAATGAAGCTGAATAAAATCTACTCTACGATAGATATTCACGTTGCGGGTGAAGCCTTTCGCATTATTCATGATCTCTCTTTGCCAAGAACGAACAGTTTATATCAGCTGTCAGAACAATTTCCAATCAAGTTTGAAAAAGAAATCAGCCTGCTGTTAAAAGAACCGCGGGGATACGCAGGTTTATCGGGGTGTGCTGTGCTCCCTCCATATCATCAACAAGCAGACGCAGCTGCTCTTTTCTTTAATCATGAGGGAGAAATGACCGTTTCCTATAGCGGAATAGTCGCTGTCATTACATGTTTATTAGAAACAGGCAAGCTTGAGGTAAGGTCATCTCAACAATATACAATAGAAACCATCGCTGGCATTATACAAGTCACGGCTATTTTAGAAGAGGATGAAGTCATAGAAGTGTGGATGGCTATGGACGATGTCCATGTTATTCCAAATCAACAAGCAGATTATTCCATTGCGGAAGGCAATAGCTACAGGCTTGCCTTATTTGATTCCAATATCACGATTGAGCTGGAGAAGTTGCCGCAGCTTTCGAATTTGGGAAAGAGCAAAGCTACCTTACTGGATGATCGTGTTGACGGGATAGTCTTAATAGATAGCAAATCTAGTCATATAAAAACAATGACCTTTAACAAGGATGGGCAAATTTTGCGATCGCCAGGCTTTGAAACGACGGCGGCTTGCTTTGCGAACTTCAAAAAAGAGTCAGCAAGTGAACAGCTATTTATAAATGAAAGTATTTTCGGCAGCCGACTGCAAATGCACCATTCAGATAAAGGTAGCAGATTAAAAAGCAGAGGCTTCATTACAAGTATGCAAACGTTCGTCCTTGATCCAACTGATCCGTTAGCTAAAGGTTTCTTAATAAAATAACAAGGAGGAGTAATAAATGAAGAAAATACAAGGAGCTTATCCAGTGCTAATTACACCGATGGATAAGGAACAAAGCATCGACTGGCAAGGCGTTGTAAATAATGTGAATTATTTTATTGATCAAGGTGTAGCAGGGCTTGTCATTAACGGCAGTACTGGTGAGTTTGTCAGTTTATCGAAAAGTGAAAGGTTCCAAATGGTCGAAACTGTCATGAATACAGTAAATGGGCGTGTGCCGGTCATTGTTGGTACAGCAGCAGAAACGACAGCAGAAACGATTGAGTATACAAAGCAGGCAAACGCCCATGGAGCTGACTGTGCACTCATCATTAATCCATATTATATGAAGCCAAAAGAAAGAGAGATTTACCATCATTTTAAATCCGTTTCAGAAGCAGTAGATATTCCTATCATGCTCTATAATAATCCATTTACATCAGGTGTGGACATGAGCATTGAGCTCATGCTGGAAATCGGAAGAGCTTGCAAGAATGTCACGCATATTAAGGAATCCAGCGGGGACATTCGCAAGGCAAGAGATTTGGCGAGAATGGGAAAAGGAGACTTTGAAGTCTTTTGCGGTGCTGAAGAATTAGTGATGGAATCCTATTTTGTTGGAGCGACTGGATGGATTTCAGTTGCAGGCAATATTGTGCCTGGCTTGGTAACAAAAATGTATAACCTTTTTCAAGAAGGTGAAGAGGAGGAAGCATGGCAGATAAATGATTTAATTTTGCCGCTATGTGAATTTCTCGAGGGTTCAGGCAAGTATGTGCAAATTGTTAAACGGGCAATGGAATTAAATGGACAAGCAGGCGGACCGGCTCGATCTCCGCGTCTTGGGCTGACAGAAGAGGAAGAGGATAAGCTAAAAGAAATTTTGGAAAGCTTGAATGTTGTTTCTCAATAATTGATAGGAGGATGAGCCAATGCTGACTGCACCATTTGAATTAAAGCCAAAGGTAAAAGCGTTTTTAGATGGCGATATTGAACTATTTATTAATGGAGAATTTGTTCCTTCAATAAATAGGCAAACTTTCGAAACATATAATCCTGCCACAGAGGAAGTGCTTGCCTATGTTAGTGAAGCGCAGGAAGAGGATGTCGATCAAGCGGTAAAAGCGGCACGCGAGGCGTTTGAGCATGGGGCATGGCCTGACTTAAGTGCAGCAGAGCGTGCGCATATCATCTATAAACTGGCAGATTTAATTGAACAGAATAAAGAAGAGCTGGCACAGTTAGAAGCGCTCGATAATGGCAAACCTTATCATATTGCTCTAGAAGATGATATTCCGCAAACAGTGGAGCACTATCGTTATTATGCTGGATGGGCAACAAAGATTCTAGGTCAGACCTTTCCCATTTCTAAAGATTATTTGAATTTTACTAGACATGAGCCGATTGGTGTCGTTGGGCAAATTATTCCGTGGAACTATCCGTTAGTGATGTCAGCATGGAAAATGGGGGCGGCGCTTGCAACAGGCTGTACTGTCGTGCTTAAACCGGCAGAGCAGACGCCACTTTCGCTTTTATACACTGCCCGACTCTTCAAGGAAGCAGGCTTCCCGCCAGGCGTAGTAAACTTTGTTCCCGGCTTTGGGAATAAAGCAGGAGCAGCGATTGTCAATCATATTGATGTGGATAAAGTTGCCTTTACCGGCTCTACGACGACAGGGAAATATATTATGCGCCAAGCAGCTGAAACGATTAAAAATGTCACATTGGAGCTCGGCGGCAAATCGCCTAACATTATTTTAGAAGACGCTGATCTTTCTGAAGCTATTCCAGGTGCGTTTAACGGGATTATGTATAACCATGGCCAAAATTGCAGCGCAGGCTCGCGCGTATTTGTTCATCGCAAGCATTATGAAACAGTTGTTGCTGAACTTGCCAAAATGGCTGAACAAGTGAAAATTGGACCAGGAACGGAAGCTGCTACAGAAATGGGGCCGCTCGTTTCAAAGAAGCAGCAGGAGCGTGTGCTGAATTATATTGAAAAAGGGAAGGCAGAAGGCGCGAGATTGGCTGCCGGCGGCGTGAAGGGCATAGGTCAAGGCTATTTTGTTAGGCCAACTGTTTTTGCGGATGTAACAGATGACATGACAATAGCGAAGGAAGAAATCTTCGGACCAGTTGTTTCGGTTCTAGTGTTTGATACGATCGAAGAAGTCATTAAAAGAGCGAATAACACACCGTACGGACTTGCTGCAGGTGTATGGACAGAAAGTATGAAGACAGGCCATAAAGTAGCGAACAAATTAAAAGCAGGTACGGTTTGGATCAATGATTATAATCTTGAAGATGCCGCTGCGCCATTTGGAGGCTATAAGCAATCAGGCATTGGCAGAGAGATGGGCTCTTATGCCCTTGATAATTATACTGAAGTGAAAAGTGTGTGGGTGAATATTAAGTAAACAATACGTTCGGAGCGGACAGGAAGAAGAGTTTAAGGCTGTCCGTTTTCTTTTGGTTGATTGATTCTGAATATTCTTAAATATATTTTAGGGGGAATTTGATGCAAGCGATTGTTGATTGGCTAGTGAGCCAAGTATGGAGTTTAGGTCTTGTTATTTTCGCATTGGGAGCAGGTCTGTATTTTACACTCCTTACTCGTTTTGTCCAAATTAGATATATAAAGGAAATGATTAAGCTGCTGTTTGAAGGCAAAAGCTCGGAATCGGGCGTTTCCTCCTTTCAAGCCTTTTGCATGGCGCTTGCTGGCCGTGTCGGGATAGGAAATATTGCCGGTGTTGCAACAGCGATTGCATTCGGGGGGCCGGGTGCGGTTTTTTGGATGTGGGTGATGGCGATATTAGGCGGTGCCAGCGCCTTCATAGAATCGACATTGGCCCAAGTGTATAAAAGGAAAATTGGCAATGAATACCGGGGCGGTACACCATACTTTATTGAAAAAGGTTTAAATATTAAATGGTTCGCCATTCTTGTTGCTATTGTCGTTACTGTATCGTATGGCATGCTGATGCCGGGCATACAATCAAATACGATTGCAGTTAGCTTTGAAAATACCACAGGTATAAACACGAGCATGACAGGGATTGTCCTAGTTGCTCTACTAGCTGTTATTATTTTTGGTGGAGTAAAGCGGATTGCTTCTGTCGCTGATAAAGTTGTTCCATTTATGGCCGTAGGCTATGTCATCATGACAATCATTATTTTAGGAGCAAACTTCTCTGAAATACCTGCCATGTTTGCGCTTATTTTTTCTAGTGCCTTTGGCGCAAATGAAATCTTTGGAGGAATTGTAGGTGCGGCAATTGCTTGGGGAGTAAAGCGCGCCGTATTCTCCAATGTCGCTGGTGTAGGAGAAGGCACGTACAGTTCAGCTGCGGCAGAGGTTTCTCATCCTGCAAAGCAAGGTCTTGTACAAGCTTTTTCTGTTTATATTGACACAATTGTTGTTTGTACGGCTACCGCTTTAATGATTCTCATTACGGGCATGTACAGTGTGACACCTGAGGGAGGAAGCCCGATTGTCGATACGATGTCAGGCGTGGAAGCCGGTCCTTTATATACGCAGGCTGCTGTAGAAACCGTCTTGCCTGGTGCCGGTCCTTTATTTGTATCCATTGCGCTGTTCTTCTTCGCTTTTACAACTCTCATGGCTTACTACTATATCTCTGAAACAACATTGCTGTTTTTAGATAAGAAGATGAAATTTAAATGGATGAAAACAGTATGGAAAGTACTATTCTTAGTTATGGTCTATATTGGCAGCGTCGAATCAGCGTCTCTATTATGGGCATTTGGCGACTTGGGAATCGGCAGCATGGCTTGGCTAAATCTAGTTGCCATCCTATTATTAACAAAGCCCGCACTAAAAGTACTTAAAGACTATGATTCACAGAAAAAAGCAGGAATCGACCCAGTATTTGACCCGGTTAAATTGGGAATCAAAGGCGCTGACTTTTGGGAGGAAAAGTTGAGAAAAGAAAAAGAGAATGAAAAGAAATCTGTTGGTTGAGGTGAAAGGTGCTCCTTTATGGGGCACCTTCTTTACGTTAATCTTTATAGTATATTTTTTCCGATCCACTGAGAGGCATCTTAAAACTTCTTCAAAACCTAAATGCAGTCATACTTAACCATTCAAATAATCTATTAATATAGAGTGGTCATGAAGAAGGATTATATTGCTACTTTGTAATCTCAAAAAAATGATTTCTCCAGGCGGCATTGTCTCAAATTCTATCCCTGCACCAAGTCGTCCCTGTCTTAATCACCTTAGCTGGTGATCCGGCGATGGTGCAATGTTCTTCTGCAAAAGGTTTTGTTACGACGGATCGGGCACCAATAATGCAGTCATTAGGGATGGCTGCACCCTTTGAGATTAAGCAGCTTGCTGCTACCCAAACGTGATCACCGATGATCACTTCCTTTGCTTGATTGATTCTTTCGTTTGTCTCCAAATCTATGACGGAGTGAGCGTCTGTCGTTCGAACAGCGATGTCATAGGAAAACATGCAGTCTTTTCCTATTTCGATGTTCTTTCCTTCTTGTGACAATAAATAAACATGTTTAAAGGTTGTTCGGTCTCCAACCGATATTCTCTGCTTTTTTCCTTTTAAGAGGATATGACCAATCAAATCGGTATTCTCGCCAATCGTGATTTCGTTATTAGAGCCGCGAATATGTATAAGAATATTGGATAGCTTGGACCCTTTTCCGATCGTAATAACATTGTTTGAGCCCGTGATTTTCAGGTCAGCATTTTTAAAAATATAATCATCCTCATGCAATTCCAATCTATTATTTTTACCATATACTTTCGTCGTAAGGCCTTTAATTTCTTCTTGCAGGATCATAATGCTCCTCCTTAGAATAACGCTTTAAGTTGGAATGTATTATAGCATGGGTTTTGGCTTTTAAAGGTTTAATTTACAGAACCTTAAATAACTTTTAGGAAACTGTTATGAAAATAGCTGTTTGTTTACATTTTTTTTATAAAAGTGGCAGATGGAATAATCAGAACGTCTCTTTTCTTCTTTTTACACCTTTTTTCAGAATATATATTGACAAACTATTTTAAATTATTTTAATATTTAATCATGTGGTAATAACGAACATCGTTCGACAATAACGAATGTTATAACTGGAGGCTATCATGTCAGAGAAGTTGATTCAGTCGGTGATGAGAGCGACTGAAATTATGGAGCTGTTTCTTGGGCAGCAAAAAGAGTTAAGCGTGAAAGAAATCAGTGAGGGACTTGGGCTTTCGAAAAGTACTGTTCATGGAATTATTAAAACGCTTGTTTATAAGGGTTATCTTTATCAAAGCGGTGAGAATGCGAAGTACCAGTTGGGAATGAAGCTGTTTGAGCTCGGCAATGTTGTAGGTAGCCAATTGGATATTACTTACATCTCGAGGCCGGTTATTAAGAAGCTGGGTGAACAGCTAGGTGAAACCATTCATCTGGTTGCCTATGTTCAAGGCGAAGCGGTTTATGTGGAAAAGTTGGAAGGGTCGCATTCTTTGCGGATTTATTCACAGGTCGGCAAGCGCGCACCTCTGCATTGTACAGGGGTGGGGAAAGCGATTTTGGCTTTTTTGCCGGCTGAGGAAAGAGAAGAAATTATCGATCAGCTTTCCATGGAACGATATACGATCAAAACGGTTGTGGATAAGGCGGAGCTGAAGAAGCAGCTTGCCGAAGTACGTCGGCATTTATTCGCAATGGATGATGAGGAAATTGAAATTGGATTGAAGTGTGTGGCAAGTCCTATATTTAATCACCAAGGGAAAGTCGTGGCTTCAATTAGCTGTGCGATCCCGACTGTGCGTTTTAGCAATGACAGGCAGCAAGCGATTATACAAGGAATTAAGGAAGCGGCAGAAGCGATTTCTGCTGCAATTGGCTATAGGAGAGAGAATACTTAAGGAGGGGTTAGGTTGAATAAGGTGAAAGTGGCAATATTAGGTTCAGGAAACATTGGAACAGATTTGATGATTAAGCTTGGGCGCTCAGAAATATTGGAATTGACAGCAGTAATTGGCATTGATGCGCAATCGGATGGTTTGCGCCGGGCGAAGGAAATGGGATATGCAGCGCTAGATACTGGTATTGACGGATTTTTGGAAAAGCCTGATTTGGCGGATATTGTGTTTGATGCAACCTCAGCCAAGGCGCATCTCCGCCATGCGAGGATGTTGAAGGAGGCCGGTAAGAAAATCATTGATATGACGCCGGCAGCAGTTGGTGAGCTGATTGTTCCACCTGTCAACTTAAGCGACCATATTGACGCAGCAAATATTAACTTAATTACATGTGGCGGCCAAGCGACGATTCCGATGGTGCATGCAGTGAACCGTGTAAGCTCGGTAGAATATGCAGAAATCGTTGCAACCATTTCCAGCAAAAGCGCCGGACCGGGAACGAGAGCAAATATTGATGAGTTTACGGAAACAACATCAAGAGCGATACAAGTTGTTGGCGGTGCGAAAAAAGGTAAAGCCATCATTATACTAAATCCGGCTGAACCGCCAATTTTAATGAGAGACACGGTTTATGCGATGGTAGAAGATAAATCAATGGATGAAGAGGCGATTAAACGATCGATTCAGGAGATGGAAAAAGCGGTTCAAAGTTATGTACCGGGCTATCGCTTGCGTACGGAGCCGATATTTGAAGGAAACAAAGTGACTATTTTTATTGAAGTGGAAGGGGCAGGCGACTATTTGCCTAAATATTCCGGAAACCTTGATATTATGACAGCAGCTGGTGTGAAGGTGGCTGAGGAGTTTGCCAAAAATTTGATTGCAAATTAAAAAAGCAAAAGGAGAGGATAATGAATGACAAGTAAACAAAATAAAGTGCTGCTTACAGAAGTTGCTTTGCGTGATGGCAGTCATGCTCTTTCGCATCAATATACTGTCGATCAAGTAGCAGCCATTGCTAAAGCGTTGAATGATGCGAATATGCCGTATATTGAAGTCGCTCATGGGGATGGATTGGCTGGGTCCTCACTGCAATATGGCTTATCAAAGACAAATGAATTTGAATTAATTGAAGCGGCAGTATCTGTTGCTGACCGAGCTAAAATTGCCGTATTGCTGCTTCCTGGCATTGGAACAGTAAAAGAGCTAAAGCAGGCAGCGAGCCTTGGAGCAAAAATGGCCAGGATTGCTACTCACGTGACAGAAGCAGATGTATCAGCTCAGCACATTTATGCAGCAAAAGAATTAGGAATGGAAACAGTTGGCTTCTTAATGATGTCACATACGGCTCAGCCTGAGAAAATCGTTGAACAGGCGAAGCTGATGGAAACTTATGGGGCAGATATTGTGTATGTCGTCGACTCTGCAGGTGCACTCTTGCCTAATCAGGTTCGTGCCCGGATTCGCGCGATGAAGCAGCATCTCAGCGTTGAAATCGGTTTCCATGCACATAATAATTTATCGTTAGCAATGGCGAATACACTTGCTGCCATTGAAGAAGGTGCGACGCGGATCGATGGCAGTGTGCGCTGTCTAGGAGCAGGAGCAGGAAATACGCAAACCGAAGTCCTTGTAGCCGTGCTAGAGCGCATGGGCATTGAAACGGGTGTGGATCTGTATAAAATGATGGACTTGGCAGAGGATGTAATCGCACCGATGCTGCCGGTGCCGCAGGAAATTACAAAAGGAAGCCTTGTACTCGGCTATGCAGGCGTATACTCTAGCTTTGCTCTCCATGCACAGCGTGCTGCAGCTAAATTCAACCTCGATGCAAGAGATATTTTAATAGAGTTAGGCAAGCGAAAAGTTGTCGGCGGCCAAGAAGATATGATTGTTGATGTAGCGGCTGAATTAGCAAAAGCAAAAACTTTCGCCTAAAAAGAAAATAGTGTGAAGGAATTTACTTTCCCTTCTTTCTAGAGTGTAGACAAATTGAAAGCAACAAAATTTCAGTTGGATTTGGAGAGGTGTTTACTTGACTCCTGCGGGAGAGAAGCTAGACAGTCGAGTCATTAAAGGTGCGCAGTCGTGTTATGTATTTTTGAAGGGTTGGTATGGCTGCTCGTGCGTCCAAATAAAAGCATAGATAATAAAACTTCACATGTAGCTTAGAATGCTATAAAAATGCTTACAGAAAAGAAGAAATTGAAGGATAAATAGATTATAAATCTAACTTAGTAATTGGCATTCATCGTTTACTAATTAAGTATGAATGCCTCTTTAATACTAGGAACACAATTTTTTTTATTTGTTTTGTTAGCAAAATTTTTCTGTTTGTTCTTTCCTTTTGAGATATGCTTACTATTATTTTTACGAGAAAACATTTGATAAAACTTATAAAAAGCATATAGTCCAATTACTAAAAAAATTAAACTTATTAATACATGCATAAAATAGATAGCATTCATTCTAAAAAATTACTACTCATTATATATTGGAGTATTTTCTACAATTGTTTTGAATTTTGGTCCACGCTAAAATTTGTTGACTGGTTGTTCTAATTTAGAGTTAGTATTTATCATTTTATACCAATTCTACTTTCGTATTAATATATATTAAAAACAATTTTTTAACATATAGCTTCCTCTGAAAACCGAAAATGAAAACAAAGAAGGACACATACCAAAGATGGGGATGTGTCCTTCTGGTTTATGCTAGCTTTGATGCCCCTACTTTGATGAATACATATTGCAGTGTTTCATCGCCTGAAATGACATGGTAGAAGGGAGTAGCCTGATTTAGTTGATGCTGATTCATATAATCGAGCAGCATGTGGTAGGCGATTTCTGTATTTTTTTCAAGCTGGTTATAAAGGCAAATCGAAACCATATCTTCAATGGCATAATAGCTATGTATATACATATCATTTTTCTCGTCTATCGTATCCTCTACAATGGGCATAAAAAACTCAGCGTTCACCATTTCATCCATTGGTACATTGTTGATGGAATAAAATAATGGACCTTTGATGTTAATATTATGCTGTACAACTTCTTCAAGAAATAGCTTAATGATGTCATTGATATTTTCATAGTGAAACCGGTACTTTTTAGAAACAACATTTGTAAAACGGATAGAGTCAGCAGGATTAATCATGACTGTTCTCCTTTAAGATAGGGGCATAAATGTCAATCATTCCTTCGCCATAAACATCTAAAAAGATATTGTAGAAGGGTTCAGCTAATGTTAGATTATAGTTTTTAGCCGCTTCCCTCAGAAAATCATAGGAATCTTCCATTTCCTCATCCATGTCCGCATGTCTAAGTGATAAGCCATCATCAAATGTCCACTTTTTAAAGAATTGATATTTATCATTCGCATCGATTTCAAGTTCCATATTTACAGATGTGAAAAATGTATAATCGGCTTCATTTTCAGACTGGTCAAAGTTTGATACTTGATAAATGATTGGACCAGTACTATAAAGGTTGTTTTTAATAATGGCATTTCTAAAGTCCCTCGCTATAAGGTACCATTCATTAGTTTTACATCTTGATTTCGTACTGAGTACATTATGGAAAACGATAGGAGCTCTTTTTATTTTCATTTTTTCTTACTCCTTGCCTTTTTTTGAGTCCCTTTTTTACTAGCCTTTACTTGTTGGGCTTGTTTTTTTGCCATGAGCGTTTCTCTTGGTGTCTCTTTTAACGGGCGCCTAGGCATTTGTATATGAAAAAATTCAAATTTCAATTTACAGTATGTAAGTAGAAAAAACTCTGGCAATGCGAATGCCATTGTGTATTGAAGAATAACTGCTAGCAAGAGACCAAAATAGACTGCTCCAACCTGAGCGAATTCACTAGTAGAATTAGAAAGTGTTCTGGCAATTGATCCACCCATCATAGTAGCACCGAATATAATAGGGAGGCTAACAGAAGCTTTTGATTGTTTAAAATCATATAATCCTTTACCGCCTTCACGGAATTCTCCTTGCTGGACTCTTTTTATTCCTCGCAGTGTAGAGATGATTAAATAGATTAATCCACCCATAAATAAAGCAAATCCAGTGGACTTTATATGACTCGGGTAAATATCCCCTTCACTAATAATGGTCATGCTAGCATACATGTCAATTGACATTTTAAATGCGGCAATACTTAAAAATATAGATTGGGCTTTTTGAAATCTATAAGCCATCGTCTCTTTCGAATAAAAAAGGGCAATAATCAATTGAATGATTAGACTCGCTAGACAAATATTTGCAAAAAGAAGCCACGAGGGTCGTAAATGATAATCGGTACCATAAACCCCCCAGATAACTATGCCATTCGTTAACAAGCTAATAAAAAATGTGGTCCATAGAAATGATGAAGCCTTATTTGGACGCAACCGGCCAGTTGCAACTGATCTAAGCTGATAAAAATCTTCTTCCTTACATTGCTTTAACATATAAGCCTCCTGAAACTACCAAAATATCTTATCAAGTTTTTTTCCGACATTTGAAACTGCATTTCCTATTCCATCTACCGCTTTACTAGCCAAATCTCCTCCTACATCTACCCCCTTGTTAACTAGGTCTTTTGTGGCCTGTACAACACTTCTTGGCGGATCGAAGATAGAGAGTTTTAAATTTGCAAGTAAATATAATCCAGCACCAGTAACAGCTCCGACAACGGTGCCAGCAGGAGGAAGTATGGCTGAACCCGCTGCTGCTCCTACGGCCATTGCTGCGGCTCCCGCTCCTAAATCGACTGTCGTATCAACTGTAAACTTTTTAATTTGTTCACCACTGGTATAATCCCATTTGCCTGTCTTATCATTGTAAAAATTGCTTGTTGCATTATCAAAGACGGTTAGACCAATTCCCGCTATGCCGGCACCTTTACCAAATTTGGTCAATTTTGAAGCATCTTTCCACCCTTTAAAGCTTTCCCAAATTTTCATTTCATTTTTGAAGGTCGTACCTGCCACTTTTATAAAGGGATCTTCTATGCGCTGTACATATCTGGATAAATCATCAAATTGGCTATTGATAAATTTGTTGCTGCTGCTTCGAAACCTTTTTAATAATCTATTGTCATATAGTGGAACACCTTTAGTTAATAATTCAGTAACAAAATTGCGTTTCCATTTCCAGCGGCCGCCCATGTTTTCCTGAAGCATCTTTCGGTATTTTTCGTAATTGCGCAGGTTCAGAATCTCATTATTTTTATTTCTGATTTTGATAAAAACTTTTCCATCCTTATCAAACATTTTAAAGCTGAGATTTCCTATTTTTAATAGTTTACCAGAATTCATGATTGCTGCGCCAAAGCTGATTGTCGTGTTTCTTAGTAAAGTGATTAGATCATAATCCTCAAACATTTTGCCAAGTGTATTTGTATCAATGGATTTTGTGACTTCCTGCAAATCCTTTTCACTTAATAGGACGCCATTCTTTGCAAACCCTTCAAATTTACTAGTCAGCTTCTGCGTTTTCTGCAAGTCATTGTCAGCAGGCTTGAGGCTTTTTTTGCTGTTTGCGTCCAATTTCTGAAGGCCTTCCAACGTTTTTCTCACTTGCTGCCTGGAATCGCTGACCGTTTGATCGAATTGTGAGAGGCTGATCGGAGCCGGGCTGACCAGGTCGTTCACAGCATTCAAATGTCTATTAATATTATCCGCAATTTCATGGGTCAGTTGTTCAATTCTGTTTATGCCAGCATTTACGTCCTGCTCGATAAAACTCTCTCTTACCAATCCATCAGCTGATTCATAGGAATCTATAATGCTTTTAATTTCCTCGAGTTTTTCGGTATACGTATCTATAAATTCATCAAGGGAGAGAAGGATTGGGATATGTAACTGCATAAAGTTATCTTTAATGGCGGTTCCGCCTTCACCTTTTAAAGCATTATCCAAGTTAATCACTTTATTCATTGCATTGCGAATGGAGTGGACTTGATTTTTCTCTTCTTTCTTTTTGCTTAAGATGGTATCAATTCCATTAGTAACCTCAGAAACTTTTAATACTTTCATTTGATTGGTCCTTTCATTTCATTATATTCCTTCCTAAGCTCTGTTCAAATTCGATAAAATCTGCGATGCTTGTTGCCGCTGCGTCTTCAGCCTTTAATAAGAGGCTTTTGTATTGATGAATCATTTGATAATAAGTTGTTTCAATGTTTTCTAATTGCTGAAGGAATTCTAGGTTGGATTCATTGAAGTTTACAGCCGGTTTTGCTGTGTTCAGCTCGCCTGTCTTGGACTTGAGTTGATTAAAAGCCGCTTCAGTAGGACTCTGCTGAATTTTAATTTCCGTCATAACGTTAACCTCCGTCTTTCCCTTTATAATAGACAAATTTGGTAGTTGATGGATGCAATACTATTGGAATAGCCATTATTGATACTTTCTAATTGAGCTATTTTTTGTTCGATGTCTGACAAAATATTCTCTACCTGCTGAGTATTAATTGCCATATAGGATTGTTCCATATTCGTACGAATATTCTTAAATTCATTGGCATGCTTCCCTAACCATGCAGCTGAAAGGTCCGGCTCTGAAATCAGCCTTTTTTGCGACCAAAATTCTCCCTGCTCATGAGCGATGTTCGTCTTTGCTTGTGTCAATCGCTGAATCTTTTCCAGATTTGCTTGAATCTGAGATTGAAGGGCAGCCTTTTCACGATTTAAGCTGGCAATTAACATTTGATTTTCCTGCATTATGCTCACCTCACTCTGGTGACTTAGTATGATAATAATTGTAATTATACACTTTTTGCGTTTTGTGATAAACCATAAAAAAGGAAAAGAGGTATATATTGGTATAAAAGTCATAGTAGGTTTCGTTCGAATGTCTTTTGGATGTTTACAGGCAATTTTTTCGGGTCTTTCTTCTTGTGTTTTGTAAACTTACATTAAATCATCAGCCGTTTAACAAAAATATTTAGTGAAAAAGTAGTTGGCGGAATATAGGTCTTTAGTTTTGATAAAGGCGATACATTCCAAAATAAGGTGTAAATAGTTGCTGATGTTTGCCTGCTTATGTAAATTCGTGACTGTCTTACTGAATTTGCTATAATTTATTAATAAAGCGAGGTGCGAATGGATGCAAAAACTAATTTTTCACCCAAAATGGGACAAGACAATTTCTATAAAGGACCGCAAATTGATTGAGTTATGTTTCGCTGAGGCGGCTGTGATGGAAAATCAGCCAATCGAATTTACACCGTTATGGCATGCTAGGAATCATAAGCAAGAATTGCTCGTAACAGCAATTGTCCATAATACATCCAAACAGCCATTTTCCTTTCATGAGCGTAAAATTAGTTATCATGATAGGGCAGGAAAAGCGGCTGAGCATCAATTTTCAATCAAATCATTGATTATTGAGCCGCATACAAGTATGCCATGGACATTTATATTTCCATTGAACACGATAATAAAAGGTCCATTGCATGAAAATGCGAAATTAGAAATCTAATTCAATAAAGTTGTTGAATATTTTAAATTTTCATTTATAATAAAATTAAATAGATTACTTTTCGCCTATTCATTAGCTATTAAAAAACGACCTTTTTTAATAACAACTAGTGAACGAATGGCTGCCTTAAAAGATAACTATCATTTTTGATAGTTGTATTTAAGGCAGCCATTTTTGTTTAGCTTTGAAAGCGCTTAATAATAGGAATAACTTTGTGTCTAACAGGGGGATGGCATAAAAAAACAACACAAAGTTAACATAAAAGTTAATTTGAAAAATGGAGGGATTACAGATGCAGAAGGAAGCAGTGAAAAAGAATGAAAGAGTGGAAGAGGTATTCAATTTGTTCATCAAGCATATTCAGGCGTTTTTGCAAGAAGCAAAGCTGAATCACGAGGAGTACACAAATTTTGTGAAATGGGCGGACCGTTTAGGGCGCACGGGGGAGCTGCCGCTGTATGCAGACGTATTCTTGGAAACCCATGTTTTGCAGGCGATGTATACGGATAAGCCGGGAACGCAGCCATCACTATTAGGTCCGTATTTTATCGAAGGGTCTCCATTAATTGAACAAGTGCATGGACAGCCAATGGTGCTGACGCAGCGGGCGGATGAGGCTGGTGAAGTGCTGTATTTTAAAGGGAATGTCAGTGGTACAGACGGAAGGATATTGGCAAACACAAAGGTAGAAATGTGGCATAACGATCATTCGGCAACATACTCGGCGTTTGATTCCGATGCGCCAAAATATAATTTGCGCGGTCATTTTTATACGGATGAAAATGGCGATTTCCTTGTGAAGACAATTGTCCCGGTTCCTTATCCGATTCCGACCGATGGCCCTACTGGTGAATTTCTAAATTACATGGAGCAGCATCCAATGCGCCCTGCCCACCTTCACATCATGTTTGAAGCAGAAGGCTATGAAACGCTGATTACTCAAGTGTTCTTCGAAGGGGATGAGTGGCTTGAAACAGATGTGGCTGAGGGGGTAAGAGAAGACCTGATGACGAAGCTTGTGGATAAAGGAGATCATAAGGAAGCTTCATTAAATTTTGTTATGAGGCCAGAATAGGGACGAGGGCAGAGGTTTTTCCTCTGCTCCAAAAAAAGCTGTTGAATTTATTCGAAAATTATTACATAATATAAAAAACGCATACAAAAGCCTGTTTATTAACTATTAAGAATCACCGTTTTTAATGTACCTTAGTAAACGCAACGGCCTTTTAAAAATGAGAGATTACATCTATTTGTCATGTAATCTGCCATTTTTAAAAGGCCTTTTTTATGCAAAAAATGAAAAAGACTAAGGAGCTGTCAAAATGAAAATACGTTCAGTAGATATTTATATATTGGATATCCCTACCGTTCGCCCTCATCAGCTGGCGATGCACACGATTGTTGAGCAATCGATTGTCGTGGCGCGCGTGACAGAAGAAGCTGGGCTGGAAGGATGGGCAGAAGTGGCTACAATCGGGGGAGCTTCTTACGGGGAAGGAACGCCTGAAGCCATTAAAGCAAATATTGACCAGTATATTACCCCTCACTTAATTGGGAAAAACCCGAAACATTTTTCTAAAATCATGTTTGAAGTTTCTAGTGCTGTTAGAGGCAATCATTTTGCTAAAGCAGTTGTTGAAGCTGCGATGATTGATTTGGCTGCGAAAGGCAAAGAAGTGCCGGCATATGAATTGTTGGGAGGAAAAATTCATGATTCATTGCCGCTCGCATGGACATTAGCGAGCGGAGATACTGGCAAAGATATTGAAGAAGCAAAAGAGTTTTTGCAGCAAAAGCGCCATAAAATTTTCAAATTAAAAATCGGCAAAGGCGATCCTTATAAAAACGTAGACCACGTATTAAAAATTATTGCTGCAGTAGGCGATCAAGCGCGAGTCACAGTGGATGTCAATCAGGCATGGGATGAGACGACGGCCAATTATTGCATTGAGGCGTTGCAAGAGGGCGGCGTATCAATGGTGGAACAGCCGCTGCCTACTTGGAATTATGAAGGAATGGCTCGATTAACTGAAAGATTTAAGGTGCCGATTATGGCAGATGAGTCGGCGAATTCTGTGCATGAAGTCTATCAAATTGCTAAACATCGCTCTGGAAATTGTATCGCACTGAAGCCATGCAAGCATGGAGGATTGCTGGAGACGAAAAAGGTAGCGGCCATTGCGGAAGGCGCAGGCTTTGGCTTATACGGAGGAACGATGATTGAATCTAGCTTAGGCACGGCTGTTTGTGCGTCTGTTTATGCGACAATCCCAGCATTTGAGTTTGGAACTGAGCTGTTTGGCCCGATGTTATTTAAGGATCAAATAACCGTCAATGAGGTGAAATTCGAAAACTATGAGATTGTTATTCCTGACGGACCTGGCTTTGGTATGGAGATAGATATTGATAAAGTAAAGCATTATTCGAGGAATTGTTAAAAACATTCATTCAGTATTCGGAAGATTTTGATAGAATGAGGATAGATAGATATCTTACTTCCTGAAGGGGTGTTGAATCATGGCAATGGCAACAGCTTTTATAACGGCTTATGCAAAAGCACCGCAAAATACACCGATGTATGAAAACAATAAACAAATCGGTCTGATGCTTGAAGTGAATAAGCAAACACATATTGTTGTAAATGTAGATTCTACTTTTATGACTGATTTAGCAAAGGATTATTTAAAAAGGATGATTGTTGGTACTGACTTTAGCCGGGATATATCAGCATTAATTGACGATGTGGAAACAAACTGCGTTATTCCTTCCCAGCAGGCGCTCACTGTTGCCTTAAAGGTTGCTCATCAAAAATATCGGGATACTTTTTTGAAAAGTCATAAATAAAGCGATGTTAATCTTATATTTGCCTGTTTATTAACAATTAGGAGAAGTCCTCTTTTAATGTACCTTAATAAACATCTGGCCTTTTAAAAAGTGTGCAGCCATTCGTTTGAATGGAAACACCTTTTTAAAGGGCTTTTTTTGTATAAATGTAAGCGCTCTTTTAAAGGAGGAATTTTAATGGAAAAATCTCTACGTACATGGAGTCAATCATTATGGTTATCGCATCAGCGTTCGAAAGATTTAATCACTTTTGCTAGTTTAAGAAAGGTGAAAACGGAAAGTCCAAAGGAAAGTGTTGACGCTGCTGTTTCTGACGGAGGAAATAAACAGAATGAAAAACCGGCTTATACAAAAAGCCAATTCGTTGGTCTGCTGCTTGGGCCATTATTATTTTTAATGACCGTATTTTTATTGCCGCTTCCAGGATTAAGTGAAGAAGGAAGAGCAGTTTTAGCCATTACGTTATGGGTATCAACCTGGTGGATTTTAGAAGCGATGCCTCTTGGCATCACTTCACTCTTGCCAATCGTTCTGCTGCCATTAATGGGGACAATCACTGGCGCACAAGCAACTGCAAGCTATGGGGACCCGAATATCTTCTTATTTTTAGGCGGGTTTGCCATCGCTTTAGCACTCGAAAAGTGGAAGCTTCATGAACGAATCGCATTAACAATTATTAGCTTTGTCGGTACGAGCACTTCAGGTTTAGTTTACGGCTTTATGTTTGCAACAGGCTTCTTATCTATGTGGATTTCAAATGTTGCTACTGTAATGATGATGATTCCGATTGGAACAGCGATCGCTTTCAAAGTGGTTGAATTGATGAAAAAAGAAGGCACTTATACTTTAGAGGAAGATAAGAAGTTTACGAAATCTATCGTTTTTTCTATTGGTTTCGGAGGCATAATTGGCGGGAGTGCGACGCTCATCGGAACACCACCCAACTTGATTTTAGCAGGGTTGATTAAAGAGATGTACGGCATCGAAATTTCATTTGCTAAATGGTTTTTATTCGCATTTCCGCTCATTCTCATCCTAGCTGTCTTTGCAGCCTTTTATTTAACGAAAATCGCCTATCCAATGAAAGTAAAAAGATTGGAGCATGGCCGACAATTTGTATTAGATGAAAAGCAAGCGTTAGGAAAAATGACTTACGAGGAGAAAATTGTTTCTATAGTATTTAGTTTAACGGCATTTATGTGGCTAACAAGATCTTTTATTTGGACAGATATTATTCCTGGAATAAGTGATACGATGATTGCCATGACTGGCGCGATTCTTCTTTATCTGATCCCGGCATCCAAGAAAAACGGAGGCAGAATATTGGAAAGTGATTCATTAAAACATATGCCATGGGATGTTCTGTTACTAGTTGGTGGAGGACTCGCCATCGCAGCTGGTTTTAGTGGAACGGATTTATCTACTTGGATTGGCAGCCAATTATTATTGCTTGAAGGAACGCCATACATTCTCATTCTGTCGATTACAACCATTTTAACGATAGGCATTACTCAGATCGCACCGAATACAGCTATCACAACGATTTTTGTGCCAATCGCGGCAACGCTGGCACTTGCGATTGATGCGCATCCTCTCCCATTAATGGCGGCGGCAGCCTTAGGAGCGGGTTTTGCATTCATGCTGCCGATTGGAACTCCGTCGCAAGCGATTATTTTCGGCACGGGGAAAGTGACTATCATGGATATGCTCAGAAAGGGGACATGGATTACGATCCTGGCGACAATACTAATCATCACGTTTATTTATTTCTTGTTCCCGATTGTTTTTGATCTGAATTTGTTGGAATTCCCAAGTGAATTAAAATAAATCGAGTGCCTGGTTCCTGCAGCGTGGGGACCAGGCATTTATTAGTTTGAATACAGCCTTCATGTCCCCATTTCCATTTCAAGTAAACCTAGATGTCAGTGTTTAAGGGCACACTAATTAGAGAATAAATGGAATGTATCTAACTAATTTGCTACATTAATATTAAAAAGCTATTAGGAGCTGAGAATTGTGATAAATTTACCCATCGTCAAAGCAGAAATGCTTATAAGAAGACCTGTTGAAGAGGTGTTTGAAGCTTTCGTGAATCCTGAAGTGACGACAAAATTTTGGTTTACTAAAAGCAGCGGGAGATTAGAAACGGAAAAGCTTGTAACATGGGATTGGGAAATGTACGGAGTATCAGACCAGGTATATGTTGAAGATCTACAGCTAAATAAGCGTATCTTAATCAAGTCCTCAGACAGCACTAAGACTGAGTGGGTTTTTGATTCAAGAACGAATAAAGAAACGTTTGTAACGATAGTAAATTCAGGGTTTAAAGGAAATGAGGATGATATTGTCAATCAAGCGGTTGATTCCATGGGCGGATATACGATGGTCCTTTGTGCGCTAAAGGCGCTTCTTGAGCATAATGTGATTTTAAATGCAGTATTTGATAAAGCACCTGACGCTCATACAAAATGATAAAAGGAGACTCTAGTGGAGAGTCTCTTCAGGCTGCCGAGAAACTTATTTTCAAAATCAAAATGATGAAGTTTGGCATTTTCTGAGGCCTACCATGCACGAGCATCGAGACGCTACGTCGGCAAGCAGTACCCGAAATTCAGGACACCCTGGGCACTACGCCTAAAAATAGTGGGACTGTTTTGCCACTCACGAAGGAGTCGGCGGACACCTCTCCAAACGCAAAACTTTAAGGGGACTCTAGTAAAGAGTCTCCTCAAAGTTTTTTATTCATCAGCTTCTTCTTGCTGTCTGTTTGTTTGGGTAGGGAGTGTGTTCCAGAAGCTTATGTCAGCATTTTCAATTGATTCTGTTGAAATGGAACGAACGGTTGCATCTAATGTCTCAATCGTTTGCTTAATAAGATAGCCGTTGCTTTTTTGCCCAAGTACATATGACTCAAGATAGTGATCGGACATGCCGCGCATTTCAAATAGAAGTGTGGCAATATCGTAGCGTACTGCGATCCCGTTTCTGCCGATATTGGCTCCAGAGCCGCCGTTGTATTTTCCTATATGTCCCCATCCTTTAGGTTCAAGTGTATTGTAGACGACAGAACCGAGCTTCTTAGAGCGCTCAACCACTTCTGGTTTTACTTGGGCGTTTGTTGGATAAAGAATGGATCCAGATACAAGCTCGCCGTTTGTTTCACTCAATGCCCCTTGATGGTGGAGATCAATCATATAGTCGATATCATATTTTTGTAAAACATTCTCATGTAGCACTTTTGCTTCAAGCTCCATTTCCGCTGGATCTTTATCATGTTCGCGGTTCAAATCGACATTATTTGCATTATAGCGAGTTAAATGGCGGTCGCCATCAGCAATGTAATCTTCTAATGAAAAATCCACGTCACCCATTGCTCCATCCGCATTTAGCATCGGTATAATCAGCACATTCACATGATCAAGAACGCCCTTTGTTTTCCCAGTTCCTAGGTGCTTGACATATTCAAGAGCGCCTTCCGTCGTTAATTGTTCGTTTCCATGCTGCTGAGTTAAAAATAGAATTGTAGGGTTATCGGGATTGGAGATGTATTTTGCCATATAAATATCCCGCCCCTTTACTGTTTGTCCAATCACTTCCAGCTCCATCAGCTTTTGTTTGGCTTCCTGTTTTTTTAAGTAATCTACCATACTATCATATGTATGCAAAATGGATGTTTGTACAGATCCATTCCCTGGCATAGGTCCATTGCCGACAGCGCTTACAGATGATGACCCTGCTGCCATAGCCCCGAATACCATTAATCCTGACAAAGAAACGGTTAATACTTTATTTTTTAAATTCAAATCATGTCCCCCGTTCTATAATAGCTAGTTCTCTATATCTCTATATCATTCTAAATATTTACACTATTAAAGTTAATAGCCTAATTTCCTTAATGTTTCGACAAAAATTTCGTGAAAAATTGGAACTTCTAGAGGACTATCCTGCTGAGTTTTTAAATGAAATATGTGAAAGCAATATTTATAGAAAAGAAATCGGATAAATAGAGCTAGAACGAAATTTCCTGTGAGGCTTTTGATTATTTCGGAAGATTAAAAAACAATTTGAAGTAGAACAGAACCGAGAACTTCGGGTGAATAATAAGCTGAACAAAACCGAAAATTTCAGGCGATAACGCGAAATTATTCTCCTGAAGCAGAGCAAAACAGAGAGCGTAAGAGTAATAATTATGGTCCTATTAGTATTAAAAGAGGTTAATAATTGTTCTATCAATTGGTATTAATTCTATTGAATAAATGAAAAATTGTGTTTAATAGTTTAAAATATCTTTATTTTAGGTATTAAGTAATGGTTGAATATAACTATGTAAGAGTTTTACGTATGTTAAATAAAATATATAACCTTGGGGGTATGATAAGTGTTTAAGATGTTTAAAATGAAAGAAAGCTCATTTAACGAGTTAGTAAATGAATTCAATGTAGAATTAATTACAACTCATCCATCGCTAGCAGCAAAGATAAAAATGCTTGATATTAATGTGGAAGAACTTCAAATTATCGCCAGTCTGCAAACGTTGGTAAAGCAAAATATTTTACTCATTGTAGATTCTTTTTACAGCACGATCTTTCAAGTTCCTGAGCTTGAGAAAATTATTCATGACCAAAGTACAGTAGATCGGCTAAGGACAACGCTGAAGGACCATATAATTGACCTTTTCAGCGGGAAAATTGATGATCGTTTTTTTGAGAAAAGATTAAAGGTAGCTAAAGTTCATTACCGTATTGGTCTGAGGCCGGAATGGTATATGGGTGCTTTTCAAGACTTGCTAGAATCACTAATGAAACTAATCAACGAGAATAGCAGTACAAAAGATGAAGTGTATGATAAGCTGAAAGCGGTTTCGAAAATAATGAATTTAGAACAGCAAATTGTGCTGGAGCAATACGAAAAAGAGAATCAGAGACAACTTGAAAATCAGTATGAAAAGGTCAAAAAGGAAGTTAAAGAAAAGATTATCGTCATCAGTTCAGAGCTTGTAGCATTATCAAATGAAACGAATCAATCTGTCAAAGAATTAATTGACAGCAGTAAACAGGTTTATAGGCTGGTTGGGCTGAGCAATGAAGTGTCAAATGAGACTAAAGAGCAAGTAAGTCGGGGAAAAGAAGAGATGTTTTCCTTATTGGAAACGATTGAGGCCGTTGTTGATAATAATGATCAAATGGAGCAGACAGTTGAGCAGCTTAAGCAATCATCCGTTGAAATATTAAAGGTAGTGGAAATTGTACAAAACATCGCTGATCAAACGAATTTATTAGCATTAAATTCAGCTATTGAGGCAGCAAGAGCCGGTGAACATGGAAATGGGTTTGCAGTTGTTTCGCAAGAGGTAAAAAAATTAGCGGAACAAACTAAAGCCTCCATTAGCGATATTATGCAGCTTATTAATACATCAAGATCTTATTCAGAACTTGTCATTTCATCGATTAAAGAGATTAACCATGATATCCGTGAAGGAAAATTAAAAGCAGCGAAAACAGATGGAATGTTAGACAGTATATATGATGCTTCCTGTGTAAGTTTAAATCGTACACAGGAAGCACAAAGCCAAATGGAGAACTTAACCATTGTGATTGAGCAAATTGGTAGAGCAACTGATGATGTAGCTTCTTCTTCTGAACATTTGATAGAAGCATCCAATATTGTCTGAATGAGTTTGCCTCATTTGCTCCAGCTAAAAGCGCGGGTAACTGGATATTAGTATTTTTGTCATCTTAGGGTTGTTTGTTTGTCTTTTTAGACTTGCGAGTAGCCTTTTTGTTTTGCGGGAAATTACAAAAAATATGCAGAACGTTTCAGACAATATGTGTCTTTTCCCATAGGGTATCATACGATATAACACTTCTCACTCTATCTGAGAAAGGAGTTATATAGTTGGAAAAGACTAAACTTACAGGACGAATTGTAACACCTGATGATTCCGAATATGAGCAGGCAAGAGTTAACAAAAATTTAAGTGTTCCCAAATTCCCTAGAATCATCGTGTTTTGCCAGGATACAAGGGATATTTTAAATGCTTTGAAGATTGGCCTACCGCCTATTATGGAGAAAACTTTAAGCGGCTTCGTGAAATAAAAACAAAATACGACCTTACGGATCTATTTGAATTTCCACAGAGCATTCCATCTTTTTAAAAATGGATTTAGCATTACAGCAGAAGTGAAGTTTTGTGCCACCTTTTCAAAAAAAACGAAAGGAGCATAACCGCTCCTTTCGATCTTTATTTATTTCCCTGGTTTAAACTTCACTTTCATCGCCTTAGCAATCATCACTGGCAAGTCAGTGTTTTCGTGCAAGCCAGCAAAAAGATCAGAGCCTGGCCCGTATGCATATAAAGGCACATCTGTACCAGTATGCCCAGTACTTGTCCAGCCGACTAGCGCTCGTTCTGATATGACCTTGTTAATTTCCATTGATGGATTTTCAGCTAATTTAATCCTATTGGCTTCATCATTCGTTAAGTCTAAAGAAGTATATTTCTTAACTACCTTTTTAACATTGCTGCGTTTTTTGTTCAGTTCGTTTGCCATATAGTCTCCAGTAGCGGTTACATTACGAAGGATTTCTGGGTTTGCATCACCTTTTCCATATCCGCCAACAGACATTCCGCCAGTGTCATGATCGCCAGTAACAACAACTAGAGTATTGCCATCCTTCTTAGCAAACTTAACTGCTTCAGCGACTGCATCCTCGAAAGCTTCACTATCCTTCATTGCCCAAGCTGCATCATTATCATGACCAGCCCAGTCAATTTGGCTGCCTTCAACCATTAGGAAGAAGCCGTTTTTATCTCTTTTTAATACATCTAATGCAGATTTAGTCATATCTGCAAGACTTGGCTGATTTGTTTCATCGCGATCTAATTCAGGCGCCATGCCTTCGTCAGCAAATAAGCCGATAAGCTTGTTCGTTTTTTTCGTGTTTTTCAGCTCATTTTTATTTGAAACGTATTTATAGCCATCCTTTTTTGCATCATTTAATAATGTTTCAGGGAAGTAATTTTTACCGCCACCAAGAATGACATCTACATCATTATCCAACAATTGAGGAGCAATTTCCGCTTCGTCTGCACGAGAAGCTACATGTGAAGCAAATACGGCAGGCGTTGCATGGGTAATCGTTGATGTTGCCACTAATCCTGATGATTTTCCATTTTTCTCCGCAGCTTCAAGCACGGTTTCTAAATCTTTGCCATCAGGTGAGGTGCTGATCATGCCGTTATTTGTTTTTACACCGGTAGCCATTGCCGTTCCAGCAGCAGCTGAGTCAGTTACCTTTGAGTTAGCTGAATATGTACGCTGCATTCCAACCAGCATGGAATCTAACACTGTTTCTTCTCCTTTATACCAGCGGTAGTTTGTTGCATAAGAAGTGGAATAGCCATCTGGTATCATAAAAATAACATTTTTGGCTTTTCCTTTATTAGGTATGGACTTTGCCTCTGCTTCAGGAGCAGATAAGCTTCCGGCAACACCGCCAACAGCAATGGTAGATACTAAAGCGAACGAGAGCAGCTTCTTTTTGATAGATTTCTTGAACATCTTTTATTACCTCCTCGACTATGTTTTACATTCTAAATATAGAAGAAGAGGATTAAGCCAATTTAAAGCGGAGGTGAACAATCTGTAAATGGAGGAAGAAAAGGTGAAATTACATCAATAGTCATTTTTTTTATATGAATAACTACCTAATTTAAACATTGTTTTATAGAGAAAAAGAAAATCTACCATAACATTTATTATCATAGTGAAACTTTCGGCCTAACTTTGAGTGCAAAGTGAAATTTACATAAATTCAATAATTTACAATTTCTACACTATTAATATATATTCGGATGGAAAGTAACCATTTTTTATCAGTTTAGAAGGGATGCGACTGTGGAGATAGAAAGATATACAAGATTAATGAAGGAAGCGGTGAATCCAATGAAAAACAGTAAACATGTATACAAAGAAGGCAGCTATAGATTTTGGCTTAATACGGAAACAGGCACCCTCCAAATGAAATTTGACGGCAACCAAGAATTATATAACGTGCCAAGAAAATCAAAGCTATACGCTCGTCTATTAAATGATTTTTTCGGTGCATTAGATGACCAAAGATTGAAAAAGACAAATACAGAGCAGAAGGGGCTGGCAGAACCGGATGAACTGTGAGTATATTGATGATTCAGGAGGTTGTATGAAAAATAAACCGGAAGTATGGCAGCCATTGTCTATTAATAAAATAGGCACTATATTCGCTCCAATCCCGCTAAAATGGTGGATTGCAGGCGGATGGGCGCTTGACCTTTATCTTAGGAAGCAAACAAGGCAGCATGATGATATCGATATTGTGATTCTCCAACGTGATAATAAAATATTGCAGCAATTTTTACATCCATAATGGGAATTGTTCAAAGCACATAAAGGAGAATTAATCCGATGGAGATCAGATGAGTTTTTGCATTCAAAGTACGATAACCTCTGGGTGCGGAAAAAAGGAGAAAAAGTTTGGTCTTATCAAGTTATGCTATTAGAGACAGATGGTGATTACTGGGTATATAAGCGTGAAAAAACGGTTCGTAAATTTGTAAACGAAATAGGAATGTTGTCGCCTGAAGGAATTCCTTATTTAAGACCTGAGATTCAACTTCTTTATAAAGGCGGGAGTTCGGTTTTGAGGGAGAAGGATGAGACGGATTTGAAGAATGTAATTTGGAAACTAGCAATCTCAGAACGGTTGTGGCTGAAGAAAGCGTTAGCTAAGCAGTTTCCTGCAGGGCATAGATGGTGCGATAGAATAGAAATGAAACGTTATGAATGATTAGTTTCCTAGGATATTAATGAAAATCACATATATTAACACTTAGTATTATAAGTTATTGTGCATAGTATTAATTTGCGTTATTATAGATAAAAAAAGGAAAAGAGAGGAAGAATGGCTATACAAACAACCCCGGCTTATCAAAAAATATATAATGTAATAAAACAAAAGATTGATGACGGTCTTTATAAAGTAGGAGAAATATTGCCCTCTGAAATGGAATTGGAGAAGTTGTTCACTGTGAGCAGGACACCAGTAAGACAGGCATTAAAGCAGCTTGAAAATAACGGAATTATATACAGAGTTCAAGGAAAAGGATCGTTCGTATCCAATAGACAGCCAAAGGAATCATGGACAAGCATGTCCGGATTTAGAAATCATTATTCTAATGAGTGGGAAAAAATATCAGTAAGAACCATCGAAGGAAAAGTGGTAAAAAATCCTCTATTTGCCAAGCTTCTTGAAGTAGACGAGGAAGAGAATCTCATTTACTTGAAAAGAATCAGGTACTTGAATAATCAGCCAATGTTTTATTTAGAACATTATTTGAGGCCGCTTATTCCGCTAAAAGATTATATGGAGAATACTTCTTTCTCATCGGTCCAACAACTATTAAAAGAAAAGAAAAATATAGATATTTTAGAAGTAGAAGATGAGATTGAGGCAGTCATTGCAGATCCTTATGTAGCAGGAGCCTTACAGATACCAGATTCATCAGCAGTGTTGAAAGGTACGAGAATATCATATGATGAAAATAAAGTCCCTATTGATTTAAATATATTCCATATAAATACTAAGACATGGAAGTATCATTCATATTATCGATACTAACGGGTGAAAAAGATGTCTATTTAAAAGAAAAGTTGTTCAATTTCTTTTAAATAGACATCTTTGTTTGTACAAAAAATAATACTTAGTATTATAAGTTGTTGACAATTTATAGTGTTATCATTTAATATTTAATTATTCAATTTT
>NZ_PISD01000027.1 GCF_002835735.1 Cytobacillus horneckiae | reverse complement strand
AAAGATCAATCTCATTCGCTTTTGAAGCGACTTTTATTAATTTAACATGTATTGCCTATTCCGTCAATACTTTTTTAAACTTATTCCGTCGCCTGATAAAATGTTTTTAAAACAATTATTAGCGACGGATATTAATATAACACCTATTCCTGATAAAGGTCAATACACTTTTTAATATTTTACTATATTTTTTTTACGACTTTATAATATCGATGTTCTATCCCTTTTCCTTTTGTTTTTACATTTTCAATGGCAATAATATTTTTGTCTATTAAGTACTCTAACAATATACTCAGATCGACTGAATAATACTTCAGCTCGTCATGCTGAATGATATCCTGAATCGTCCACACTTCTTTATCTGCAAGAATATCCAGCAGATGGTTGGCGCCTAGTCTGGTCCTAGAGTGAATAAGAAACTCGCTTGCTAAAAATAACAATTCAAGCCTTTTTTCTAATGGTTCATGACTTTGAACTAACTCTTCATATAGCTTCATAATTTCCGGCTCCATTTGCCTTACTTGATTCCAGACAGTGACTTCTGGATGAAAGCCATTTTCTATAATTGTTAGCCTTGCCAAATGATGCAATGAGTGTACGACATGATTGTATGCATCAAAGTAGTTTTGATTATCAAATAAAGTTTTCCCATCAGTATACCTTCGAATGAGCTTTGCAAATTCTATGCCCATTTTTAATTTTCTTCCTTTAAACGGGAATTCCTTTAATTCATGTTTCAATTGTTGAATATATTCATTTCTATCAAAAAGCACTTTTCCACTATATAGCCATTCGAATATCTTACGATTGGAGCCCATTAAAATCCAATCATTTATTTGTTTCTTAGTCACAATATGGAGCGCAGCTTTCTTGCTTCCGTATGTGTAATGTTTCACAAATACCTGCTCGTCTGCATGCTCCACAATAATTAATAGCACTGCATCGAAAGTATCTGTTATAGATAATGCCTTTTCAGTTTTTTCTATCATTAATACACCAAGTGTATTCGCTTGACTTGCACGCTCTTGATATATTGGACGGAGAATGTCTTCCATCGTTAAAGCCCCCATTTATTATAATATTTACTATTTCGACGATATAAAACGAATTCCTGCATGCTTAATGGACAAATTGCGACATTAATTTTTTAATTATTTTTGACATTATAAGTGGTATGATATAGTTATTGTTTAGGAGGGAATATGATGGCAAAATATTCGAGCAAAATTAATAAAATTCGCACATTTGCGCTAAGCCTGATATTTGTTGGGTTCATCGTTATGTACATAGGTATCTTCTTCAGGAATTCTCCACTCATTATGTCAATATTTATGTTACTGGGTGTCATCTTTATCATTGCAAGTACAGGTATATACTTCTGGATAGGAATGTTATCTACTAAAGCAGTCCAGGTCGTGTGTCCAAATTGCGAGAAAGCTACAAAGGTGCTTGGGAGAGTAGATATGTGTATGCACTGTAATGAGCCTTTAACATTAGATGCTTCGCTTGAAGGGAAAGAATTTGACCAAAAATACAACAAAAAAGAAAAAAGGATAGAACAATAGCGTCTTCATAGCCCAACGGGAACAGAATCATCCCTTGGGTTATTTTATTATTTGAAGCTTGAATGTCGATAAAAAAAGCCGGCAGCATTTGCTGGCAGCTTTTTCGAATACATTAATGAGTTTCATTTTTATTAGAACACTCTGGACATGTTCCGTATATTTCCATTCTGTGATGACTTACTTTAAAGCCTGTAACATGAGCCGCCAACTGTTCTACCTCATCCAAGCCTGGATAATGGAAATCAACTATTTTACCGCAGCTTTCACATATCACATGATAATGTTGAGTTGTGACAAAATCAAATCTGCTTGATGAATCTCCATAAGTAAGTTCTTTCACCAGTCCAACTTCACGAAATACTCTTAAATTATTGTAAACTGTAGCCACACTCATATTTGGAAATTTACCTTCCAACGCTTTATATATATCATCTGCAGTTGGGTGCGTCATTGAGTTTATTAAATATTCAAGTATCGCATGACGCTGCGGAGTGATGCGGACCCCAGTATCTTTTAAAGTATCTAATGCCTCTTTAAGTTGTATCTGCGCCACCGTCATGCACCTCTCTTCTATTTATTCTTATATTATAATATTTATAATTAGTTTACTAATAATTAATGAAATTTGTCAACAAATCTCTTTAGCATAATATATGGCAGCCCACGATATGTCTTCTCCTCATTAGTCATTATATGCATCTGCCCTTATTTTAATTACCTATCTAAATATACCATTAAATATATTATTAAAGAAAAAAACGGACTGTAAAAGTCCGTTTAAATTATATTTGAGGAGGTATGCCCTAATTTAATGATATTCATTTTCCACTAATATGCATGGACAAAAGCCTCTAAAATCAAAAAATAGGCCAATCTTTATGATAAGGTGACGCATCCATCAGTAAGGCTTCCTTTTCCCCACTGACCACTGATGGTTAGTTGAACGAATCGGGATTAAACGGGAAGATCCTTTATTATTCCTTCAGCTTTCTCATTTTGGAGTTTCACAGCTTGCTTCTATGCGATAAATGCTCATTAATATATGAAAGCGCGTCTTCAACATGCCCTTTCACTTTAACTTTTCTCCACTCTTTCACTAATCGGCCGTCTTTATTAATGATAAAAGTAGATCGTTCAATCCCCATGTACTCCTTGCCAAAATTCTTCTTCAGCTTCCAAACATCATATGCTTCAGCTGCTTGATGATCTTCATCCGCTAAAAGAATGAATGGGAGCCCATGCTTTTCAATAAATTTATCATGACGGTTTAAAGGATCAGGACTTACTCCTAGTATTACTGTTTCCAGCTGTTCAAACTTTTCGTGATTATCTCTAAAGTCACATGCTTGTGTTGTACATCCAGGCGTCATATCTTTCGGATAAAAATATAGAACAACATTCTTTCCGCGAAAATCAGTTAAATTCACAGTTTCCCCATTACTGCCTTTTAATGAAAAACCCGGTGCTAATTCACCTATATTTGTTGTCATTCATCATCACTCCTTCAAAAACTTTCTTTAATCAATAGCGTATCCAAATTCATTAGGAATGACAACTAATTCATATTCGTCTTATTACTGTCTATATTAAACACTACTCTTGCCACAAAAGCCGTAGGGATTACATAGCCTATCAGCGCTTCAACGATTGCGATCATCCTGCCCAAACCGACAGGAATAATGTCTCCATAACCTAACGAAAAAAGGGTAACTGCACTAAAGTAAAATCCCGTTGCTAACCGGTCGAGAAAATTAATACCTGCATAGTTTGTTTCATCAATAAGAACAATATGTCCATTTAAATCCAATATTATATAAATAAGACCAAAGCCAATTAATATTGTTGCATAGAGGCAAATTAAATACAAAAAGTTATCAAGAGAAACCCAGCGTCCTTTCGTTCTTTTAGGTGTAAGCAAACTTTGCATACTCATTAAAATACAGAGGACAACTAAAATTAATGATAAATAGAAAACCATTTATAATACCTCATCTCTACAAAGTATCCATTCATATATACGCTGAAATAGAAGATAGTATGCAGACTCGTCCAACCAGCATAAACTTTTGAAAAATTTCGCATTTTCTTCACTTTAGAATCAAGCATGTTAAGATAGCAAAGTAAGTACTATTTTTAAGGAGGGTCAATCATGAATTTCTCAAATTCTGAACGATTACATAAACAGGCATTAGAACATATAGTAGGTGGAGTGAATAGCCCTTCCCGATCTTATAAGGCTGTTGGCGGCGGTTCGCCAGTCGCAATGGAAAGAGCTCAAGGAGCTTATTTCTGGGATGTCGATGGCAACCAATATATTGATTATCTCGCAGCATACGGTCCGATTATAACTGGACATGCGCACCCACACATTACAAAAGCAATTAAAACAGCTGCGGAAAGAGGCGTTTTATATGGAACGCCGACACCTTATGAAGTTCAATTTGCTGAAATGTTAAAAGAAGCAATGCCAAATCTGGAAAAGGTGCGTTTTGTCAATTCCGGCACTGAAGCAGTGATGACCACGATAAGAGTTGCCCGCGCTTTTACTGGAAAGGATAAGATTATTAAATTCGCTGGCTGCTATCACGGTCATTCAGATTTAGTTTTAGTTGCTGCAGGTTCTGGTCCTTCTACACTTGGAACACCTGATTCAGCCGGTGTTCCAAAGAGCATTGCCCAAGAAGTGATAACTGTGCCTTTTAATGATATTGAACCTTTCAGAGCTGCAATGGCAAAATGGGGAGATGAAATTGCAGCCGTTCTTGTTGAACCAATCGTTGGTAATTTCGGTATAGTCGAACCTCACCCTGGATTTTTAGAAGCAGTGAATGAAATCACACATGCTGCAGGGTCATTAGTCATTTATGATGAAGTCATTACTGCCTTTCGTTTCCACTATGGCGGAGCTCAAGATTTGCTCGGTGTTAAACCTGATTTAACTGCCATGGGTAAAATCATTGGAGGCGGCCTCCCAATTGGTGCTTATGGTGGAAAAAAAGAAATCATGGAGGAAGTTGCTCCATTAGGCCCCGCCTACCAAGCTGGTACGATGGCAGGCAACCCTGCATCCATCCTGTCTGGAATTGCCTGTCTTGAGGTATTGAAACAAGAAGGAGTTTATGAATATTTAGATCAGCTAGGAGAGATGCTTGAAGCGGGCATTTCAAAGGCAGCAAGCGACTACAATATACCTATTTCAATCAACAGATTAAAAGGGGCTCTAACTGTATATTTCACAAGTGAAAAAGTTGAAAACTATGAGCAGGCGGAAAACACGGATGGTGAAATTTTCGCCAAATTCTTCAAACTAATGTTAGAGCAAGGCATTAACCTTGCACCCTCTAAGTATGAAGCCTGGTTCCTTACAATTGCACATACAAAAGAAGATATCGAAGCAACATTGCATGCCGTTAATAACGCTTTTATGGAAATGAGCAACAAATAATATTCATTTTTTATTCACAAAAGAGAGCCTTACAGGCTCTCTTTTTCTTATAAACCAACAATGAAAACGTTTACAACAATGCATTTGTTTATGTATTTTAATTCAGTTCCCCCCTCACCATTATCCAACTTCATGTATAAATAATTGATTTCTGAAAATTCTTGTGATATGATAAAAAAAATATTTTGAATTGTATCTTTATCACCATTTAACTTTAGTGCTTTACCACATGAAAATAATTTTATCTTTCAAACTAGCATGCTTATTTGTGCAACCCACTTTAAGCATCCTCAAAATTCATAGACTAATACAGGAGGTGAACGGCTTGCAGGCAACGCCTTATGAAGCCGATAACGATGACTCAACAATGGACCCCTTCCAAATTTAAAGAACTTAACAAGCAAGAACACGACGCATGCGGTATTGTTTCTTCTTTAGAAAAACAAAACATTCCTACGAAAGAAAATATTTTTAACTGTATTGATGCATTAGTCAAGATGAACCACCGTGCAGGATTTATTAATGGTGAAGGTGACGGTGTCGGAATTCATATTGATATTCCGCGCGCGCTTTGGAAAGAAAAATTAGAAAAAGCAAATGTAGATTCCTCTATTGTAGACAGTAAAAACTTTGTAGTTGGCCACGTATTTTTCACTAGAAATAACGATACAGAGGATTTCAAAAACCAGCTAATTCAGAAACTTAAAAATTATCAATTTACTGTTTTATATGAATCTGATGAAGTAACAGATTCTTTTGCACTTGGACCAATCGCTATTCAAGAAAATCCTGTTTTCTGGCAGTTCGCCTGCAAAGCAAATATTAATGAAGCAGAATTAAACAAAACCATTCTAGAAATGATTGTAGACTTTGAAAAGAACGAGCATATACATGTTGCATCACTAAGTCAGCATCATGCTGTTTATAAAGTAATGGGCGCAGGGGATATTCTGCCAAAGTATTATTTTGATTTAGCAAATCCGCTTGTCGCGTCAACTATGACGCTTGGACATAACCGATATTCTACCAATACATTATCTAACTTTTTTCGCGTGCAACCATTTAGCGTATTAGGTCATAACGGTGAAATTAATACGATTGCTAAGCTTCGTGATGAAGCGAGAATGATTAACGTCCCACTTGTTGAAGGTGGAAGCGACTCACAGGATCTCAGTAGAACAATTGAAACATTTATTTGCCGTGACGGTTATTCACTTTTCGAAGCAATGGATGTTCTATTCCCTCCTATTGTAAATGAAATTAAAGCCTACCCTGAGCACCTTCAAGATTTATATGCATATATCCGGGAAGCATGGGGGCATTTCGCTCAAGGTCCAGCAGGTATTATCTCCCGCTTTGGCGACGAAGCTGTATACAGTGTTGATGCATTAGGGTTGCGTCCATTATGGATGCTGGAAACCGAAAAGTCATATTTATTCTCTTCTGAACCGGGCATTATCTCATCAAGTGAATATGTTAGCGAGCCTAAGCCGCTTTCACCAGGAGAAAAAATCGGATTTAAGTGGAATGGCGACATACTTGAAAAATATGACCATCTAGAATATCAGGAAGAAGTATACAAAAGGTTTACTGTTAAAGTTGATTCCGCTGAGTACAGATTTCGCCTTCAATCGCCTAAACTCGCAAAAGTTACAACAATGGCTTATCCAAATCAAGTTCACAATGGGCAATATAAGGCATTTGGCTGGGAAAGAGATCATGTAAATTTGGTTGAGCAGATGGCAGAGAAAGGTGCAGAGCCCATTCGTTCCCTTGGTCATGATGCGCCACTCGCAGCAATGAATGGCGAAAGAACGAATATAGCCGATTTTATTAAGGAAAGTGTAGCCGTTGTTACGAATCCAGCAATCGATCGTGACCGTGAAACGGAACACTTCTCTACTAGAACGGTTATCGGAAAGCGTCCATCATTATTTTCTAAAGATGCGCCTAGTAAAGTATTAGAATTGCAGACACCTATTTTAATAGAGGGAAAAATGGGCTTTGACTGCGCTCAACAAATTAATCAGCCGAGCTATGACCAAGTAACGGATGTATTTCAAAATGAGAAGAAATTGAGCTACATCTCAATTACATTTATAAAAGATGAAAGCATTAAAGATGCACTTGAGCGCATTTCTCAAGAGGCAATTGAGGCCGTTCAAAATGGTAAGACGCTTATTGTTTTAGATGATGCAAATGCCCATCAGGAAAACGCATTATGGCTCGATCCACATCTTGCAGTCTCTGCAATTGATCAAGCGTTAGTGAAAGCAACATTGCGACGTGATTGTTCTTTATTATTGCGCTCTGCAGCCATCCGGTCATTGCATGATATTATCACTGCTTTCGGCTTGGGTGCTGATATTATCAGCCCTTACTATATGTTTATTACAGTCGCAGATGAAAATATTAAACCATTAATCAACTTGTATTCCGCTCTAACAAAAGGTCTTGAAAAAGTAATTTCGACAATTGGGATCCACGAGCTAAGAGGTTACGGTCGTCTCTTCTCTACAATCGGATTGAACGAAGAGGTTGCAGATTATTTAAATATCGTTAATTTCTTCGGATCAAAAGAACTGGCATTTAATTTTAAAACAATGAAAGAAGATGCGATTGTACGCATTGAGGACTTCAATAATGATAAGTCTAGAATAGGGAAAACATTCCATTTATTCCCTAGAATTTGGAAATCAATTGGTGATGTCGCATCTACTGGTGATTATAGCGCCTACAAGGAAAAGATCAGTGAGCAAGAAGAGCAAAACCCGACGACAATACGTCATCTTACATCCTTTAAATCAGTTGATTCTAAAGTAGATGCCAAAAATGTAGATATTAGCGTAGGTGAACACAGTCTTCCTTTCGTTATTTCTTCGATGTCTTTTGGTTCTCAAAATGAAATTGCATTCAGAGCTTATGCAGAAGGTGCCGATCGATTGAATATGGTCAGCCTGAATGGTGAGGGCGGAGAAATTAAGGATATGCTCGGAAAATATCCACGTACACGCGGACAGCAAGTTGCTTCAGGCCGCTTTGGCGTTAATGCTGAGCTTTTAAACTCGTCAAATTTACTTGAAATTAAAATCGGTCAAGGTGCAAAGCCAGGTGAAGGCGGACACTTGCCTGGATCTAAAGTAACTGCAAAAATCGCTGAAGCCAGAAATGCAACGATTGGATCTGATTTAATCTCACCTTCCAATAACCATGATATCTATTCGATTGAAGACTTGGCACAAATGATTCATGAATTAAAAACAGCAAATGATAAAGCAAAGGTATCGGTTAAAGTGCCAGTCGTTCCAAATATCGGCACGATTGCAGTCGGCATTGCTAAAGCAGGAGCTGACATCATTACATTAAGCGGATTCGATGGCGGAACTGGTGCAGCAAGAATTCATGCGCTTCAACACGTCGGACTTCCAGTTGAAATTGGAGTAAAAGCAGCGCACAACGCCCTTCTTGAGGCTGGACTTAGAGATCATGTTGAGCTTTGGGCAGATGGCGGATTAAAAAGTGCAGCAGATGTATTAAAGGTAATGCTGCTCGGAGCAAATAGAGTCGGGTTTGGCACCTTGTCAATGTTAGCAATTGGCTGTACAGCATGCCGAGGCTGCCATCTCGATACTTGTCACGTTGGAATTGCCACACAAATTGATTCTGAAGCACAAGCAAAAGAGCACGGTTTAAGAAGATTCGTACCGCGTCAATTAGATTCAGCTGTTCAAGGAATCATTAACTTGTTCACAGCATTCGGTCAGGAACTGCAAGCATTAACAGCTGAGCTTGGAATCGATCACCTACAGGATGCTGTTGGGCGGTCTGATTTATTAGAACAAGCAAAAGGCCGGGATTTGCTCGATTTAACGTATTTGCTTAAAACATTGGATATCACTCAGCTTAAGGCCTTTGATAAGCCTAAAGAGCTAAGCGAGACTCAATTACAAGTAGCCGTAGGCGCCGAATACCTAGATAAGAGTGTAGATGAGCTTCATCAGTCCCGTGACTTCCATAGCGTTACATCAGAACAAAGAGTACTGGGCAGCAGAGTATCCTGCCATAGAGTGAGAGGACGTTTAGATGGTTCTTATAAAACACTCCCTCCTGTTGATTTAAAATACAAAGGCGGATCAATTCCAGGTAACGGATTAGGTGCTTATAATAGCTTTGGAATTAATATTGAAGTTGCCGGCGGTGCTCAGGATGGCATCGGAAAAACATCTTTCGGCGGACAAATCCTCATCTTTAAGGCAAAAGGAAAAGATGGAAACTATTATAACGGTTCTGTTGGTAAAGGATTCGGGTATGGAGCGCAAGAAGGTCTATTAGTAGCACAAGGCAACGCAGATGCACGCGCAGGAATTCGCCTTTCTGGTGCAGACATGATTATCGGCGGACAAATTAAAAAACCTATTCCTGCAAAAGAATACGGTCGTATCGGCACTAACGCTAATATTAAAGGCTTTGCCTTTGAATATATGACAAATGGCAGAGGGCTCGTATTAGGCGATCCAGGACCATGGATTTGCGCAGGTATGACAGGTGGAGTTGTCTATTTAAGGCATCAGCCGGAAATGGGATTAACAAAAGAAGCGATTGAACGCCGAATTGCAAAAGGTGCGAAAGTTTCTGTCACTTCATTAACAGAGAGCGGAAAAGCTGATATTAAAGAATTATTAGGCAAATATATTGCGATGCTTAAAGAGCAAGGCCAGCAAAAAGAAGCGGAGCAATTATCCTCATTGTTTAATGACTTGGACAGACACTTCCTACAAGTAGTACCAGTAAAAGAACAAGCCGATCCATCAGTTTCAACAGAATGATAAAAGCTATTAATAAGACGCCTGCTATTAGTATAGCAGGCGTCTTTTATTTTCTATTCTCAAAAAAATTTAAATTAATTTCTCGTTAAATTTCTATTTTATTTTGGAAATATTTGAGCGTGCCTATTGAACTTATTTGAATAACATTGTATAGTACATTATTGTTTAATAAACATGAAAATCGTTAAAAGTATACGTATATGCTTTCGCATATGCAATTACATGCCGGCAAAGTAACAAGCTGGCAGAAAGGAAAATATACAAAATGAAGCTTGGCGCCCGCATACTTAAAACGGGAATCGCAATCATATTATCATTATTTCTTGCAGAGCTTTTTCAGCTTCCTGCACCGGTTTTTGCTGGAATTGCAGCTATCTTTGCCTTACAGCCTACCATTTATAGAACATATTTATCTGTCATTGAACAAATTCAAGGTAATTTAATCGGGGCAATCATTGCCGTCCTCTTTGTTTTATTATTTGGTCATGATATTTTAATAATCGGGCTGGCTGCAATTATCGTGATTACCATCAATTTAAAATTAAAACTGGAAAATACAATTGGACTGTCGTTAGTAACGATGGTCGCAATCATGGTAACACCTGGAGATACTTTCATTGAATTTGCTATTATACGATTCTCTACTGTTATGCTTGGTATCTTCTCTGCTTTCATTGTTAACCTAGTATTCCTGCCGCCAAAATACGAAAAGAAGCTCTTCTTAAAAATATTAAATCTTTCTGAAGAGATTACTAAATGGATTAGGCTAAATATCAGGCATGCATCTGAGCATAACCTGCTTAAAAATGATATTAGTAAAATGCAGGATACAACAAGAAAACTTGAAGCACTGTACTCCTTATACAAAGAGGAAAGAAATTACTTCAAGAAAAAAGCATTGTCTAAATCAAGAAAATTAGTGATTTATCGTCAAATGATATCTACAAACAAGAAAGCATTGGAAACACTCAATAAAATGCATAGGTTTGAAAATGATTTATTAATGATGCCTGAGGAATTCCAACATATGGTACAACAGCAGCTTGATATTATTACTCACTATCATGAACACGCTGTATTAAAGTTTATTGGGAAAGTAAGAGCGCATGTTACTTTTGAAGAAGGTGACATCACATTGAGCAGAAAAGAGCTATTTAGCCTCTTCCTTGAACAGCAGCATCAAATGTCTGAGGATGACCAAGTTGTGCTTGCCCATACAATGCAAATCGTTTCAGCAATGATGGATTATAATGAACAAGTGGAACATCTAAATATTTTAATTACAAGCTTCCAAAAATTTCATGAAAACGATCATGAAATTTCACTGGAAGAAAATAATGCAGAACAATAATAAAAAGCAGCTGGAAACAGCTGCTTTTAATTTTTCATTCTAGGGTCAAGCGCATCCCTTAAACCGTCCCCCATTAAGTTAAACCCTAAAACAGTGAGCATAATAGCTATTCCAGGGAAAAACATCGTCCAAGGCGCTTGTGTCAATAACGGCCTTGCATCAGATAGCATCTTACCCCACTCAGGATTCGGCGCCTCTGCACCTAATCCAAGAAAGCTTAATGCAGCTGCTTCGATAATCGCTGTTGCTATCGCCAATGTTCCCTGCACAATGACAGGTGCCATACTATTAGGCAGAACATGCTTAAACAATATCCTGCTATTCTTCATGCCAATTCCTCTGGCAGCAATGATATACTCTTCTTGTTTTACACTTAATACTTTTGAACGAATTAAACGGCCAAAATTCGGAATGTTAATAATCGCGATCGCAATTAATGCATTCCTTAATGATGGACCTAGGACAGCCACAATTGCAATGGCTAATAATATACTTGGAAAGGCGAGCATAATATCAAATGTTCTTGAAATGATTGTGTCGACCCAGCGGCCGTAATAGCCGGCAAGGATGCCTAATAATGTACCGACAACTAGAGATCCCATAACCGAAAGAAAACCGACCCATAATGAAATCCTGGCACCATAAAGGACTCTAGAAAAAATGTCGCGGCCAAAATCATCTGTACCAAACCAGTGTTCTGACGAAGGCGGCAATAAACGCTTAGCCATCACTTGTTCATTAATCCCGGATGGCGCAATATAAGGTGCAAAAATTGCAATCATTATAAAAAACAGCACAATACATGTACCGATAATAGCCAGTTTATTCCTTCTAAAACTCCTCCACGCTTCAATCCATGGGGAAACGGCATTATCTTCTTCCGGCAAATTAGGTGTCTGCGGATTCTTATTTAAAGATACCTCCACTCTTCTTCCCCACCTCTCTAGTTATATTTAATTCTTGGATCAATTGCGGCATATAGCAAATCCACAAATAAATTAATCATGACGAAGATAAAAGCTATAACCAGTATCCCGGACTGTATGACAGGATAATCTCTTGCGCCAATGGCATCGTAAATATATCTACCCATACCTGGCCAACTAAAAATTGTCTCGGTTAAAATTGCGCCGCCGAGTAAAAGCCCTGTTTGCAGGCCGATAACTGTTAGAACAGGTATCACTGCATTTTTCAATGAATGTTTATATACAACCCAGAACATTCTAAGCCCTTTTGCCCTTGCTGTTCTAATAAAATCAGACCTCATGACTTCAAGCATTGAAGATCTTGTAATTCTTGCAATAATTGCCATTGGTATCGTAGCTAATGCCACTGATGGAAGAATTAAATGTTTGCTTACTTCTATAAATTGATCAAACCTGCCTTGAATCAGCGTATCAATTAAGTAGATATTCGTAATCGCTGAAACTGGGTCACGAACCTCTTCACGACCAGAAGTAGGCAGCCAGTCTAAATTGATGGCAAAAATCCATTGCTCCATTAAGCCTAACCAAAAAATAGGCATAGACACGCCGATTAATGCCAGCACCATAGCAATGTAATCGAACCATGAATTTTGATACCAAGCACTAATGATACCTGCATTCACACCAAAAAATATGGCGATCACAATGGCACAAAAGGAAAGCTCTAATGTCGCTGCCAAATAGGGCCATATTTCTTCACTTATTGCCGTTTTAGTTTTTATTGACTCGCCAAGATCTCCAGTAAAGAGACCGCTTAAATATGTAAAATATTGAATATACCACGGCTGATCAAGCCCTAGCTGTGCTGTTAACTCCGCTACTGCTTCTTTAGTCGCCAATTGTCCGAGTATAATTTGAGCTGGATCACCTGGAATAGCTCTAATCATAAAGAAGACAATTAATGATAACCCCAGTAATACCGGTATTAACGATAATAGACGCCTGACTGTATACGAAACCATGCTCTCACCTCTATCCAAGGTTCTAATGAATGATTTATTAGCAAAACTTGACGTTCGCAAAACCTTCCAGACGAATGCCTTAATTTTACTTATGCGATATTTTTAACTAGAATACAAATTAGCTAAGAAAAGGGAGTATAGTTTACCTCCCTTTTCTTTTATTCTATTTCAACTCAACATTTTCAAGTCTGTCAGAGCCTGTTGGATGTGGTTTAAAGTTTGTTATCCCTGCTTTTCCTGCCAAAATTGGTCTTGAGTGCACAAGCGGAATCCAAGGTGCATCATCCTTAATAATTTCTTGTGCTTCCTTATACAGAGCCTCACGCTCTTCTTGATCTGCGCTCGCCTGTGCTTTTGTCAACAATTCATGAACTTCACTATTTTTATAGTATGTGTAGTTATTAGAGCCGATTGAATCTTCGTCTAACAATACATATAAGAAATTATCAGCATCTCCATTATCACCTGTCCATCCTAACAGGAATGAATCAGCCTCACCTTTATTGGCCTTCTCTAAATATGTGCCCCATTCATAAGAGACAATTTTAGCTTTTACGCCAATGTCAGCAAAATTGGCTTGCAATGCTTCTGCAATTTTTTGACCGTCTGGCATATACGGACGTGGAACAGGCATCGCCCATAATTCCATTTCGAATCCATCTTCATAGCCTGCTTCTTTTAATAATTCTTTCGCTTTTTCAGGATCATATGGATAATCTTCAATTTCTTCATTGTATCCAGCTACAACCGGAGGCATTGGATTGATCGCCGGGTCAGCAGCGCCTGCATAAAATGCATCAATTAATGACCGCTTATCAACAGCATAGTTCAATGCCTGACGGACTAGTTTTTCTTTTAACGGACCGCGCGTATTCGTTAATCCAACATAGGCAACATTCAATGTCGGCCTTTCAAACACTTGCAAATCACCATTTCCTTCTATTTGCGGTACATCACTGAAATTCACGCCATCAATTAAATCTACTTCTCCCGATGCTAATGCATTTAGGCGGGCGGAGTTTTCAGGGATAGAACGGAAAATAACTGAATCGAGCTTAGGGAGTCCTTCCTGCCAATAGTCAGCATTTTTTTCAATTGTGATCCTGTCATTTCGTTTCCACTCTTTAAAAACAAATGGTCCAGTACCAACCGGGTTTTCCATAAATTTATCGCCGAATTTCTCAATCGCGGCAGGACTGGCAATTCCGAATGGCGGCATCGCTAAATTTTTATAAAATGGCGCAATTGGTGTGTTCAATTTAAACTCAACCGTATATTCATCTACTGCTTTGACGCTATCAATTTTGTCTCCAAATTGAGAATTATAATAATAGAATTGCTCTTTATTGCCTGCTTTCCATCGTTCAAAGTTGAAAACTACTGCTTCTGCATTGAAGTCTGTGCCATCATGGAATTTTACACCTTCTTGGAGCTTAAGTGTATGTGTAAGCCCATCCTCACTTGGCGCCCACTCCGTTGCCAGCCCTGGTTCGATTTCTGTATTTTGTTCACCAAAGTTAACTAAAGTTTCAAAAAGATTAACAGTTACTTTAAATGCTTCTCCTTCTGTTGTTGCAGCAGGATCCAATGAAGTGGAATCCCCGCCGCGCCCAAATACAAGCGTGCCTCCAGCTGCCTCTTCACTGCCGGGATCATCCTTACTGCCCGGCTCTTTTTCTCCTCCTGTTGAGGAAGAATTACATCCAGCTAAAACTACGGAAAAAATGAATCCTATTACGAGTAACCATAAGCCATTCCTCTTCTTCATTTATATCCCCCTTATGTGGCCTGCGGATCATCATACCGCAAATATTTATCAATTAAGCACCACACCCTAAATCGATTGTTCATATAAGTGGCATGCTGCATAATGATCTGGTTCAATCTCTGCTAACTGTGGTCTCTCAATTTTGCATATGTCCATACATTTTTTACATCTTGTGTGAAAAGCGCATCCTTGCGGCGGATCTGCCGGATTTGGTAAATCTCCAGTTAATATCTCTCTATCCAATGAAACGGTAGGGTCAGGAATAGGAACTGACCCTAGCAATGCTTCTGTATATGGGTGCAAAGGGTGTTCATATAGTTTTGAAGAAGTTGTAATTTCTACTAATCTTCCAAGATACATGACCCCGACTCTATCACTTATATGTTTGACAACACCTAAATCATGAGCAATAAATATATACGTTAATCCGAATTCAGCCTGTAAATCTTCAAGCAAGTTCAATACTTGCGATTGAATAGATACATCAAGTGCAGATACCGGTTCGTCAGCGATAATCAGTTTTGGTTTTGTCATTAAAGCTCTTGCTATTCCAATTCGCTGCCTTTGCCCGCCGCTAAATTGATGAGGATAACGCTTCGCGTGATAGCCGCTAAGCCCAACGACCTCCAGCATTTCTTTAACTCGCTTTCGTCTTTCTTGCTTATCGCCCATTCCATGAACGATAAGCGGTTCCTCCAAAATTTGTTCTACTGTATGACGCGGATTTAAAGATGCATACGGATCTTGATAAACCATTTGCACATCTTTTCTAATGATTCTCATTTCTGTATCATTCAACTCGGTTAGCTCTTTGCCGTCAAAAATAACACTGCCTTCGGTCGGTTCGATTAAACGCATAAGCATTCGTCCAGTTGTAGATTTCCCGCAGCCTGACTCTCCAACAATTCCTAATGTTTCTCCCCTTTTAACAAAGAAGCTCACATCATCCACCGCTTTAACATCGCCGATTTTCTTGCTGAATATGCCTCCAGTAATCGGAAAATACTTCTTTAAATTTTCAACTTTAAGTAGCACTTTGCTCAAGATACCGCCTCCTTGCTGTCATGTAGAAAGCAGCGGACAGTATGACTTTCATTTCCCCCAGCATGATATAATGGCGGGTCCTCTGCCAAGCAGCGGGAATGTACATGTACACATCTAGCTGCAAAACGGCATCCTGAAACAACTGACCCCGGCTTTGGTACATTGCCTGGAATTGAATAAAGACGCTCCTGCTTATTTCTTATATCAGGGACAGATTGAAGCAATCCAATTGTATAAGGATGCTTAGGGTTTTTAAAAATATCATAAACAGATGCTTCTTCCACGACTTTACCTGCATACATCACAATCACACGCTGGCACATTTCAGCAACAACGCCTAAATCATGAGTAATCATGACAATGGAGGTATCAAGACTCTTATTTAAGCTTTTCATCAAATCGAGTATTTGCGCTTGGATGGTTACATCTAACGCAGTAGTTGGCTCATCCGCAATTAATAGCTTTGGCCCGCATGAAAGCGCCATCGCAATCATCACCCTTTGCCTCATCCCTCCGGATAATTGATGGGGGTACTCGCCCATAATGCTTTCAGCTCTTGGCAAACCGACAAGCTTTAACATCTCAACCGCTTTTGCAGCAAGCACCTTCTTATGTCCTTTATTATGTATTTTTATAGCTTCAATTAGTTGATCACCAATTTTGAATAATGGATTTAATGATGTCATCGGTTCTTGAAAAATCATTGCCATTTCATTGCCTCGTATTTGCCTCATTCTCTTTTCTGAAGCATGCACGAGGTTTTCACCATTCAAAAGAATTTCCCCGCTAACTATTTTTCCTGGAGGCTGAGGAATAAGCTTCATAACAGATAAAGAAGTAACGCTTTTTCCGCAGCCAGATTCTCCAACAATGCCGAGAATCTCACCCTTATTAACAGAAAAGCTAATATCATCAACCGCAGGTACTTCACCATCATTTGAGAAGAAGGATGTTTTTAAGTTCTTTACATCTAGTACGGGAGATTGTGTCACAAGATTGCTCCTTTCATCATAATTCTTCCAAAATCATCCTAAATACCATTTTTTAATATTTTATAAGAAAAATAAATAGAAGTCTATTTATTTTTTCTGAAATATCTAAATATATTTATAATTCAGTTATTTTTTGGATTATCTGTTATTAAGCTGTTAAAAAATCCATTTTCTTAAACAAAAACTATTAAAAAGGTAATTTGTTAATTGTTTTCCATTCTTTCATTTCGTTTTTTAATTATTTCAAAATAACAAAAAGCAATTTTTAGAAAAAAAAAAAGAAACTATAGCATAGCTATAGTTTCAGAGTGCCTCAGAAAATGAAAATAAGAAAATTTTGGTTGAATTCGGAGACAGTTAAGGCGTGTAACAACGCTCCAACCGCTAAAGAGCGAGCGAGTAGGCCTCGGAGAATCTCAGCTATTGAGATGAGTTTCTCCGCAGCTTAAGCTACAGTATTCTATAGTTTCTTCCAACCTTATTGCTCAAGTAATTGAACCTGAAATAGTTTTGCGTAATTTCCTTGCTGCCTCATCAGTTCTTCATGGCTGTCCGATTCCACAATTTCACCGTGCTCGATGAGAATAATTCTATCGGCATGTGTGATCGTAGATAACCGGTGAGCGACAATAAAGGTTGTCCGATCCTTTGCTAAATCTTCCAATGCCTCTTGAATTAAATGCTCACTTTCCAAATCCAATGCTGAAGTAGCTTCATCCAAAATAAGGATTGGCGGATTCTTCAAGAAAATTCTTGCAATCGCAATTCTTTGTTTTTGTCCCCCGGATAGCTTAACACCGCGTTCTCCAACCTTCGTCTCATATCCTTCCGGCAAATTCATTATGAATTCGTGCGCGTTTGCAGCTTTTGCAGCCCGAATCACTTCTTCCTCACTTGCTTCTGGCTTGCCTAATCGAATATTCAATTGTACTGATTCGCTAAATAATATATTATCCTGGAGAACCATTCCAATATTGTCTCTTAAGCTTCTTACTTTAAACGACTTAATATCCTTGCCGTCAAGCAGAATACTTCCTTCTGTCACATCGTAAAAGCGTGGAATCAGCCCGACTAAAGACGATTTTCCTCCTCCGCTCATCCCAACTAAGGCGATGGTTTCTCCTTGTTGAATATTTAAATTTATATTTTTTAAAACTTTACCATCTTTTTCATTATATGCAAATCCTACATTTTTAAATTGAATATGCCCAGCAACATTTTTACACTCTTTGGCGTTTGGATGATCATCAATATCATACTTTTCGTCGACTAGCTCAAACACTCTATCCATTGAGGCAATGGATTGCGTTAATGTCGTGGATGAATTGACAAGTCTTCTTAATGGATTATATAAGCGATCAATATAAGCAACAAATGCCATCATCACACCTAGCGATATTTCTCCTTGGATTACTTGGTATCCTGCATAGCCTATTACTAGCAGCGGAGCAATATCAGTAATCGTATTGACGACAGCAAACGCTTTCGCATTCCACTTTGTATGATCAATCGCTTTTGAAAGAAAGTTTTTATTTTCTTTTTCAAAGTTTTTCTGTTCGTAATCTTCTGTGGCAAAGCTTTTAATAACTGCCATGCCCTGCACTCTTTCATGAAGATAGCCCTGCACCTCAGCAAGCGCCTGCGATCTCGCTCTTGTCAGCTTCCTTAAATTCCCAAAGAAGAATTTTACCGAAAAAGCATAGAATGGCATCAGAATTAATGAAACAAGCGTCAGCTTTACGTCCATTGTAAACATAATCGCAACAGCAATTAGAATCGTGGCTAAATCTAACCAGAGGTTCATTAAACCAGTTACAACAAAGTTCTTTGTTTGTTCTACATCATTGATTATTCTTGAAATAACTTCCCCAGATCTTGTATTAGAATAAAATTTAAAGCTGAGTTTTTGAATATGTGTAAACAGTTTATCACGAATATCATAAAGAATTTTACTTGCAACCCATTGAGCATAGTATTGGCGATAATATTCGACCGGCGGCCTCGCTATTACAAATACGACGATCATTAAGCCCATAATCATGAGCAGATTTGATATTTTATCAGCTTGTGCTATTGAATCATTGCCAATAATATCATCAATCACATATTTAATTAATAATGGAATTAAAAGTGGAATCGCAAATTTAATAATTCCGATAATGATTGTAAATAGTATTTGCAGGCGATATGGCTTCACAAACTTCATATATCTTTTTATACTGTCCAAAACGCCCTCACCCTCATATGTACGTATTTTTAAAATTTCAATTTAATATACTTAGTTTTGCCTTATTTTCATATGTATACATCCATTTATTTTTACACAAATAAAAACCTGTTGATGCGTTCATTCTCAACAGGCGTTTACTTTTTCAAAATAAATTAGCGTCTGTAAGTTAAATACCTCTCATACCAGCCATCAACAAAATCAGGTGCAAATGGACCTTTTCTTTGACGAATCCACTGAATTAATTTATCCACATTCGACCAAAGAATTTTATCAATCGGCGCAGGGTATTTCATTTCTTGGCGATGACGTTCATATTCATCTTCATCAAGTAAATTAAACGTCATATCAGGAAACACTTTTATATCCAAATCATAATCAATATACTTGACGGCCTCCCCATCATATATAAATGGTGAGCTTAAGTTACAATAGTAATAAACGCCATCTTCTCTAATCATTCCAATAATATTAAACCAATATTGGGTATGGAAATAACATATCGCCGGTTCTCTTGTAATCCATGTTCTCCCATCTGATTCTGTCACTATTGTCCGATCATTTGCTCCAATAATTAGGTTTTGTGTTCCTTTTAATACGGTTGATTCCTCCCAGACGCGATGGATGTGCCCATTATGCTTATAGCTATGAATTTGTACTGGTTCACCTTCTATGGGTACGGCCATTCTTTCTCCCCTACTTTCATTTCTGGAAGCTTTGGAACCTTTTAAAAAACTGCAAGGCACTCATTATTTGATTTGGGCCAAGTCAGGCATTTTCATTTTTTCATCAATCAATACGACAAAAGGCAACAAAGTACGATTCCTATTTTCTATTATTATAACGGTTATTTGAAAAATTTAAAACAAAGAGCCATTGAAATACCCAATGGCTTTAAATATTGTAAAACACATTACTATTACTAGTCATGCCAAATTTTAATATGTTTAAACAATAGGACACTTTTTTTGTTTATGAAGGTACTTGGATTTGATAGGTTTTAATGACTTCTTCAGTTTGCGTTTCAAAAAGCTGATGAATTTCGTTTAATTCTTCCTTCATTTTTTTTATTTCAAATTGAACGCTTTCGATTTCAGTTTCTGCTTGCAGCATTTTTAATTCCTCTTCAATCTCTTCACATCTCTCGAGCTCGCTTTGTAAGAATAATAACTGTTCCATTGTTTTCATTTGCTCTTCAACTAACAGCTGGAATTTTTTCAAACTCAGACACCTATCCTTTCTCGCAATTCATTATTAACAGTATTCGCTTATTACTCACAACACTCCTTTGACTAGTCTTGTTGAGTAAATAGAAGTTTTGTCGAATGTGAAGACTATTCTTTTATGTAAAAAAATAAAAAAAGAAGGCACCCTATCGTAAAGTAGGGCACCTTCGGAGATTATACTTATTGTTGTTGTTGATTTTGGTTTTTAGCCTTTTGTTTGTTTGCTTCAGCTTGTTGGTTTTGTTGTTGTACTTCTTGTAAATTAGTTTCGCTTGCAAATTCTTGGTTGTATTGTTGATTTTGTTGTTGTTGTTGGTTTTGTTTCTTTGCCATTCTAATCACCTCCACGCTTTTTAATTTATCCAGTGAAGGTGATAATTATCCTAAAAAAATAAAGTAATAAATTTCTGAATTTTACAATGCGTTAAGCTTATGTCACACTTTCCACAAGGATGCCGTAGTTTTCACGTTCTCATCTCACCTTGCGGACGCTATTTTCATCTAGAAAACAGCCTAAACTAGTAAAGAAATGCCGCCATCTACAATAATTGTTTGTCCTCTAATCATACTTGACTGATCAGAAACTAAAAACATGACCGTATTTACCATGTCATCAATAGATACCATTCTTCCGGCTGGTGTTTTCTGACTAGCCTCAGCTAATAACTCCGCTCTATTCGGGAAATGTTTCAAAGCATCCGTATCAACTGCACCGCCTGATACTGCGTTTACTGCAATATTTTTCGGAGCAAGCTCGACAGCCAAATATCGCGTGAGCGCTTCAACAGCTGCTTTTGAAACGCCAACAACTGTATAATTTTCTAAATAACGAATCGATCCTAGTGAGCTAATACTAACAATTTTGCCTCCGCCGTTTTTCTCCATTAATTGTGCGGCTTCCTTGGCGCAAAATAATAATGCTTTACTATTAATATTCATTGTCCAATTCCAATGAGATTCCTCAAGCTCCATGATCGGTCTTTGTACACCTGATGCCGCATTGCTAATAAAGATATCTAAACGACCGAACTCTTCATCTATTTGCTGAAACATCGCTTTGATTTTCTCATTATCACCGACGTTTGCCTTTATCGTTATGACTTTTCTGCCGAGTGCTTCAATTTCGGTTGCAACTTCCAATGCAGCTGATTTGCTTCGGGCATAGTTAAGGACGATATCATAACCCTCCTTAGCTAATCTTAAAGCTGTTGCTTTGCCAATTCCTCTGCTGCTACCAGTTATTAATGCTACTTTTTGTGACATTTAAATAAACTCCCTTCTATGTATTATTAATAAACAAGTAATTCTCCTTGTAAGAGTGTTGAGAAAGTAAGGTGTCCGCTCGGTCCTGTAGGAGCGTTGCGCCGAAGCGGTTTGACGCTCGAACCGCTACAAAGCGAGCGGGTAAGCCTCGGAGAATCTCTACAGCCTGACAAAAAATTCTCCTTGCTTTCCTAATGCGGCTTTGCCTCTAAAACTTTACATATATCGCCGCTTCGATTTTATAAAACTAACTTCCACTTATTACTTTATTTTATCCTGTTCGTGCATAGTTGACAATTGGTAGTAAAACAATAGAGAGAACCACGTTCGAAAGGATGAATGTAAAATGTATAATGGAAGAGACATGACAGAGCTGTCAATGATTCCTAAAACAGATTGGAATAAGGATGAACTAGAGTACTTTCATCATTCATTGCAGCAGATTACTCCTTATTTAAATAGTGAAGGCCATACAATTCAGGTTGAAATTATTAAAGAAATTGAACGACGCGGCGGCTATTAAAGATGATTGCTATCCAAATACTGCTTTAACATCTTTTGATTTGATACAGGAAAAGGATAAGCTTTAATTTCTTCAAGTGTCACTTGTTTTACATTTTTTTGTTCCCTTATTTTATCTATCTTTGCTTGATATACATTAATATTCCAAGTTAGATGGGTAAACACATGCTGGATTTTTCCTATCATTTCTATATTTTCTATATGTGTATCATATTGATTTTTTATCGCCGTACTCAATTGTTCCTTTTCTGTCATGTACTGCAATGAGATTTCAATATTCGGAAATTCCCATAAATTCGCCAATAAACCTTCTGACGGACGTTTTTGAATAACAAGCCTTCCTTCTTTATCTGAAAGTAAAATGGATGCAAGCTGAACTATCCTTTGTTTTTTCTTCTTCATTTTAACCGGAAGTTCAGTCTGCTTACCTTCAAAGAATGCCTGACAATGCTCCCTTACAGGACATAATAAGCAGGATGGAGAAGTTGGCGTACAAATCAGTGCACCCAATTCCATTAAAGCTTGATTAAAATAGGATGGATTATCATGTGAAATTAAGTCACGCACGGCTGTTTCAAATATTTTTCTGGATGATGCCTTTGCAATATCATCGGTTATCAACAAAATACGTGAAAGCACCCTCATTACATTGCCATCCACAGCGGGCTCCGGCAATCCGTAGGCAATGCTTAAAATAGCTCCTGCTGTATAAGGACCTACTCCTTTTAAAGAGGAAATATCTTTTGGATTATCAGGAACGATGCCTCCATATTTTTCGTGCACCTCTCGTACAGCAGCTTGTAAATTCCGTGCTCGTGAATAGTAGCCCAGCCCTTCCCATGATTTTAAAACCTGTTCCTCTTCGGCTTGTGCTAATGCTTCTATTGTTGGAAACTTATCAATAAAGCGGTGAAAGTAAGGAATAACAGTATCGACTCTTGTTTGCTGCAACATAATTTCCGATACCCAAATTTTATACGGATCCTTATCTTTTCTCCAAGGCAAATCTCGCTGTTCTTCTTGAAACCATGTTAATAAATCTCTTTGAAACGCATAAATATCTATATGATGAGTTGTAATCGAATTGTAATCCAATTTTTTAACCTCCATGATTTGAATCTTAAGCTTTTAGGGAATATACTATATAAAATTGATGAAAATAAGCATATTAAGCCTGTCAGAAATAAATAGGACAGGATTGATAATAACTAAGGCTTAACTTTAAAAAAATTGTTGATATAAGGAGGAATTCCTCTTTTGGATACTGGTACACATGTAGTAATGGGACTCGCATTAGGCGGACTTGCAACCTTGGATCCGGTCGTTGGCGGCAGTACAGTTACTGCGGCAAGCGTAATGATTGGTACCATCATTGGTTCGCAAATACCTGACATTGATACTGTTTTAAAATTAAAAAATAATGCTTCATATATTAGAAACCATCGCGGCATCACACATTCCATCCCTGCAGTGCTACTATGGCCGATATTAATTACTGCAGTGATTTATATGATATTTCCTGGAACAAATTTGCTACATCTATGGTTATGGACATTCTTTGCTGTTTTTCTACATGTATTTGTAGATATATTTAACGCCTATGGCACCCAGGCTTTAAGACCTTTTTCTTCAAAATGGGTCGCGTTAGGCATGATCAATACTTTTGATCCATTTATTTTTGGCATTCATATTTTTGGCTTATTTCTTTGGGTTTTCGGAATGGACCCTGGCTATACTTTCCTTGCCATTTATGGCATTTTGATTATTTATTATTTCTGTCGCTATTTTGCTAAACGCTCTGTATATAACGGTGTAAAAGACATTATACCAGATGCAACAGAAATCATTATATCACCAACCATGAGATACAACCAATGGCGTATAGCTGTGAAAAACAAGGATAAATTCTTTGTCGGGCGGGCTGTTAAGGGGCGTGTGCGCATCATTGATCAGTTTAAGCGAGTGCCAATACCTAATTCGCCCATTATTAATGCAGCTAAAGAGGATAGAAATATTTCCGCATTTCTTTCTTTTTCTCCTGTATATAGATGGGAAATTGAATCAGTGGAAAATATGTACGAAATCCGTTTCATTGACCTAAGATATCGCAGCAATGAATATTATCCCTTTGTTGCGGTCATTCACATGGATAAGGATTTAACCGTAATCAATTCCTATACAGGCTGGATCTTTAGCGAAGAAAAGCTGAGAAAAAAACTCGATATTATTACGAATTAAAAACAGGCCATAATAGGCCTGTTTTTAATTTAGATGATTATCGTTCTGTTTAAGAAGATGCTTGTATTTTGGATTTTTAGCAATAAACTCGTGGAGCTTAGGTCCATGGTTTTCCACCCATTGCTCGACAATCTTCGCTGTCATTTCTTTGCCTTTATAATCCTTGCCCGCCTTTGCATAGGTTGTTTCAAAATCGTCCCATAATAATTCAATCCATGTTTGCGCTAATTGCACAGGCAAATGTTGGTTCACTTCAAGAAGACGCTCTAAAAGCCTTTGTTGATATTCATTCATATAATAACCTCGTTTCCAATTTCTTTTATCGGTTTTATAAATGCAAAACGGTAAATAATATACATGAGCGAGAATAACGATGTCTCGCTTTTAAATAACCTCGAGGAGGGATGAAAATGCGCAATAAAGTCACGAATTTCCCTAACCAGAATAATAACAAATTTGAGGGTGAACCTCGAGCTAAAGCTGAATATGCCTCAAAAAGAGCGGATGGTACCATTAACACCCAGCCGCAAGAAAGGATGAAGGCATCTTCAACCCGAGAAAGTGATACACCCGATTTATAATCTATTATAGGGGGCTTGATTTTAATGGGAAACAAAAAAGACATTTTCGGTGAAAATGAATACAAAAGTCCATTTGCTTCTGGTAACTTTAATCCTAAAAGAGCTCATTATCAAGTTAATGGCGAAACCCAACAAACTCAAAACCTCATTAAACTGAAAAGAACACTTCAGCAAACTCCATAAAAACTTGAAAGAGGATGAGAACTCATCCTCTTTCAAGTTTTATTAGCATAGCAATAGGCAGCGCTTCTTCAGCCTTATCACCGTCAAGCCGATAACCCCAGGCAAAAACACCATTCATATAATCAATTTTAAAATAAGTTCCTGGATCTCCTGCAATTTGATAAATTTCTCCAGGAAGATAATCCTTTGGATTCAGCAAATAAGATTGGGCCATGATTGCTTTTCGCTCCAATACTGCAAATTCGTTAACCATCCCCAACTGCTCTGCCTTTCTCCCCTTTTCCTTCAAGGATGCAATCTCTTGTTTTAACTCATATTCACCCATATCACTATATCTTTTTTCTTGCATTTTCTTCGCTCCTCTTTGCGATAATTCCTACTTAAGTATAATCTAACAAGTTTAAAAAATTATTTCAAAATGATGAGTTTTTGGATTTTCCGAGGCTTTCATGGACAAGTGTTGAGCCGCTTAGTTGCTACGCGCCTTGAAAGTCTCGACTATTTCGCTTCTCTCCCGCAGGAATAGAGCGGGCACCTCTCACAGTCCAACTCAATTTTCTTATTATCCTTTTCTCACCACTCTGAGAAGTCATTCTTGATTTTGTATGTATTTATCAATTAAATCCAATGAGAAACCTTTTCTAAATAATGCTTGTTTCATTTTTTGTTCGTATTCAAATGGCGGCAAACCTTGATATTTTTTGGCATACTTCTCTGCCTGCTTACTTAAGGCAGATAGCTCCTCGTTCTCTTCCTTAGCGATATCACTGGTGCTTATAGCCTCATTGATGATGTCGTATGGAAAGCCTTTGCGCACAAGCATCTGCTCAAGCTTTTGTTTCATCATTCGCATGGAATCTTTTTTATATTTTTGAGTATATTTTTCACAAAGACTGATTGCAGTTGAGAGCTCTTCCTCCCAAGAGAATTCCTTTAAAGCAGACTCAATTAAATGAGCGGCTATCCCCTTCTCCTTTAACTCAATCTTAATGAGTGATGAGCCTTTATCCGTAGTATTTTTTTGCGTCCGCACATAAGCAATAGAAAACTGCTCGTCATTTAAAAAGGAATATTGATGTAATTTATGAATAACTTCTAGAATAATCGGCTCTTCTACTTCCTTAGTCCGAAGATGATTTTTCACTTCTAATTCTGAACGCATCCGCCTCGATAAGTATTGAATAGCTAAATTATACGATTTGCGAATATCGTCCTGATAATGAATTTCAATGATTAATGCTTCGTCAAGCTCCTGACCTTTTTTCAGACCATGCTTTATTAAAACAGCTTCATCCACACTAAATGCGTATTTCTCACCGCTTCCTTCATCTAAAAATATATTATATCTATCATTATTTTTCTTCTGAACAGTAATTTTTGTTATTATAGGCATTTTTGTCACCTCATTGTTTAATGTACCATAAAAGAGGAAAAAGGTTTTAATAATAAAGACACGAATTTAAATATTATAAGTTTATGTGGAGGGGACGCTATGAAGATTGCGTTGACAGGCGGGACTGGGTTTGTAGGAAAACATTTAACAAATGAACTTTTAAATAATGGGCATGAGCTCTATATATTAACAAGATCATTAGCAAATAAAAGTGAAAAAAACAACATTACTTACGTCCAATGGCTAAATAAAGAGGATGAGCCCGAAAAACAGCTTGATGGAATAGATGTTTTTATTAACTTAGCGGGAGAATCAATCAATAGCGGCAGATGGACAAAGGAGAGAAAGCAGAAAATATTAGATAGCCGATTAACATCAACAAGAGAGGTTATGAGAATCATTAATCGTTTAGATGAAAAACCGTATACACTAATTAATGCGAGCGCTGTCGGTTTTTATGGCACTTCTCAAACTGCGGTATTTGATGAAGAGGTAAGAAAATCTGGGGATGACTTCCTTAGCTTAACAGTTAAAGCCTGGGAAGAAGAAGCAATGCATGCCGAAAAAGAATGGGAAATTAGAACAGCCTTTTGCCGCTTTGGCATCATTCTTGATAAACACGAAGGTGCCTTACCGCGAATGGCATTGCCTTACAAACTTTTTGCAGGCGGCACAATTGGAGATGGTGAACAGTGGCTTTCTTGGATTCATATCCGCGATGTTGTCGGTGCAATTGAGTTTATTATCAAAAACGAGTCAATAGATGGGCCAGTTAACTTTACAGCTCCTTCTCCTGTAACGATGAAAAACTTTGGAAAAATGCTGGGGAAAGCTTTGAACAGACCACATTGGTTACCAGTACCCGAACCAGCTATTGAACTGGCACTCGGTGAGATGAGCATACTAATCACAAAAGGACAAAAGGTTTTACCATCTAAGCTTTTAAAGAGCGGCTATCAATTTCATTATTCAAATTTACAAACCGTATTACAAGCGATATATGAATAGAAGAAGTATGATTTATCCTTCTCAAGGAAAAAATAGGGTATTGAACATATTATTTGAAGGAGGATGTCCAGATGCCAACAGAGAGAAAAAGGAAAGAGCGAGTAAAAAATAGTTTATCAAGCATGCAGGAAGTTACATATTCTCGTGAATTTAAGAAAGCAGATCGCGCAGGCGGGTATGCACATAGCAAATCAAAACATTAATTTCCATCATGGAAAAACAACAACTGTGGAATGATAAAAACGGAAAGCAAATATTGCTTCCTAAATTTGTTGTTGAAGGAGCTAATATAAATGGGTCGTTCACGCGGACAAAAAAGTAGAGATAAAAATAAAGCTTCACTTCCACAGGTACCAAAGAATCTTAAAGAAGAATTTTCTGCCGAGTTTGCGGAACAAACTCATTTAAAAAAGCAAAAATAACAACTCGACAAATGCAGATATGCATATGAAACAAAAAAGCGGATGAGAAACCAACTTCTCATCCGCTTTTTATTCCATTTACAAATGCTTCAAACGTAGCTTGAGCGAGTGATTGCTCTCTACCTTAATTGCTTTTGCCCATGAAGCTGATAATAAAATCCTTTTTTCTTTAGTAAAGATTCATGATTTCCTTTTTCAATTATTTCTCCATTATGCAAAACAAAAATTTTGTCTGCATTTTGAATTGTGTTTAAACGGTGTGCTATTACAAAGCATGTTCTTCCAACCATTAGCTGTTGGAGGGCTTCTTGAATTTTCAGTTCTGTTACTGTATCAATACTGCTCGTTGCTTCATCTAAAATTAGGATGGACGGCTGTGCAAGAAAAGCACGCGCAATAGATAATAGCTGCTTCTGGCCTTGGCTAATTCCGCTTCCATTGTACTTTAGCTCAGTATCGTATTGTTTAGGCAGCTTCATTATAAATGAATGGGCGTTAGCATGCTTTGCTGCATCCATCACCTCTTCATCCGTTGCATCCAACTTCCCATAGCGAATGTTTTCGTGAACTGTTCCTTGAAACAAAAACGAATCCTGCAGGACAAAGCCCATATGCGCCCGCAAGCTTTCTTTATTTATATCTGCTATGATTACTCCGTCAATCAAGATGGCACCTTCGTTTACCTCATAAAAACGGGAAAGCAAATTTATAATTGTAGTTTTACCTGCTCCAGTCGGACCAACGAAGGCAACGGTTTCACCTGGCAATGCACGAAGATTTATCTGATTCAAAGTATTTTTATACCCTTTATATGAAAATGATACATTTTGAAATTCTACGTCCCCTTTTACCTTTTCCATCCGGCGTTTGTTCTTTTCCTGTTTTAATTCATCTTCTGCATCGATAATATCAAAAACTCGCTCTGCACCGGCGATGGCAGATAGAAGGGTATTAAATTGATTGGCAAGATCATTTAAAGGTCTGGTGAATTGTCTGGAATACTCTGTAAAGATAACAATCATTCCGATGCTAACTGTGCCATTTAATGCAAGAATACCTCCGACACAAGCAATGATTGCAAAGCTAAGATTATTTAACATATTCATCAGTTTTGGTATAAAGCCTGAATAAGTTTGTGCCCAAAATCCAGAAGTTTTTAATCGTTCTCCTTTTTCTATAAATTCCGCTATCACTTTTTGCTCTTGAGAAAAGGTTTTTACAATCTTTTGACCTGAAATCGTTTCCTCAATAAAACCGTTAAGCTCTCCCAAATTTCTTTGCTGCTCTTTAAACAAGACACTTGTCCTTTTCGTTATCCATTTCATGCCGTAAAACATTAACGGAACGATTAGTAAAGTGAGCAAAGTTAGCAGTGGACTTAGCGACAGCATAACAAGAATGGTTCCAGCAAGTGTTAACACACTTGAAAAGATTTGAATGATGGAACTATTCAAGGTTGAGCTCACATTTTCAATATCATTTGTGACTCTACTCATTAATTCCCCAAGCTGACGTTTGTCAAAAAACGGGATAGGAAGCTTTTGAATTTGCTCGAATAAATCTGCCCGCATCGTATAAACCGTTTCCTGCGCTACACCAATCATCCAGTAATTTTGAAGCCATAAGGAAAGGGAATGAACGATATATATACCGCCTAAAGCCGCCAGCAGCCAGAGAAAAAACATCTCTTCTCTTGATACTAAATACTTATCGATTGCCATCCCTACCAGAAATGGACCTAGCAGAGCCATTGCCGAACTTATTATGACCATAAGTAGAACAAGAATTAGCATCACTTTACTATAGGATAAATAAATCCAGATTCTTTTTATGACCGCAGAAAATTTTTTTGGTTTTGCTTTTACTCTTTTTGATTGGGGTGAGATCGGTTGGATAGGTATCTTATCATGTTTAAATGGATCACTTAGTTTGGAAAGCAAGATGAGATACCTCCGCTTCTAATTGGGATTTAGCAATTTCGCGATACAGTGGAGAAGAGAACAGCAGCTGCTCATGTGTCCCTTCGGCAATTAGGAGCCCGTCTTCTAATAGAAGAATTCTATCTGCAGACTTAGCTGTACTTATTTTTTGCGTAATAATCATTGTTGTAGAGGTGTAAGTCTTTAATGCCTGCAGCAATTTAGCCTCAGTATTCATATCTAGCGCACTCGTACTGTCATCTAATAATAATATCTTTGGCTTCCGTATAAGCGCTCTGGCAACAGAAAGCCTCTGTTTTTGCCCACCGGAAAGGTTCACTCCTTTTTGCCCAAGCTTTGTCTCATATTGTTGCGGCAAAGCCATAATTGTCTCATGAATTTGCGCATTTTTTGCCGCCGCTATTACGTCTTCCATGGCTGCATTCTCTTTACCCCACGATATATTATCCTTAATACTGCCGCTAAATAGCATCGCTTCTTGAGGAGCAAAGCCAATATTCTTTCTAAGCCAATCCATTTTAAGCGTTTTTACATCGATATGATCGATCAGAACTTTTCCATCTGCCGCATCATAAAGCCGTGGAATGAGCTGAAATAATGAACTTTTACCAGACCCTGTTGCTCCTAAAACGGCGACCGTTTCTCCTGCTTGCACTGTAAAATGCAAGTCTTTTAATACATATTCCTCTGTATCGGGATATTTAAAAGAAACATGATTGAACTCTATTTCCCCTTCCATATGTATGTTGTTAAAAGACTGATCCTGATCTGTTAAATCAATGGACGCATCAAGTACTTCCACAATTCTCTCTGACGAAGCTCTTGCCCTGGATAGGGCCATAATTATAAAAGAAAACATGGAGAATGCGGTTGTCATTCGTGTAGCGTAATTGATAATCGCGACAACTTCCCCAACTTGAACTTCACCTAAATTAATTTGATTTCTGCCAAACCATAAAATGACCATAATACAGAGATTCATTACCAGCAGCAACACTGGCATCGCTACTTCCATCAATCTTAATGCCTTAACAGTGCCATCCTTTAAAGTACCGCTGACTTTTGAAAATCGATTCACTTCATGATTTCTGCGGTTAAATGCTTTGATTAAACGAATCCCTACTAAGTTTTCCTGCATCACATTATTCACATGATCTAATTTTTCCTGCACGCGCTTGAATAATACACCGCCCTTTTTCATGACATATACGAGGAAAACAACTAAAATAGGGACAACGGCTAAGAAAATGATCGCAAGCTGCCAATTGACAAAGAATGACATAACCAAACTCCCTACTACTAGCAGAGGAGCTCTCAGCATAATTCTTAAGCTCATAAAAATGGTATTTTGTACTTGGGTTACATCATTGGTCATTCTAGTAATGAGTGAGGAAGTTGGAAAGCGATTAAAATTGCCAAAAGAAAATGACTGAATTTTTGTCATTAAGCTCTTTCTAATATCAAACCCTAAGCTTTGGCCAACATGTGCAGCATAATAGGAATTTAAAACACCTGATGCAAATGCGATTGCAGAAACCCCCACCATCGCACCGCCCCACATTAACACAACATTAAAATCATTCTTCATTATCCCTTCATCTATTATCCTTCCAATTAATAATGGCTGAAGGAGTTCAACTGATAATTCAGTCAGCATTAGCACCAATGCCAACGCGGCTGCCAATCGATACGGCTTTAAAAAAGATAAGACTTTCAACATTTAAATTTCCCCCATGTTGTTCATCACTTTGTTACAACAAAAATGCTGTTTGCAAGGGCCGATTATTCTCTATCATATTTTCTACCGCAATACAAACTTTATCTAAACTTTCGTTTTACTAAATAACATATATGAACTATCATATATCTTTTTGCGAAATTTTTAAATAATTCATTCTGATTTTTATTTACTCTGTGTTATGTTAAAATTTTAAGGTACATAACTACAAATGACCTTGATAGACATATTTTTGTTTATTTTAAATAAATCATGCTCTATTGGTAAAAATAAGAATAAAACTAGAATACAATAAAGGATGCGATACTGGGTGAATACACGTAATAACGTAGATGAAGTACCTAATGATGCGATAGATATTTTAAAAGAGACAAGCCGAACTTTTTTTATCCCTATCAGCCTGTTAACTCCTGGGTTACGGGAAACGGTTGCTTCCGCTTATTTATGCATGCGGGCCATTGATGAAATTGAGGACCACCCACAGCTTCAGCCTCAAATAAAAAGTGAATTATTAACTACTACTAGTAAAATTCTAATTGCAAAGCCATATGATAATGAAGCACTAAACAACTTATATTCTCCTTATCATGACTCATTACCTGAAGTCACTTTACGTCTTCATGACTGGATTAATTATTGTCCAGAGGAAATACGGGATGAAGTGTTAAAGTCGACTGCAATTATGGCTGAAGGTATGGCAAATTGGGTTAATAAGGACTGGACAATATCGACTGAGGAAGAGTTAGATCAGTATACATATACAGTTGCTGGTCTAGTTGGTGTCATGCTGACTGATATCTGGAAATGGTATGATGGCACCAAAGCGGATAAAGAGCTAGGAATAGGCTTTGGACGCGGATTGCAGGCTGTAAATATTTTGCGAAATTATAAAGAAGATGACGAACGAGGAGTAAGCTTCTTTCCAAATGGTTGGAATTTAGACGATATGTTTGCTTATGCGCGCAAGAATCTTGATTTGGCAGATCAATATGTAAAAGAAATAAAAACTGAAACCATTTTAAACTTCTGTCAGATTCCGTTAGCACTTGCACATGGAACAATGAAAGCATTATCAGATGGTAGGGAAAAAATGACAAGAAATGAAGTAAATGATATGGTAAATAAAGTAGTTACAAAAACATCATAATATAAGCAAAAAAGCAGCGGATAATCTCCGCTGCTTTTTATTGATTTTTACTGCTATGAAATTAACTTCAACCCTACTGCAGAACAAAGGATTAATGCGATGCAGACAAGTCTCTTCCAGTCCTTGGCTTCGTTAAATAATAGCATACCAACGATAGCTGCACCCACAGTTCCTATTCCGGTCCAAACAGCATATGCGGTTCCCATCGGGATAGCTGTCATTGCATAAGAAAGAAGGCTGAAGCTGACCGCGAATGATAGAATGAGAAATACTAAAAAGTTCCATTGTTTCATTGCTACTTTCTTTAAATTATAAACACCAAATACTTCAAATCCGCCAGCAATGATTAGTGCAGCCCAATGCATTATGCAGCACCTCCCTGTTCGACTTTTTCTTCATCTGAATCAGACAATAACTTAAGACCAATAACTCCGCTTAGCAAGACTAATATGAGTAAAATTTTTAACGGCTTAAACGGCTCTCCAAAAACAAGCATTTCAACCAGCACAGTTCCTGCTGTCCCAAGGCCAGCAAAAACAGCATATACAGTTCCTACAGGCAAATGTTTTGTCGCAATGATCAATACAAAAAAGCTCAGTACAACCATAGCGGCTGTAAATATCCATTCGATTGGAGTTTCAGAATATTTAAGTCCGGACACCCAAACTACTTCAAGCACACCTGCAAATAAAACATATAACCAATATTTTGTCATCACTTATCTGCTCCTCTCTACGCAGTAATAAACCCCCGCCAATAAATCGGCCACGTTGCATTTACCCTTTGTTGAAAATGGGTTTCTCCATTGAAAATTAACTCTATAACGGCTCCATCCACAATGGTAATAAACGCTAGTGCTTCATCCATATAATTGCGATTGCTGTTTGTCAGTTCTCTCATTAACCTTGCCAGGAGACGCTGCATCTGCTCGAAAAATGGATTAACATAGCTCATTATTTCTTTACTTAATTTCGGCGGCGGAAAATAGGATATACGCACCAAAAACTTTGCATGGTCACTCTCTTTATTTTCTTGAATAATCCAAGTGAAAAATCCTTTTAAACAATTCTCAAGAGACTGATGTTTATGCGAAAGAAAGTAATCCACCATTCTTCGCTTTTCCATATCGAGTACATGCTTCACAACTGAAAGAAAAAGCTCATCTTTCCCCTTGTAATGAGCATATATAGAAGGTTTCTTAATTCCTACATCACTTGCAATCATATTCAAAGAAGCACCTTCATAGCCTTCTCTTGCAAAATGATTAAGCGCTACATTTCTAATCATTTCAGCACTCATTCATCCACCTCCCTAACGGTCGTTAGGTAAATAATCTCACACAATTAATTGGTTGTCAACACAGTTTGTTTGATTGATTATAAAAAAAATAGATTAAATAATGTAATATCCTATTTATACTGTCATCAAAACTCACCAAAAAAATGTCTGGAAGTTTCTCCAGACATTTTTTTCACATTTATTAACTTGATTTTCTTCCAAGATACGCCTCAATAATGCGCGAATCGTTTAATAACTCATCTGATTTTCCTTCAGCAACGATCTTCCCTGTTTCCAACACGTAACCGGAATGGGAGACTTTTAACGCTTGTCTTGCATTTTGTTCAACTAATAGCACGGTTGTGCCGGACTCATTAATTTCCTTTATTATTTTGAAAATATCAGCAACAACTAGTGGTGCAAGCCCCATAGATGGTTCATCCAACAACAGCAGTTTCGGTTTGCTCATAATGGCTCTTGCTATCGCGAGCATTTGCTGCTGTCCTCCAGATAGCGTTCCGCCAAGCTGTTTTTCCCGCTCTTTCAAAATTGGAAAACGCTCCATCATTTTATTAAGGTCGCTGGCAATATCATGATCCTTGCGATGATAGGCTCCCATTTCAAGGTTTTCAAGCACCGTCATCCCAGCTAATATCTGGCGGCCTTCAGGTACAAGCGCAACACCTTTCCTCAACAGTTGATCTGGCCGTAAACCAGTCACATCTTCGCCAAGGAATTCAATCTTCCCTGAATTCGGTTTTAATAATCCCGAGATGCTTTTCATTGTAGTTGTTTTGCCAGCACCATTTGCCCCTAATATCGTAACAATGCTGCCTTCTTCTACTTCCAATGAGACATTTTTCAGCACTTGTATCTTTCCATATGATGCATTGATACCGCTAATTTTAAGCATAGAGCTCATCCTCCTCTTCCCTTCCGAGGTAAGCTTCAATTACATCCGGATGATTTTGGATTTCCTCAGGTGTGCCTTCGGCAATTTTTTTACCGAAGTTTAACACGGCGATTCGATCGCAAAGTTTCATTACAAGTGGCATATCATGCTCAATTAATAACACCGTAATGCCTTTTGCTTGAATCTTTTTAATCAAGTCGAATAAATCACTTGTTTCTGTTTCATTCATTCCTGCCGCAGGTTCATCCAAGAGCAGCACTTCAGGTCTGCTGGCAAGAGCACGTGCAATTTCAAGTCTTCGTTGCTGTCCATAGGCAAGATTTTCTGACACCACTTCGCTATACTTGGCAAGACCAACAAATTCAAGCAGTTCATCAGCAGTATCTTTAATTTTTTGCTCTTCTTTTTTTTGTGACTTTGTCCTAAACACACTTCTTAAAACACCCGCCTGACTACGGCAATGTTCGCCTACCATAACATTTTCTGCTGCAGTCATTTGCGGGAAGAGCCTGATATTTTGAAACGTGCGGCAAATTCCTTTTTCTGTTATTACATGTGACTTTAAGCCATTGATGTTTTCTTTGTTGAATACAATTTCACCTGAAGACGGAATGAACATAGATGTAATTAAATTAAACATCGTCGTTTTACCTGCTCCATTTGGACCGATTAAACCGAAAATTTCTCCTTTATTGATTGTAAAGGTGACATCAGTCAAGGCACTTAATCCACCAAAATTTTTACATATCTTTTTGATTTCCAGCACCATGTTTTTGCCTCCTTGTCTCACGTTTGTTTTTAAACCAGTTCAATAGGTTAATATCAATAAGCCCTTGTGGGCGGACAGCCATCATAATAATTATGATTAACCCGTAAATCATATAGCGGTACTCGCTGATAAATCTGAGTACCTCCGGCATTAATGTAAGGAAAAATGCGCCAAATACAGGACCCCAAATCACTTCGCTTCCGCCAAAAACAACAAAGATTAAAATCTCAACCGCCCGATGATAAGCAAAATCAGCCGGACTAATGTAAGCAAGTATATGCGCATACATCGCACCAGCAAAGCCTGCAACCAATGCACCTTGTGCAAATGCTAACACCTTATAATAAGTAATATTGATCCCCATGGATTCTGCTGCTTTCTCATCTAGTTTAATCGCTGCAAAAGCCCGTCCAACTCGGGAAAAATGCTGTCTCCTGAAAAACCATATAATGAAAACAGTAATTGCCAATAATAGCAAAAAGATTGATAAAAAGATGAATTGGTTATTTTGCAAACCAATTGCAGATGGATTGAAGCCAAATCCTTGAAAAGATTTAAGCATTTCTCGTCCAATATGAGGAATGCCTGATATCCCTACTGACCCATTTGTTAATGACTCCCAGTTAACAAACACAACCCTGATTACTTCTCCAAACCCGAGGGTGACAATCGCTAAGTAAACACCTTGCAGCCGGAGAGTAGGAATTCCGATTAATATACCGCAAATGGCTGCAAGCAGTGCGCCGCATATAATCCCTAGAATAATCGGTAAATCAAAATGAATCGTCAATAGTGCTGAAGTATATGCTCCGATTCCCATAAACCCAGCATTTGCTAATGATAGTTGTCCGGTCGACAATGTAATGTATACACTAATCCCGAGAATAATATTAATTAACATAAAGGATGCAACTTGTAAGTAATATGGATTAATTAATTCAGCAAACATTGGATCACCTTCTTACGTTGAAATTTTCTGGCCGAATAATCCTTGCGGCCTAATAAGGAGAATAATAATAATGGCTAGGAACGCAATCGCATCACGATAGCCTGAATCTCCATAAACAACGATGAAGGTTTCTGCTAAACCTAGTATAAGTCCTCCAGCCATTGCTCCTCTCACACTGCCCATCCCGCCTAAAATAATGATTGCCAGTCCCTTTAACCCCATTGAAAGCCCCATTTGCGGAGTAACAGAGTTAAAGGCCATTCCAACGAGGATCCCTGCGATACCTCCCATTGCAGAAGCAATGATTACTGTCATCGTTATCGTTCTTTTTGTATCTACGCCTAGCAAGCTTGCCGTTTCTAAGTTCTCAGCTGTAGCCCTCAATGCTTTACCTGCTTTTGTTTTACCTAGCCAGAACGACAAAGTAATCATTAATACAATGGATATAACAAAAATCACTATCTGTACGAGATAAACTGTGATGGAGCCAATTTGAAAGCTAATTTCTGCAAAGCTTGCTCTAAACGGGTGATTCCCGGCACCAAATAAATGATGAGAAAGGTTTTCCAATAAAATTGAAACACCAATTGTACTAATGAGCGGTGCTAGATGTGATACGCCCTGTTTATGCCTTAGCGGTCTTAAGGCGAATCTTTCTAACATATATCCCATGATTGCAGTAATAATAATCGCTCCAGCAAAAGCTACCCATAATGGGGCATTTAAAGTGGATGTAATCATTACTCCGATAAAGGCACCGAACATAAAAATTTCTCCATGTGCCATATTAATAATTCCAAGTACGCCAAAAACGAGAGTGAAACCAAGAGCAACAATTGCGTATATGCTGCCCAAGGTTAAACCATTTATTAACTGTTCAATAAGCACGGTGTCCCACCTTCTTACACTTCATCAATTTTTATTCAAATACTTTAAATGCGCCATCTTCAATAACTAACACAGTTGGATCCATCAGGACATCCCCTTCTTCATCGAAAGAGAAGTTGCCTAAAATCCCTTCAAAATCTTTCGTCTCAGCTAATGCAGCACGCACTTTATCACGGTCAGCCTCTCCCGCATTTTTAAGTGCGTTAGCTAAAATGTACAGTGCATCATATGCTTGAGCAGCAAATTGATCCGGGGTTTTTCCATGCTCATCTTCAAATTTCTTTACAAACTCTTGAACCTTTGGATCATCCTTCTCACCATACCAAGGTGTAGCTACAATCAGCCCATTGGATGAATCTCCAGCGATTTTAATCACTTCTGGAGAGTTAAAACCATTTCCTCCTACAAACGGAACGTCAATGCCCATTTTTCTTGCCTGGTCCATAATGACGGCGCCCTCGTTATACAACGCAGACGCTAAAATCAAATCTGGGTTATAATTTTTGATTTTCGTTAATTGAGCATTATAGTCTGATTGACCTTTCTGGAATGTCTCAATTGTTAAAATCTCCAATCCCATTTCCTCTGCTGTTTTCTTCATCGTATCAAACCCTGATTTTGTAAAAACATCATCATTGCCGTACATAAGCGCAACTTTTTTCGCATCATATTTTTCCACTGCTTTTTCCATTGAAGCTGGTATCGCTAATGCTTCCGGAATGGAATTACGGAAGACATAATCTCCAATTTGCGGTATTCCTTCAGCTGTTGTTGATGTTCCAATAATCGGCACTCCACTCAAATCTGCTTCAGGACCTACGACATTCATCTCTGTACTGAGCGTTGGTCCAATAATGGCTGTTACATTATCTGAATTGATTAATTTCTGCGCAGCTGTCAAAGCCTGGTCTTGCTTTCCAGCAGAATCTTCAAAGATCAAATTAATCTCCACTTCACCTTTAGCATTAATTTCTTCTTGTGCTAATTTTAATCCGCCAGTAATCGCCTCTCCATAAGCTGCACCTGAGCCAGTAATAAAGGACACAACGCCTACATCTGCCTTTACAACTTCACCATTTCCGCCTTCGCTGTCGCTGCCAGCCTGTTCACCAGTGCCACCGCATGCAGATAATACAAGCAAACTTGAAAGCGCTGTAAATCCTACCAATTTCTTAAATAAACCTTTCATTTCCTAGCCCCCTGATGGAAATATTCAAATTTTCAAAACTATATTACTATTAAAATACAAATATATCGCATTGTAAATAATAATATTTTAAAAATTCAGGCAAACGCTTACAAGGATTTTTCATTTTTTTACATTCATTGTCTTAAAACGACAAAAAAATAATTCAATGATTGTATTAAAAATATATTGATATAACTTATAGAAAAATATATGATTATTTAAGTATAAGTACAGAATGTCGTTATACTTAACTTTTCCGTTAAAAATAAGAGGTTTAATGTGTGCAAGAAAAGGGTAGCACTTATATGTCTAATTGGTATAAATATTTTTCATACATAATGGAATGTTAATTATAGGGACAACCTGAGTTTTCCTATTATTTAAATTATTTAGAGGAGAAAAGCTTATATCTAAATTGCTTTTGAAGGGAGAAAAAATATGAATACGGGTATATTAATATCTCTTGTCATCTATATGCTTGGGATGCTATGGATTGGATATTATTCTTACAAAAGAACTTCAAATCTTAATGACTATATGTTGGGCGGCAGACAATTAGGTCCTATGGTTACCGCACTTAGTGCCGGAGCTTCTGACATGAGCGGCTGGCTTGTAATGGGTCTTCCTGGCGCGATGTATGCGACTGGGCTAAGCGCATCATGGATTGCGATCGGCTTAACAATCGGCGCTTTATTAAACTGGATTTATGTTGCACCAAGATTGCGTACATACACAGAGGTTGCTAATGATTCCATTACAATACCAGGGTATTTAGAAAACCGATTTGGCGAGAAAGCAAGAATCTTGCGCATGGTTTCCGGTCTTGTTATCTTAATATTCTTCACCTTCTACGTATCATCAGGAATGGTTTCTGGCGGCATTTTATTTGAAAGCACTTTTGGCATTAATTATCATACTGGTTTACTTATTGTCGCTGGCGTAACAATTGCCTACACATTGTTTGGCGGTTTCCTTGCTGTTAGTATGACTGACCTAGTTCAAGGAATAATTATGGTTATTGCACTCATATTAGTGCCAATCGTAACCTTATTCCATGTTGGCGGTCTTGGTGAAGCGGTTGATACTGCTCGTTCAATTAATCCTGCTTTACTTGACATCTTTAGAGGTACAACCGTTTTAGGTATAATCTCTTTACTTGCTTGGGGACTTGGCTACTTTGGTCAGCCGCATATCATCGTCCGCTTTATGGCGATTACATCTGTAAAGGAAATTAAAAAAGCAACTGTTATTGGGATGGCATGGATGATTTTCTGTATTGTCGGTGCTATGTTTATCGGGTTTGTCGGCATTGCTTTCTTTGCCAATACGAACCATGTATTAGATGACCCTGAAACAGTATTCATTGTACTTGGAGAAATTCTTTTCCACCCATTAATTACAGGATTTATCATTGCTGCGATTCTAGCTGCAATTATGAGTACAGTTTCTTCACAGCTTCTTGTTACCTCAAGTTCATTAACAGAGGATATTTATAAAACATTCTTCCGCAGATCTGCATCTGATAAAGAGCTCGTATTTATTGGCAGAATGGCTGTTTTAGTTGTTTCAATTATTGCATTAGCCTTATCGTGGGAGAAGAACGCCACCATTCTTAGCTTAGTAGGCTATGCATGGGCAGGATTCGGTTCTGCTTTCGGACCGCTAATTATTCTCAGTCTTTACTGGAAACGCATGACAAGCTGGGGCGCGCTTGCAGGCATGATTTTCGGTGCAGCTACAGTAATCATCTGGTCTGCAGTTGGCTTATCTGACACATTATATGAAATAATCCCAGGTTTCATTGTCAGCTTGATAGCAATAATCGTTGTCAGCTTGATGACTAAAAAACCATCAAAAGAAGTAGAAGCAGATTTTGAGAAATACGAGAAAGTTCTTAAATCATAATAAATGTTCAAGAATCAGGCATTTGCTGCCTGATTCTTTTTTGGTTTGATTTTGCCGCTTACACTTCTATAGGACTTGGCGAATATGAAGCATTTCTAATATAATGGATGTTATGGTTATTTTTAAAGAATTAGGAGGGTGACTTTTGGATTATCAATTAGAAAGAATCGAATCCTCTACCAATATAGAAGAAATTGCTGAAATCGTAAGTATACAATTAAAAAAACCAGTGGTGATTGAAGATGCCCATTTTTCTTTAATAGCTTACAGCTCCTATTATACTGAGGATTATGATGAAATTAATAAACAAACCATTTTTAACAAACAATGGCCTGTATCAATTTTGGAAAGGTTTATGGATGAAGGGATTATTGATCAGCTAAACCGTTATAAAAAACCGTTTAGAATAAAAGCAATGAAAGATATTCATTTAAATAAGCGGGTCGTTGTCAGTGCTGTCTATCAAAATGAGGTATATGGTTATATATGGATTCAAGAAACAGCGCCGCGATTAAAAGAGAAAGAATTTAATTATTTGCATGCAGTCTCCTCTCACATCGCCTTCATATTGAATCAGCAAAAGCTGGCCAAGGAAGGCAAAATGGAAGAGGACCATTATTTTTATGAAAAAGTAATCGAAGATGCTTTTCAATCCAAACATCAGCTGAAAGTGGAAGCGGCAAGCGCAAAGGTTACATTGCCTAAATCTTTTATTGTCACCGTATTTAAAATTGAGGAAGGCGACGAAAAAAGCTTTGAAGAAGTTACAAACACAATCCGTCTATCCGTCAACAATATGACGCATTCAGCCTATATATTTTTTAATCATCTAGAAATCATTGTTCTTCTGGCCAGCCATTCTGCTAAAGATGATACATTGGCGAGCAATGCAGTAGATTTGGCAAAGTCTGTACAGAGCCAATATGAAAACAATTCGATACTTATCGGAATCGGTAACGAATACACATCCATTTATAAGCTTAGGCAAAGCTATACGGAAAGTTTAGAAGTTATCCAAACTGCCATGTTTTTTAATCATGAACAATTCATGCCAATTGAGTATCGAAACCTTAAAACACTTAGATACTTAGCCATCATTGAACAGCATAATAAACAAACGAATTATACAAATGAAGATATTAGAATACTATTAAAGAAAGATCAGGAAAGCCAAACGAATTATATTCATACTTTGGAGCTTTACTTGACCAACAACTGCAGATTAAAGCCTACAGCAGATGAACTTTTTATCCATGAAAACACATTAAAATACCGCTTAAAAAAGATTAATCAATTAACTAAAATTCGCTTTGATGATTTTAATACACGCTGCCAATTATACATTGACCTACAGCTGTTAAGAAGAAAGCAGGCCATTGTGGCTAAGCATCTTACATCCATATAAAAGCCAGGATTATTTCATCCTGGCCAGGCTGTAGAGAAACTTATCTCAAAAATTAATAAATGAAGGGTTAGGGATTCTCCGAGGCTTACCGCTCGCTTCATCCGCGGTTCGAGCGTCGAGCTGCTCCGGCGTTACGCGCTGCAATGTCTCGTCTGTCTCGCTACTCTCCCGCAGGAGTCGGGCGGACACCTCTCCAAATCCAACTAAATTTTCTTATTTTCACTTTTGAAGGCACACTAGCCAGGATTCTTCATCCTGGCCTTTTACTATTTATTTTCCTGTAAAAACGCCCATGCAAACTGGGCATATAGCTCAGCTCCCGTTACAAGTGCATCCTCGTCGATATTAAATTTCCCGTGATGGTGAGCCCATTCTGTATCCTTCTCGCTATTCCCACTTCCGACTAATGCAAAGCTCCCCGGCGCATGGTCTAGATAAAAACTGAAATCCTCGCCGCCCATCGTTGGCTTCTCATCAAATAATACATGCTCGCCAAAGCATTCAGCAGCCACTTTTTGTACAAGCGCTGCACTTTCTGTATCATTAATGACAGCCTGTGTGCCGCGAATGTATTCTACTTGAGCAATCCCTCCGTAAATCGAAGCAACCTGATTAGCATAGTGGTCAATTTGTTTTTCAACATGGTCTCTTACACTTGGATCAAAGCAGCGTACAGTCCCTTCAATTTTTGCATTTTCAGCAATCACGTTGAACCTTGTGCCTGCTTCCATTTTTCCTACTGTCACTACAGCACCTTGTTGGGGATCAATCGTTCTGGAAACTACTGATTGAAGGTTCATCACAAATGACGACGCAATGACAGCTGCATCAATACAATCCTGCGGTATGGCTCCATGTCCCCCCTGCCCGGTAAACTTAACGTTAAAGATATCGGCAGACGCAAATTGTGGGCCTGGTGTGCACGCAACTTTATGGGTTGGCATTTGCGACCATATATGAATGCCAAAAACATGATCAATCCCTTCCATCGCACCTTCCTCGACCATCATCTTTGCACCGCGGGCGGCCTCCTCTGCTGGTTGAAATATCAATCTAATGGTGCCAGACAATTCATCTTTTAACCCGTTCAAGGCTTCAGCTGCAATCAACAGCATCGCCGTATGTGCATCATGGCCGCATGCATGCATTTTTCCATGTTCTTTTGATGCATAGATTAAGTCCTTATTCAGTTCCTCTACTGGCAGTGCATCGATATCTGCTCTTAGAGCAACTGTTTTACCTGATCGCCCACCTTTAATTTCTGCAATGACACCGGTTGGGTCTGTCTTTCTGTACGGAATGCCAAGTTGAGATAGATAATCACATATAAATGCAGTTGTTTTGTACTCTTCCCAAGATAGCTCAGGTTCGCTATGAAATTGCCTGCGCAATTCAGTGAGGTCTGCAGCTTTCGTTCGGATGTATTCTTTTATTAATGTGTTCATGCCTTATTCCGCCTCCGTTAACGCTTTAGCTGTTTCAAATAATACATGGACAGCTTTTGCTATATCATTCGCATCCGACCATTCTTCCGGGCAATGACTTAAACCGGCTTTACTAGGAATAAAAACCATTGCCGCCTCAGTTACCTCCGCCAATACCATTGCATCATGACCTGCGCCGCTATGAATGACCGTCTGCTTAAATCCTAATTTTTCACAATGATTGCTCAGCAATTGGCGAATTTCCGCGCTCAATAAAGTTGGTGCCATATACAGCTGCTTTTCTACTGTGACATTTACCCCCTTCTGATTATAAGACTGAAGGATATTCACAGTCTCTTCGGTTACTTTCACCATTTTATTTTCATCTGTTGAGCGGATATCAACAGTAAAAACAACCTTCCCTGGAATAACATTTGCACCATTTGGGAACACATTCAGCTTTCCTACCGTAATAACTGTACCCTCGCCTTTAGCAATTCCAAGCTCTGGCAATTGAGCGATTATTTCTGCGGCAGCGACAAGTGCATCTGAACGGCCTGACATAGGTGTTGTCCCTGCATGCCCTGGCTTACCTATGACTGTTACCTCTAATTGAGTTAAGCCTACTATTGATTCGACTATTCCTATGGGAATCTGCTTTTCTTCCAAAATCGGACCTTGTTCAATATGCAGCTCAAGATATGCTTTCATCGTCTTAGAATCTCGTTTTTTTGGCAGCATCGGATCCAACCCTATCGACCTCATCGCTTCCTCAGTTGACATCCCATTGCTATCCTTAAGCGCCAGAAAGTCGTCCTCGCTCAACTTTCCAGTTATTCCGCGAGATCCCATTAAACCACCGCCATATCTTGAACCTTCTTCCTCGATTAATGCAATCACTTCAAGCGGATATTTTGGCTTTAATCCGCTGTCCGCAAACAGCTTTGCCACCTCTAAACCTGCAATCACACCTGCTGGTCCATCATAATCTCCACCATGTGGGACTGAATCAAAATGGGACCCCACTAATACACTCGGTCCTTCTAACACTCCTGGCATTTTCCCAAAAATATTTCCTAATCCGTCCTCTCTTACTTCCAATCCGTAACGATTCATTACCTCTTTTAAATAATTTCTCGCTTGAAGGTCTTCCACGCTGTACGTTAATCTTGTTGTCCCTTCATTAGGCGTAGCTGTGTATTTGCTTAATGTATGAAGATGGTTTTCAATTCTATTAACTAATTCTTTCAATTATTCTCTCCCCTTCATAAATGCAGAATTACCTCGATATAACCTAGTCACCGAAACAACGGAATGATTATAAGAATCCAACGAAAATACCTGCCAGAATCACGGAAACAATTGTAACAGTGACAAAACCGCCTACAAGCATCGGTGGTAGCATGTGACTTGTTAATACCGCCTTTTCCTTTTCATCGTCAGTTAATGATTTAATTACTTCATTCGTAATAATATAGTCCGCCGGAAACCCATACAGTGCAGTTAATGAAACAGCAAAAGCCATCTCTTTACTTACTTTCAGGATTTTCCCCATAATAAATGAGAAAAGATACATCCCAATGACACCTAATACGATACATGCTACTAAAGGATAGAGAATTTCCATCATCATACTAGGGGTTGCTTGATTTAAACCATCAAAAATAAAAAGCATCAGACCCATAATTGCAAAGCCGAAACCATTTGCTTTTTGCAGCGGCTGTCTTTCCAGAAAACCAACTGTTGTTGCAATGACTCCAAATAGTAAACATAGAACAAATGGACTAACAGAAACAAGCGGTGATAGCAGCTCTGAGGCTAAGAAGGCTAAATATGCCACTACTGCCAATCTGAAGAATTTAAAGAAATCTGTATTATATTTCTCGGGTAATTTTCTAAATAGTTTTAATTCGCTACTTTCAGACGCTGCAGCAGATTCACCTTCTGCTTCTTTCAAAGCAAGCTGTCCATTGCGATATTTCTCCAGCAAGTTCTTGCCCTCTTTTTTTAATACAACGGAAGTCAACGGGTATCCTGCAAATCCTTGCATAACATAAATGACGATTGCGAACACAGATAATGAAATCAGCCCTGCGTTTGCTGCGGCTTCTGACATGATTAATGCTGATACAACACCACCGACTAATGGCGGAATCGCAACAACAACCGTTTCAAAGTCAAAAAGTAAAGCGCCTATCGTGAAAAGAATTGCGATTATTCCTAAAATTCCGGATAAAGCGATTAATACAGTCTTCCATTGTCTTTTTAGTTCTTGCAAAGACAATAATGTACCCATATTAGTGATTAAAAAATACATGAGCATAGTAGCAACAGCGGGTGGAATGCCTGCAATCTCAACTATATTAGTTGGAAAAAACGTCCAATAACCAAACAGGAAAAGCGTAGCACAGATAAACATGGACGGAACCCATGCCTTCGTTCGCGTAGCTACCACATCTCCAACAAATAAAATACCTACAACAATAACTAAAGCCAATAGCTGAGACATTAACTTCACTTCCTTTATACAAATGATATTTTACTATAATATCACTCTATTATTTAAATTTAAAGATAATTTGATATTTTATTATAATTCATAATGATAAAACTAAATGTAAGCGCTTTAAAGTGGAAAAGTTTCAAAAAACAAGAAAAAACTACCGGTTCTAATCGATAGTTCTCTTTAAAAGATGATATTTTTTGCTACTACTGCCAGCTCCAGTTTTTCTAATGAATCACAATACTTCTCTTTGATCTTGTCATCAACGTTCTCTTTACGATAAATTAAATCGGTAATAATTTTAGCGTCCCTATACCAATCTCCAGTTTCAGCTGCCGGCTGAATTTGATTTTCCCAGGCATAAACTAACGATGGACTATATATTTTCTTTGCACCGCTCTTTAATTTCCCTTTCGATAATCGTGCATGATAGGGCTGATTGGGATAGCCCTCTTGTACATTATTGAAAATATGAGGCCAATAATCCTTTCTTGAACCTGTATGTTCATGATTAACGGCCCATTTAACAATGCTTCTTAATGTAGATTCGTTTTGAAACAGCAGTCTATATAGCTTTTTTCCTAACAATATTCGTTCCTTTAACTCATCAAATAAATGGACGACCTGTCCAGAGAAGTGTACAATACTGTGGTTCGTGTAAGGAAAGAGAATATAATTAAACGAAAACATATCTTGCAGCTTAAATTCGATTGTATGTATCACCTCTTTTTGATATATCGCATTCCTCACAACCCTGTTTTCGATATAGTTCTGCTCATTAATGATGAGCGCTATAGTCAATAAATCAGAATGATCCGTTTCCCACAAAAGGCTCCATATCACTTCCATAAAAATAGATATATCCATATAGGGCAAAAGATAAAATAAAGGCTCACCCCGTTTTACACTCTCTTCATATAGTAAAAGCTGCGGATATGCATCTTGAAATATGAGCCAGTTTGCCCTTTCCATAAAACTAAAAAACATCTCCTGCTCGTCAATTGTTAAGAGTCTTGATAATAAGTCTCCTTTTAAATCGGTCATGTTCCAGCCTGCATTTCTGGAAACCATATGCGCTAGCAAGGGCCAGTGCATGGTAGGATGCTGTATGTAAAAATCAAGATATGCTTTTGTTCTTGTTATATTATTTTTATTTAAGACAGCTGTCTTTTTTCTGATATTATCAATGATTGTTTTTTCCTCAATCGTCAGAGCAGCACCGTTAAATGGTTCATTTCCCTTTCCTTTCAGCCCGCTTTTAATTAATTTAAGCTGTCTAGAAAGCTGAGGATGCTTTAGCCATTTATTTAGAAATAAGATGGCAATTACCTCCCTTCACGCATGATAAATTTGTCCTTTGAATATCTATGAGTAAATTGATTATTATTTGAAATGAGTGATGAAAGCATGGAGATTGCAGACGGAATCAAGCAGCTGATTCAAAAGTTTAGAGATGATCAAACATCTGCAGGCACATGGGAATATCCATTTGAATCTAGTATATCCACAGATGCCTATATGATTATTTTATTAAGAACCCTGGAAATTAATGATGAAGAGTTAATTCAAGAACTTGTAAAGCGGATAATTAGCAAGCAAAGTGAAAATGGCGCTTGGAAGCATTTTAAAGATGAACGCAAAAACGGCAATCTTTCCCTAACTGTTGAAGCCTATTATGCCCTTCTTTATTCAGGCTATTACAGTAAAAAAGATGAAAAGATGAAGGAGGCTAGACGATTTATTTTAAATAACGGCGGCATTGAACATACTCATTTCATTACGAAAATAATTCTTTCAGTTACTGGTCAGCATAAATGGCCATCCTTTTTCCCACTCCCGATTGAACTTATGATTCTTCCTCTTGCTTTTCCAATTAATTTCTACAGCATTTCTGTGTATGGACGTGCAAATATAGTCCCGTTAATGATTGTAGCCGACAAGAAATTCGCAATAAAAACTACGAATAGTCCTGATTTATCCAACCTTTATACCACCAGAGATGATCCTTACTTCAGCTGGTCACGTTCTTCTGAATGGCGTTCGCTTCATTCCTTGCTGCAGGACAGCGCAAAAAAAATCATCGGGATTCCAAAAGAACTGCACCTGCTTTCCATCAGTAGGGCAAAACAATATATGTTTAATCATATTGAACCCGACGGCACATTATTTGGCTATATCACCTCTACTTTTCTAATGATTTTTTCGTTATTGGCGCTAGGCCATAAAAAAAATGATCCGATCATCAAAAAAGCAGTCAATGGTTTATATCAATTTAAAACAACAGTTAAAGGCTACACTCATATTCAATTAACAACAGCGACTGTATGGAATACTTCTTTAATAAACTACGCGCTTCAGGAAGCCGGAGTCCCTGCTTCTGACAATATGATTCTAAAGGCAAATCAATACTTGTTAAAAAGACAGCAGAGCAAGTATGGTGATTGGGTCATTCACAATAAAACTGCCAAGCCTGGCGGCTGGGGATTTTCAGACGTTAATACTTTTCAGCCGGATGTAGATGATACAAGCGCTTCACTTAGGGCAATTACCCGTGCAGTATCAGGCAATTCAAGTGTAAAAGAGGCATGGAATAAAGGAGTAAACTGGCTGCTTTCCATGCAAAATGATGATGGAGGCTGGCCTGCATTTGAAAAAAATACGAATAGCAAATTACTAGCAATGGTCCCTATTCAGGATAGTGAATATATATTGACTGACCCAAGCTGTGCTGATTTAACTGGAAGAGCAATGGAATTCCTCGGTAAATATACAAGTTTGCCCCATGATGATCCGGCATTTACAAACAGCATTTCTTGGTTACAAAAACATCAGGAAGAGAATGGCTCATGGTACGGCCGCTGGGGGATTTGTTATATATACGGCACTTGGGCTGCCATCACCGGGCTTAAGGCTTCTGGTGTTTCTACTAATAACCCTTCGATACAGACAGGAGTAAAGTGGCTTAAATCTATTCAAAATCATGATGGAGGATGGGGAGAATCCTGTTTGAGTGACAAAAAGAAAATGTACATCCCTCTCGGAGATAGTACAATTACCCATACGGCATGGGCGCTAGATGCCCTTGTTTCCGCTTCGAAGCAGCCTGATAAAAGGATGGAGGATGCCGTCCAATTTTTACTACAATCGCTTGATGGCCAAAAATGGACTGAAGATTATCCAGCCGGTCAAGGACTTGCCGGAAGCATTTATTTTCATTATCACAGCTATCGATATTTATTTCCTTTACTAGCATTGGCACATTACAAGGATAAATTCATGAAGGCTTAACGGTTTCGACGCATTTGCAGCCAAAATGCACGCCAAATTCCGCATGTGGAGCTAGGTAAAAAAGCAACGGCACAACTTAAAACCGCTGTGCCGTTGCTTTTACTATAGACATGCATGAATGTAGATGGTGATGGCAGCTTAGGAGGAAGAAGATCGTCTGGAATACCGGGTTTATATTTTATTCCATTTGTTTCTTTCATAAACTCCTCACGCGCTTTTCGAATAAATTCATCATTCTTTAATAAATCGTAAATGGATAATGCCATCGATTTAGCTGCTAGGTGCATTCCTTTAAAACCGATGGACGATCCATAAGACGCGGTAGCTTGCCATGAATGAGGCTGAACACCCACAGGCGCACATGTTGTCATAATTTGACCGACAGGGGTTATCCAGCTAACATCGCCTACATCTGTTGACCCACCCATGCATTGTCCCTTTAAATGCTTAAACTCATTCATACTTGTTGGAAGACTCTCCTCTATAGGAATACCAAATTGCTGTTTAGACATTTCAACAACAGAGGAATCAACTGTTTCAACGAGACTTTCTGCAAAAGCGATTTCCTCGTTTGAAAATGAGAACTCTCCCGATATTTTCATATTATCTAGCATGATTTCATTTAATGTATCATTTGGCAGGACATTATAGGCAAATGCCATCACCTCTGAGCTCACTGCTGTTTCTGTCATTAATGCTGCACCGTCGGCAATCTTGTTTACCCTTGCAAGCATTTGATCAACTTGCGCTGTCGTCGATGCACGCAAGTAATACCATACACTTGCTTGATCAGGAACTATATTGGGAGCAAGGCCGCCATTCGTTATAACATAATGAATACGAGAGCCGTCCAGCACATGTTCTCTCATATAGTTTGCACCAACATTCATTAGCTCGACTGCATCGAGCGCACTTCTGCCAGCATGGGGAGCTCCAGCTGCATGTGCCGTAATACCATTAAAGTGGAATTTAACTGAAACCATCGCCTGCATAGACATATTTACGACAAAATTTGATACACCAGGATGCCAAGTTAATGCACAGTCCAAATCATTAAATACCCCTTCTCTTGCCATAAAGGTCTTTCCTGATAATACCTCTTCAGCCGGACAGCCATAATAGCGGATTGTACCGTTTAACTTCTCATCTTCCATCGCATTCTTCATGGCTATTACCGCTTCTACTCCTGCTGTCCCTAATAAATTATGGCCGCACCCATGTCCAGGCCCGCCTTGAGTCACTTCATCTCGTTTGGCAGACACTTTTTGCGACAGCCCTGGCAGCGCATCATATTCTCCAAGAATCCCGATAACCGGTTTTCCTGATCCATATTCGGCGATAAAAGCAGTTTCTGCTCCTCCTATGCTTTCTTTTATGAAAAATCCCGCATCGCTTAATACCTTCATCTGTAAAGCAGATGCGTATTCTTCTTCATAAGCAACTTGCGGGTGATTCCAAATATCTTGTGCCATCTCTGTAAAGTATTTCTCATTATTATTAATCCATTCCAATACAGTCTCTTTCCCCATAACGATACCTCCAATTGTTTAATTATCTTATCCCCCTGTGTTTTATATCCCTATCATCTCTTCATTCTTCTTTTCTCTATTCCAATGCAAATGGCAATTGTGATGATAATGCAAATAATCCCTTTGAAAAAAGCCGCAATAGGCAGCAGGTTAACCGTCAAGCCTACTGCAATCGCAACGCTCCCATACTGCGGTTTTTTCATGGCAAACTGAGCAAATATTCCTCCAAAAATAGCCGGGACAATATATGGAAAGACAGCTTGGATTGATTCTGGGATGACAGAAACTAAATAAGAACCAGAAATAATAATGACAATAAGAATCGCCATATTCATGAGCGACGTTGCACCAATCGCTAATGCTGCCGTTACTTCCCCCTTTTTCGTCCCAGGCTCCACTCCTACTGCATTTTGGGCGGCAGCTGCTGAAGGAAGGCACATATTTGCGATATTTCCTGTTAAAAATGCCTGATAAGTTCCTGATATTCCTAAAGTGGGATAATAAGAGATTGGTTCCATAAACCATGCATAGCCAATAGCGGCTGCATAGGCAATCATTCCGACCGCTATTGGCTGCCAGCCAGGATGAACACCTAATATAAACGAGAGATACAGTGGGAGTGAAACAGTTAAAATCGTGACCATCCAAATTGTCAGCCTGCCCCAAAAATGTGACTTCTGATGAAAGGTATTCATTTCATACGTTTGCACTGCTTCTCTTTTCTTCGTTTGCAAGCGAGTCTCTGTTACTGCCATGGTTGGATCATCTCCTTTTATTAAAGCGCTGTTAAAATTTTTTCATTTTCATGGGCTTGCATTCCGCTGCCGGTCAGTGAAACTTTCGCTTCCTTTAAAAAACTGCAAACTCTCTGGCCTTTATTAAAATGTAAAATAACTAACTGTTAACCCTGCGATGATAGACAGCCCTAATGACCATTCATGAAGCCATTTTAATCTTGGCTTTTTATTCGCAATAAGTGAAACGATACCCATCGAAGCTGCGGCTGAAACCGTGACAATCGCTGTCTCATAACCTTTAAACATCTCTCCTGCTAATAAATTTCCAAATACAGCTAACATCGCAGCGCTGGAAACAATGATCATAATAGGTACGCCGCCATTTTTCTTTTCGCTATTAGAGACCTTTGCTTCTATTTTTCCAAGTGATTTTGTAAAGAGGGCAACGAATAGCAGCCAGCCTGTTCCGCCGATACATAAAACCCAAACAACTGTTGTCATTGCCTCTGCATTAAAGCTTGAAGACCCTAGTTCAGTTCCATAGGCAGTGGCAGCAAGTGAAGCACCCATTGATTCTGTTGCTGCTGAGCCAATTATTCCGATTCTCATCAATGTTAGCGGATCACCAAGTAATGTAATGAGAGACACGGCAACAACCATTATCCCCAATGATGGACCAATCGCATTGATTGCACCTATTTTAAGGGCGCGATGAACATCCTGTTTACTTAATCCGACACTTTGACTTGTTTTAGCAGCCATTCGGATAAAAATAATTCCTTGAAAAATGACAATGCCAATAACAGTTAATGCAATAATCCAGACTACTGGGCTGTTAGCCACTTTTAAAGATTCCTCCATGTCATCCCTCCGCTTTCTAATAAATTAAATATTCTGTAAATAAAACTTAATTATATTTAAAAACAATTACCTTATTAATTCAACGTATTTGTAAGGTTTTCCAACAAAGCGAAAGAGCTGTAAATTTAACATTCTTCTTATTTTCCTCTAAAGAGGGACTATTATCACCTATTTACTTAAGCGCTTTCATTGTTTTATTACAATAGTTTCTATAAAAAAATACCTCTGGAAAAGTCCAGAGGTAGGATGATTGGCTTATTTTTCTATCATCTATGAAATGTTGAGTTTAAAATACAACTGTTTTATTTCCATGTACAATGATGCGGTCTTCTAAGTGCCATTTAACCGCTCTCGCAAGGACGCTGCGTTCAATCGATCTGCCTGTTCTTTTTAAATCCTCGACATGATCACGGTGGTCAACTCTGCGAATATCCTGTTCAATAATTGGACCCTCATCCAAATCATTTGTCACATAATGCGAGGTTGCTCCAATTATTTTCACCCCTCTTTCATATGCCCTGTCATAAGGTCTTGCGCCTACAAAGGCCGGAAGGAAGGAATGGTGGATATTTATAATTTTATTAGGCTGTGCAGAAACAAAATTCGGTGTTAAAATTTGCATATACCTTGCCAGAATAATGACATCTATCTCGAATTCCTCCAGCAGTTTTAAATGCTGGGATTCGGCTTCCTGACGGTTCTCTTTCGTTGCAGGTATGTGATAGAAAGGGATTTTGTGAGATTCTACTAGCTCTTTTGCTGCTTCATGATTACTGATCACTAATGGTATCTCCATCATCATATCTCCATTTTGCCATTCCAATAAGATTTCCCGCAAACAATGAAGCTCTTTAGACACAAATATAGCAGTGCGCTTTAACCGGCTAACCAACTGCAGGCGCCAATCCATAGAAAAATCATTGGCGACAACTTGGAAATTTTGCTCTATCTCCTTGTATTTCTCCTGTAGATTTGGACATTCAAACTCAATGCGAATAAAGAAGCTACCGCCTTCATGATTAGTTGAATATTGATTTGATTCTATAATGTTTGCTCCGTATTGGAAAAGATACTTAGAAACAGTTGCAACGATCCCCGGCTGATCTGGACAGTTGATAAGCAATCTGCCTCTATTCTTTTGTTTATCTTTATACTGCGCCGATTGTAAATTAAATACAGAATTCATGATGCTCCCCTTATCACTTTTTTTATTGCATTTTATACTTTATTCAGATGTGAATCAATGAAAAAATACTATTATAGAAGCTTAGAAAAAATTGGAACAAACCTATTCAGATTGCTTGAATTTTATTTACAATCACTTATACTATAAATGGACTATGATTTATGTCGCCTATTTTTGTCACAAACACATGACTTTTGTGGGATTTTGACAAAAATAATCGAATTCCTTCTAAAAGGAAGGTATAATTAAAAAATCACAGGAAAATAGATTCATATAAGGGAGGATTTTTTAGATGGAATGGGTACTTGCCATTTTACTTGGTGCAGCTGTCGTTTTGCTCATTTTATCATTTGTTAAGGCGAAACAATCAAAGGTGCAGCAGGAACAGCATATTGACCAAGTTTCTTTTTCCTTAATGGATGAAATTCATCAATTACAGCAGCAAATTAAACGCATGGAGATAGATGCAGAAATCACGGCACAAGAAGCAGGAGTTTCACCTCAGGAATCAGAACATAGAGCACTACTTCGCGAAATCATTGATTTACACAGACGCGGCTATTCGTATGAAAGCATTGCTACTAAGAAAAAAATCACTGTTCAAGAAGCTGAAAGCCTTCTAGCACCATATGGTAAACATAAGGTTGAAAGGAGCAAAGTGGCCCAATGAGTGAAAAAACAATGCGCAGTTTCGCCGGAGGATTAATCGTGGCAGCTGTTATTTTAGGAATTACATACTTTCTTGAGCCAAATGACACAAAAAACACTGAAGCTGCTGAACCAGCTACTGCAGAAGAACCAGAAAAACAAGATAAAGATAAGAATGTTGAATTAAGCGCAGACGAAATGCAGACCGCATTAAAGGCAGAAGGCTTCATTATTCACTCAGAGGATGAATGGAAAGAAATCAACAAGGATTTACAGGATTCAGGAAGCCTGAAAGAGGAAAATGAAAAGCTGAAAGAAGAAGTAAAAAAAGCGAAGGAAAATAACGATAAAAAGGGTGACGGTGAAACTGTATACCGCACAATGCTTACCGTTACTTCCGGCATGACGAGCATCGATGTAGGTAAAGCGCTAGAAAGCGCCAAAATCATCAATAAAGGCATGGACTTCTTCAACGCCGTTGAGAAAAAAGGCTACGAAAATGATTTGCGCCCAGGTACATTCGAAGTGGATAGCGATATGTCCATGGACGAGATTCTTAAAACAGTATTTAAAAAATGATAATTAGGCATCTGAGTATTCAGATGCCTTTTTTATATCCTATTTCAAAATTATTTTCTTCACTTTAAATTATTTACCCTAGCCTCTTCGGAATCTTTTAATGAGGGAGCTGCAGTAAATTGATCAGGGGCAATTTTTGCTTTTAATCGCATGGCCGCTAAATAAATAATGCTTGAAACAATTAGAGATTGAATTGCTGGAATTCCAAATGGTGTAACATATTGAGTGATATACCCTACAACCACTCCAAAAACTAAGCCAATGGTAGCCATCCAATTCCAACCATTGTTATCTATCCATTTTTGCTTACGTATAAAAAAGAAATCAGCAAACATAATTCCTGCAATCGCTGGATAAATAAGCGCTGTCATATTTAAAAAATCCATAAAATAATCCAGTATGCCTGCCAATGCCAAAAAAATTGATAGAATTGTTCCTATAATAGTTAGTACTACCCGCCCTTTATTGGAGTTAACATTAAACATATTTGCTAGTGCCAATCCCATACTATAGTTATTCACAAGCTGGCTTGTCCATGTTGCAAACCATAATATTAGGAAGCCCCAAACAGGAAAGCCTAAATTCATCATCACATTTACAATATCAGCGTCACCTACGCCAACAGACATAACAAAACCTACTAAGAATAATGGAAAGCCTACACCGATGATTCCTAATGGAATTAAAATTGAATCCTTTTTATTCGGTTTAGCATACCTTGTATAGTCGGATGCAATGACCCATTGCGATACATTTATGCCAATTACTAAGCTAATTGCCGCGAGAATTGTCATTGAAGATGCAGGACTCCAGTTGATTATTTCCTGCCATCCTGTATTTCTTAATGCATAAAATATACCTGCTGCTACCAAAAGAAGTCCAGCTGGTACGGCGATATAATCTGTCCACTTCATCGAAGAGTATCCTAGTATTGAAGGTATAGCAAATGAAATTCCGGCCAACGTAGTTACAGTTGCCCACGCGAGCCAATTGTTAGTATAATCGATACCAATCATAGCTGAAAGTGCATTCCCTGCTACTGCTGTTTGTACTGCCCACCACCCCATTGACACAAAAAATATGGTAAATCCTACAATAAACCGGGCTTGTGTTGATCCAAAGCTTGTTCTAGCAATGACTGAAGAGGATAGACCTGTCTTGGCACCAATATGGCCTTGTAATGCATTTCCAATCCACTGAACGACTAACATTGCGACAATTAGAATAAGGAATACTTGCCCAAGCCCAAAGCTCGCAGCCAATGTAGCTCCAACCATTAACACTGGAATAGAAAATTCCAATCCCCCGAAGATCATTGCAGGTGTAATCCAGTGCTGCCTTTCATTTAATGGTACGGGAACTAACGCTTCGTCTTTAATCTTATTTTCTGCCATCCTTTTTTCCTCCACCTTGTATATTTTTAATATTCTGTTATTTTTAGTTAAAAAAACCCTGAAAACCTCAGGGTTTTTTATTCAGCCAACGAGTACCCACACAACTTCACAGCTTTCTTCGCTCTCGTTATAAGAAACATGCTCTTGCCATGCAGGAATGAATGTTGCCTCTCCGCTTTTGACAATTACCGTTTTACCGCCCGTTTTTGTAACAATTGATCCTTTTACAATTACTGAATATTCATTCTCACGATGTTTTGACGCACCTTCTTTTGGTACTCTTTCTCCTGGCAGAATCGTTGCTGTTCCCATTGTGATCCTTCCATCTTTCACATCTTGATTAAATAAGCTTAATACTGTTTGATGTTCACCGTTATTAAGTAAGTCTTTCAGTTTAATGATTTCCATCTCTTTCTCCTTAATAATTACTTTCTATTAATCTGTAATATTTCAAAACTATCTTTATCAATTTCAACCCCAAAATCTTCACTGGCCTGCTCTAATGAAATGTATCCATTTTTCACATCATTTAATACCATTTCAGGAGAACGTTCAAACGGATTACCATAACCACCACCGGTGGCGGTAATTAGCTTTACTACATCACCTTTATTAAGTGGATACCTTGCATAAATTCCATATGGACCATCCTTTTCACCATTTGCTTTCTCGACGATGAACTCATTTGCTGATCCATCTTTACCACCATTACTTCCCCAAGGGGCAAATTTATTTCGTCCAAAGGTAACAGAAATACTTTGATTATCCGACATCGCCCTATAAGAACGAATTACCCCTGAACCACCAATATACTTCCCAGCCCCGGCTCCATCGTTGCGAAGGCTATATTCATCTACCATGATTCCATAACGAGTTTCTGCCACTTCTATTGGCACATTATAGGTTTCGCCATCACCTATGCAAAATTGTCCTCTCGCTCCATCTTGTCCTTCCCCAGCTCCCCAGCCTCCAACTGAAGGCTCAACAATAAGAAATGGTTCATTAGTATCTTGATGATTTCCTGATAAAACGACCGAGCAAACAGACAATAAATGCCCTGCCGTGAGTCGTTCAGGAACAAGCGGCGCCAATGATTTCCAAATTAAATCTGCTCCTGCCTGCATACTTTCGAAATAAATTGATACTGGAGCTGGCCGTTCTGCTGAAAGAATAGATCCCTTATCTGTTATTACTTCCAATGGCCTAAACACTCCCTCGTTAGCATCCTGCGAAGGATTCGTCAACGCCAGGAAAATTGTTCGGACCGCAGAAACTAGCGCAGTATAGGAACAGTTAACAGGTCCAGGTACTTGAGGATGGCTTCCACGGAAGTCAGCTATAAATTTCTCCTCTGTTATTGTTACCTTAACTTTTATTTTAAAAGGTCCATTTCCGAAGCCATCATCATCAATAAACCCTTCTGATTCAAAAACTCCTTGCGGCAATTTACGCAAACCGATTTTTGCAAGAGCTTCACCATGATTAAGCAAGTAATCAATAGAGTTTAGGATAGTTTCTTTTCCATGCTTGTCACATAGCTCTTTCACACGCTTTTCTCCGGTTTTCAATGCTGCCACTTGTGCCCATAGATCACCTAATGACAAATCAGGAAACCTTACATTCGCCTTAATAATATCAACTAGTGCTTGGTTAATCGTTCCTTCATCGTATAATTTTACACAAGGAAATTGCATGCCTTCCTGGAAAATATCTGTTGCATCATTACTGAAAGAGCCTGGATCCTTCCCGCCCACTTCGGTCCAATGTGCCTTATTGGCGGAAAACGCCACTATTTCTCCTTCATGAAATATCGGCATAACTAATCCGACATCAGATAAATGAGAACCTCCGCCTCCATATGAATCATTAATGATAATTATGTCTCCAGGCTTCAGGTCGCCTTCCCCAAACTTTTCCAAAGTTTGCTTTACCATAAATGTTAACATGCCTATAAAGCCAGTTACACCATTTCCTTGTGTAAGCAGCTGGCCTTTGCTGTCCAGCAAGCCGCTTGCATAATCAAGCACCTCATAAATGATTGGGCTCATAGAAGTCTTTGCCAAAGCAATAAACATTTCATCTCCAATTGCAATGAGTGAATCTTTGACAATCTCTTGTGTAAACGGATCAACCTTGACAGTCTGCGCCATAATTATTGCACCCCCGTATCAATCACTAGATTTCCATAAACATCTATAGTTAGAACTTGCTTCGGATATATCACTGTAGAAGCTGACGGCTCTTCAATAATTGCTGGTCCTTCTATTACTGCATCCGTCCCCAGCTTATTTCTCTCATAAACTTTCGTATCCATCCAACCGTGATCCTCAAAATAAACCTTGCGTATATGAATCATTGCCTCTTCGAGAGAAAGTCCTCTCTGATCTATTTTTTTCAATTCCGGTTTAAAAACTTTTCCGAAAGCTGTTAAATGAATGTTAACGACTTCAGTTGCAGTACCCTCTAACTTGAATGTAAAGTGCTGTTCATGTAAATCTTCGAAGCTATTAATCACTTCTTCTATCGTACCTGCTGTCCAGTCTCCCGACGGTACGGGTACCTTAACTGTATGTTCCTGCCCTAAATAACGAATGTCAGCAAATCGGGAAAATAACACGTTGCTCTCATCTATGCCTTCACCCTTAAATTGAGTGTAGGCATCCATTTCTACCTTTTCCCACACAGCATTCATCTCTCTCAAATCAATACTGTTCAGGCGTCTAATAAAGGTTTGAATATAATCATGCCTTAAATCTGTCATCAGCATTCCCCAAGCTGAGAATACAGAAGAAGCTACAGGAACAATAACCTTTCTCACGCCAAGTTCTTTTGCTAGAGCTGGAGCATGCATTGAACCGCCGCCACCAAAGGCAACTAGCGTGAAATCTCTCGGATTATGACCTTTCCTAATAGAAATCAGCTTAAGCGCATTAAGCATATTAGAATTGGCAATCCGAATGATTCCTAAAGCAGCATCCTCAACACTTAACTCAAATGGATTCGCGATTTTATCCCTAATCGCGGCTTTAACCGATTCCATATCTACAGAATAATCAAAATTATCAGGTGATAATCTCCCAATGACTAAATTTGCGTCAGTTGTGGTTGGATTTATCCCTCCTTGTCCATATGCTACTGGTCCTGGCAATGCACCGGCAGATTGAGGCCCTACTTTTAATGATCGGGCATCATCTATCCAAGCAATAGAACCGCCGCCATTCCCGATTTCAACAATATCAACAACCGGAACTTTAATTGGATAGCCAGCCTTTCTCTCATCTCGCTCAATATAATAATCCGTAGATACTTTTACTTCTCCATTATTAATTAATGAACATTTAGCAGTCGTTCCGCCGATATCAAACGCAATAATATTTTTTTCACCAATTAACTCTCCAAGCACTGCAGCTCCATAAATCCCTGCTACCGGGCCTGATTCCACCATATTTATCGGCGTTACCTTTGCGTTTTCAAATGTTGTTGTTCCACCATTTGATTGCATGATATAGTTTTGGCTATAAGTTTTCTTCTCTTCCAATTTATTATTTAATCTGTTTACATAGGATGCAGCGATTGGTTTTACATATGAATTTAATACAGTTGTATTCGTTCGCTCATATTCACGCCATTCTTTCGTTACTTCATGAGAAGCTGTTATAGCCACCTCCGGCCACAGCTCCTTAACCATCCGAACTACTTTCTCTTCATGAATCGGGTTAATATATGCATGCATAAATGAAACTGCAATAGCAGCAACCTTCTCCTTTTTGAAGTATTGAATTATGGTAGTAACATCTTCCTCACGCAAAGGTGTAACAACCTCACCTTTATAGTTAAGCCTTTCTTCAACCTCTTGACGTAAAAACCTTTCTACAAAAGGCTGTGGCTTCTGGTACATTAAATTAAATAGATCTGGCCGATTTCCGCGGGCAATTTCCAGAACATCACGAAAGCCTTTAGTTGTAATTAGTCCTGTTTTTACACCTTTTCTTTCTGTTAACGTATTAATTATGACTGTCGTTCCATGTATAAATGTTTTAATATCACTGTAATCAACACCACTCTTTTCTACGACATCAATTACACCTTTTTCAAAATTAGGGGGTGTAGTATGACTTTTTGCGACACCTATTTCACCATCTTCATTCACGTATACTAAATCTGTGAATGTTCCGCCAATATCTGTTGCTACTCTCATCTTTTTCACCTTCCTATTATTGTTAAAAAATAACTGGTGTTAACACGCATAAAATGACTGATTCATCACTTAAAGGGTTTTCCATTGTATGCTGAGAACTAGAAGGGAAATGGATTGAATCTCCCTTTTTCATAAAATAGTCTGTTCCATCAACCGTAAAAATGACAGCACCTTTTAATACATAATAAAATTCCTCACCAGGATGGCTATATTGCTGAATGGAAGATTGGTTAGGCTTTAAAGAAACGATCATTGGTTCTAGCGTTCTTCCCGAAAACTGACCGCTCAATCGTGTATAAGTAAATGCTGAACCTTCTATTTTAAATGGTTTTTGTTCTCCTTCTTTTACCAAATAAGAATGATTAGGTTCATTTTCAAAAAAGTCAGTAATCTTCACATTTAAAGAATCAGCAATTTTCTTTAGTGAAGTTATTGCAAGTGAAGAAGCTCCCCTTTCTACTTGTGACAGAAAACTGATTGAAAGATCTGTTTTCTCACTTAAATCCTTTAGTGTCAGACCGTTTTGAATCCTTAATTCTTTAATCTTTTTGTAAATTTCATCCATATTTAACTCCTTTACAGTATAAGTATATTTTTTTAATTAATACAATAATTAATTTTAGTAATACTGTAATTAACAACATACTATCACAATATTTTCATAATTGAAAGAATATTATAATTTAATATGAGCATATTTTGTCTTTATTGAATAAGCATGCTTAATACAGCACAAAATAAAATATTCATAAAAATCTTTAGTAGGGGCGTTAGAGATGACCGTTTATGTTTATCAAACATTTCAAATCAAACAGGAGCAATTTCAAGAAGCACTAGAAAATCTAAACTGCATTAAAAATTTCCGCAATGAGAATTTTAGTCATGAGATTGAGATTTTATCTCCAATCAGCGGCAATGACCATACATACAGCTTTTTAATTAAGTATGAAGGATTAGCAGAAATGGAGCTGCAAAATAAAAAGATGTTTGAAGATGAGGATTATAAAAAAATGATCAGCGACTTCTTTATTGAAAATATTGTACAGGGAAGTATGACAACCCAAATTTACAGAACTATGGCTACGCCTAAAGGAAAAAATTAAAGAGACATTCGAGGAGACTTTTTTGAATAAGCCTCCTTTTTTTATGGGTCTATACAAAAATCTGAATTTTCATTATAATATATCCGTCTTCAAAATTATTACATCTACATAAAGGAGTTTAATTATGGCTCTAGTTCATACAGAAGCTAGACGGAAATTATTTTTCTTTTTCGGAATTATTGTTGTTTCATTTAATTTGAGACCGGCGATTACGTCCATTGGTCCGCTTATAAGCTCCATTAGGGAGGATTTAGGATTTTCTAATGGTGTCGCCGGCTTATTAACTACCCTGCCATTGCTGGCTTTTGCTTGTATTTCGCCATTTGCTCCAAAAATTTCGAAAAAATTCGGCAGTGAAATCGCTGTTTTGCTTGGCTTGCTTATTTTAGGGACAGGCATCATGCTTCGTTCTTCCGGCATTCTCTTCTTGTTATTTTTAGGAACGATTTTTATAGGTGTCGGGATAGCCATTTGCAATGTGCTTCTTCCTAGTTTAGTGAAGGAAAATTATCCATTAAAGGTTGGATTGATGACTGGTGTGTATACGTTATCGATGGGCATCTTTGCCGGACTTGCTCCTGGCATTAGCATTACTTTGGCACATGGTTCGTTGGAATGGCCGTCAGCGTTGAATATGTGGGCAATTCTAACTGTATTGGCAATCTTATTTTGGCTCCCGCATGTTAAAAAACAGCCCCATCAAGAAAAGAAAGCTACATTAGTACGGTCTCGTTCTTCACTTTGGAAATCACCCATTGCATGGCAGATTACATTATTTATGGGGCTGCAATCTTTTGTGTTTTTCAGCTTCTGCACTTGGCTGCCAGAATTATTAACAAATCGCGGCATGACTATTGAATCTGCCGGATGGATGGTAACCGTTATGCAATACGCCGGACTGCCGACCAGTTTTTTGATCCCTATTATCGCTGATCGACTTTCCCATCAAAAAGGGATTGCTCTTGGCATCGGAGCAACGATGATTGCGGGATTAGTCGGTCTCTTATTCGGAAAACAATTTCCGGTAATCATGATGAGTATTCTACTAGTCGGCTTGGCGCTTGGTGCTGCTATTAGCCACTCTTTAACTTTAATCAGCCTAAGGGCAACAGACGCAAAACAAGCAGCTGATTTATCCGGAATGGCGCAATCGATTGGTTATTTACTTGCAGCAATCGGCCCTTCTTTACTTGGATATATTTACGACATCACTCATAGCTGGTCAATCCCTCTTATTCTCTTGATTATGATTGCGGTCCTATTTACTTTTGCAGGTATAGGGGCAGGCAGAAACCAGTTTGTATTGCAGCAGGACAATCGTTCGACAACTAGCGCATAATGATTATAAACCGGTGTTCGGAAGTACATTTTTTCTTCTGGATGTCGGTTTTTTCCTATATTGATTTTGTCTCTCGTAAAGCACGCTTCTCTCATCCACTTCTCGGTGGTAGGTGTTAGTCTAGCTGCCTATTATTCGAACGAGTAATTTGACGTCTCCTTTTCGACCATTTGCGAATCATTTAATAGGGAATCGGCGATGTATTGACTTCTCTTCTACCTTCTAAGGATTATTGCGTTGCGAACGGGCGATGAGATGACTTTTCTTCTACCATCTGAGGACATTTGCGCAGCGAACGGGCGATGAGGACGCTTCTCTTCTACCTTCTATGGATCTTTGCGCAGAGAACGGGCGATGAGGACGCTTCTCTTCTACCTTCTGTGGAGCTTTATGCAACGAACGGGCGATGAGGACGCTTCTCTTCTACCTTCTGTGGAGCTTTATACAGCGAACGGACGATGAGGACGCTTCTCTTCTACCTTCTGTGGAGCTTTATGCAACGAACGGGCGATGAGGACGCTTCTCTTCTACCTTCTGCAGATCTTTCCACTGCGAACGGGCGATGAGATGACTTTTCTTCTACCTTCTGTGGACCTTTGCGCAGCGAACGGGCGATTTCACATCCACTATTTTACCTGTTTAAGAAGATTTATTGGACTCTTTCTTCAAAACTACGAAGAAAAAGCTTCGTCTTTTTTCATCATTCATAGGGCATGCTCACAGAAAAAATCCCGCCTAACCAAAAGGCGGGATTAAGGCTGACGGTAAATTATTTTACCGGTATCCATATTTCTGAGTAGAATTCGCTGGAATCAGATCCGTCCTCAGGGTATACTTCCATCTCTGGCGTGCCTGCATGCTCGTAGCCGCTCGTTGGAAACCATTCTGAGAATATTTTTTTCCACGTGCTTTGCATTGCTTCCGGCATTTCGCCGCTAACTTCAAATACAACCCATTTGGATGCTGGAATTTCTACTTTTTCAAATTGTGCTGATGTTTCCTCTGTTGATTCAACAGCAATCCAATAATCAATACTTCCTTCAGCCTCTCCTTCGTCTACACACACACCAAGAACACCTTTAATATTCCCGTCGTTCAGTTTGCACAGCTTATCAATTGTGCCATCATGATTTACTTTATTCCATAGCTTTGGAATTTCGATTAAGTTTTCATTCCCTTTTAATGAGTAGGTCCTTTTAATGCCCATAGCTGAAAATGCTTCTTTTTCAACAATATTGTACTTCACTGGTTCTGCTCCCTTCAGTATCACCTGAATAATTAGGCGATCATATAATTGTAGTTTGCCTCTATACTTTTTAGCGTCAGACGGTGACATAGCATGTTGCCTTCGAAAAGCTTTCGAAAATGACTCCGGGGTATCGTATCCATACTTATAGGCAATATCAATTACTTTTCCTGAGGTTTGGGATAGCTCCTTTGCAGCCAGGCTTAATCTCCTTCGCCTGATATATTCTCCAACGGAACAATCCGTCAGCATAGTAAATGTTCTTTGGAAATGAAATATCGACGCATTTGCCTCCTTTGCAACATCCTCAATTTTTATCTTTTCTAGCAAATGATTCTCAATATAATCAATCGCTCTTTGTATGTCTCGAATCCAAGTCATTTTCTTCACTCCCCATCATTATCTTATTACGGTAGAATCTTTTATTCCTGTCATTTTATGCTCTGTTCGGACAGTAATATAATGTGTTCTCACCTTGCTATCCCTATTGTAAAAGAAACTTCCAATTTAAAACAGGACAAGTTCCAATCCCATAATTTAATCATTTTTATTTTCTATTTAAAATTCATTGACCTTTAATTGTCGATACAAATTGGCTCGAAAAAAAGATGACCCTAATTTACGTTTTTAGAAGCAAATACATGCCTACCTCGACTTGGGCTGTATATGGATGGATGGCTAGCTAACCGAGTGGGCAGACTGGAGCCAATTTCACATTACGAAAAAACCCCTTTACAAAAGGGGTTTTAATTCTTATATTATCACTTTTTCTTCACTATGCCCCCGTTACAAAAATGGGTTTTCCATTCACAACTTCCTAATAATATCCCGAGCAACATTTTCTCCATTTTCAATACAATCCGGGATGCCGGAGCCGTAATAAGAGCTGCCTGCGATATATACGCCTGGATAGGTTACTGCCAATAGTTCCTCCAACTGTGCGATTGTTTGTGGATGATCTATCATGTATGTTGGCATTTGCTCTGTCCATTTAGTGACCTCGCTTGATATTGGTTCAGCTTTTATATGCAAGCTTTTTTCGATATCTACAAGTGCGAGCGCCAGCAATTCCTTTTCACTCATTTCCTTCACTTTTGCGAATGATGGATTGCTGCTTTTATAGAATAGCCTTACTAATAAATTTCGTGCCTCTGATGTATGTATCCACTTTCTGCTTGTCCACGTACAGGCATTACATGAGAGTTCGGCATTATTTGCTGCAATAAAGCCTGTGCCGTCAGCAGGCAAAATGTCATCCGGCACATTAAAGCCAACGTACACACTAATTAAAGAGCTATTATTTAGTTTAGCCAATTGCTGTTGGATATGGTTATCGCCAATAATTTCTTTAGCCGCTTGATGCGGGATACTTAACACAACATAATCAGCGTTCAATTTTTCATTCTTATTAAACACCACTTCATATTGTTCGCCAGTCCTGGTTAATGAAGTCACTTTTCTGTTTTTTAAAATTTCTACGTCCTCTAGTTTTCTCTCATATGCATGAATTAACGTGTTTAATCCTCTTTTAAAAGAAAGGAATTTCCTATCGCCGCTGCTTTGATATTTTTCCTTATTTGCAGCGTAGCCTTTTATAATGCTACCGTACTCTTCCTTGAAATCATAAACGCTCGGAAGCGTTGAAGCGATTGTTAAATCGCTGAGTTTCCCGGAGTATACACCCGATAAAACAGGGGCAATTTGCTTTTCTACCAATTCTTTTCCAAAGTAAAATTCCAAAAACGCTCCGATGCTATCATTTTTTGTAAAGGGGTTATGCGCTGTATATAAGTCCTTTAACGCTTCTACCTTTCCTTCTGCTGATACAAGCGGGGTATTTGCCAAAGATTCAATACTTGCGGGTATGCCAAAGACCGCATCAGCCGGAATGCCTTTTAATTCCCCTTCCGAAAAAATATATGACCGTCCTGCTGCATTATGAATAACCTCTTCTTTAAGCCCAAGCTCCTCCAGAAAGCTCATATCCATTGCCTTTCTTGTTACAATAGAATCGGCACCGGCTTCCATTATAAAACCATCCTCTTCTACAGTCCGAATCTTACCGCCTAATTGATCAGAGCTTTCAGCCAGCACAAGCTTTACATCAGAGCTATTCTCGGTTTTCCACTTTTGCAATTCATACATGGCTGAAAGACCATTTACCCCTGCACCAATTACTAATACCGTTTTCACTATGTACACCCCAATTTTCTAGATTCTATTAGTTAAAGTGTATCATACATCTAATCTTTTTCTTGCTCTACAATATTTCAATATGATGAACAAACCCTTCCATCATACAGTTTTTCCTTCTTTTCAAAACCTACTACGCCTTTTTTTAAAAAAAATTTTAAAAATATGTGTAGTGGTTAGCTTCTTACGAATCGTCTAATAGATTAGTTAAAAAAATTAATAAAAAGGTGGTCATTTTAATTGATTGAAATTAAAGAGGTTAGTCATGCTTTTGAGATAGGTAAAAAAAATCAAAAAAATATTATCCCTGTCTTAAAAGATGTTTCATTTAACATTAACAGAGGAGAAATTGTCACGATCATTGGCAGAAGCGGATCTGGCAAATCTACTTTGCTGAATATTATTAGTGGATTTATTAAACCGACTAATGGGGAAGTCTGGATTAATGAGAAATTAGTCAGTGAATTAAGCGAAAGCAAGTTTGCTGATTTCCGTTTAGAAACCATCGGATTTATCTTCCAAAACTTTCAGCTCATACCAAGTATGACTGCCTTTCAAAATGTTGAACTGCCTTTAATTTTTAAAGGAATCAATGAATCTGATAGAAAGAAACAAACGATGGAAACATTAAAACGGGTTGGATTAGAAGATTATAAAGACCATTATCCTAGTGAATTATCAGGCGGCCAGCAGCAGCGGGTCAGCATCGCGCGGGCTCTCGTTGTTAATCCCCCGCTCATTTTAGCTGATGAACCTACTGGCAGCTTAGACAGTGATACAGAGAAGGATTTACTGCATTTCATTCAGCAATTAAATAAAGATTTAGGCATCACCTTTTTGATTATTACTCATGATGAACAAGTAGCTAAAATCGGGCATCGAATCATTGAAATTGCAGATGGAAAGGTATTGGAAGGTGTAGCGCTATGACATTTAAAGACCAATTTAGGTTTGTTAGACAAAATATGAAAAAAAATAAATCAAGATTATTCATGACCGTGCTAGCAACAGCCATTGGCTGTGCATTTCTTATCGTCCTAGCTTCCGTTGGATTCGGTCTTCATAAATCTATTATTTCCGACATGATGGAAAATCAAATGGTTACACAAGTTGAAGTGTTTGGAAAAGAAGATGAAAAGGCGAATATGAAAAGCCTAACTGATGAGGATGTAGCATTCCTTGAAAATATAGAACAAGTAAAAGCAGTTACTAGAAGAAACGAACTGCAGCAATGGCCAAATTATGAAGTGGACGGCTATGAAGCTTCAACACAAGCAATCGTCACTCATTTTCCGTCGGAAATGAAAGCTGACTTCGAACTTTCATCTGGCAGATTACCAGAAAAAGAGAATGAAGTCGTTGTAGGCTACCATTTTGCTAAAGAATTAATGAAAGGTGTACCAGATGGAGTCGATGCTTATGAAGAAGATGGCACCATTAAAAAAGAATATGCCTATAATGGCAATTTGTTAAATTCGACAGTCAATATGACAGTTATCAAGAATCAAAACGGAAAAGAAATAACAGAAACGATTCCATTAAAAGTCGTAGGGATAGCAAAACAGCCTGGAAGAGAATGGATGAGGGAATCACATGTATTCATTTCAGAAAGCATTTTAAAGGATGTTGAAGCATTTACTGGCGTAAAAGGCGGCGCTTCTGAAATGTATGATGGCGGAGAAATAAAAGCAGATGCCGAAAAAACCTATGATTATATTAGAGTGTACGCGAACAATGTCCAAGCTGTTACCGACATCACGACTCAACTGGAAGATAAAAACTACATGGTTTATTCCGTTGCAAGTGAAATGAAACAAATCAATGCCATCTTCCTTATTATGAAAATTGGCTTAATCTTCATTGGAACAATCGCACTTATAATTGCTTCTATAGGTATTTATAACACGATGACAATGGCAGTAACAGAGCGTGCTCCAGATATTGGTATCATGAAAGCGATCGGTGCCAATCCAAAAACAATTAAAAATATCTTCTTATTAGAAAGCAGCTATATTGGCTTGCTTGGTGCTACATTTGGAACAATTGTTGCTTATGGAATAAGCTATCTTGTCAATCTCGCTCTTCCATACATTTTAAAGGCAGCCTTTGAAGATGCAGCGCCTGAAGGGTTAATGCTATCGTATATTCCATGGTCATTAACATTAATAAGTATCGCCATTTGTTTATTGGTTACCATTTTCTCCGGTTTGCGTCCAGCTAAACGGGCAACAAAAGTTGATGTTTTAAAAGCGATGCGCAGAGAGGTTTAAAGAAAAAGATAACAAATTAAAACGGGTAGAACACTCTTTTCTTCCAGATCGTTCTACCTCTGATTTTTTAACATTGGTAAGGATGTATTAAATGAAACGAATAAATTTACTTAAAACCATGTTTTGGTTCATGCTGATCTTTTATTTATTTTTATTAATAACGATTCTATTTATTAGAACTGGTGCAGATTATCGCAGTATTAACCTAATTCCTTTTGCGACCATTTCTGAATATATTAATGTGTATGATGGGATTCGCACAAAGCGCGTGGATGTAAATGTGTGGGGTAATGTGCTCCTATTTATTCCAGCCGGTATTTACTTCATGCTATTTGCTAAAAATCGAAGTGCCATGAAAGTTTTTTGCGCGATATTATACATAAGTATAAGCGTAGAAATTATTCAATTTATTTTTGCTATCGGCGCTTCTGATATCGATGATGTGATTTTAAATACTGCTGGTGGAGGGCTCGGCATCTTATTTTACTCTATCCTGCACTTCCTATTTAAAAACCAAGATCGGGTTAAGCGCTTTATCTCAGCCTTATCAATGATCGTTGGCGTACCATTGTTCTTTTTAACAATCACCTTATATTATGTGAATCGATAAATCATTATCATGAGAAAACAGACGAGAATCTTTCGTCTGTTTTCTTACCATAATGGGTCTTCTTCATTGCTTAATTTATATAGCTTTGGCATCAAAGCGAATACAATTAAGACTACTATTATTACAACAGCCGCACTAATTAAGAGTGGCACTCCAAAAGAGCTGAGCGGAACCCATGTGAATAATGGAATCATACTCACCATACCGTTTTTTTGCAGCGTATCACTTGTTACATATTGTCCTGCTTGGCAATTAGGGCACATCATTTTCTTTTTCAATGTAAACATTTTTTTTACGGTTGTAAACCAGCTCCATTGCTGGCCACAGTTTTGACAGGTTGGCATCATTCTCCCTCCTTTTTTAGCGAATAGGGTTGTTTCGCTTCCTGGTAGCACCGCCCAATAAAATATACTCTTCAGATCCGTTAAAGTATAGTCATTATTCTTTATTCAACCCATCACAACATCTCAGCAAAATGACTAAACAACATAAACGAAATAACAACTAATATAAGTAATACGATTGAATTCAAAATGAGTAAGAGTCTCGCAATACACCATTTAAACCGTTCATAAACATGGCTCGCTTCATATTTCGTTAACCCACAAAATTCAAAGTCATATACGATCCAATGATATAGTCCATTCCCTGCTGATTAGCTTCATTTACACTTATAAACAACTATATTCACCTAAAACAGTAGGATTTCTCTCTCTTCAGAGGAATAAATCACTTTTATTCACTTAAAGCACCAGCATTTCTCTCTCTTCAGAGGAATAAATCACTTTTATTCACCTAAAGCACCAGCATTTCTCTCTCTTCAGAGGAATAAATCACTTTTATTCACCTAAAGCACCAGCATTTCTATTTCCTAAACCAATTCGCCCCCTCATCCATATGTAAAAATGGAATATCCGTATCTACCTGACCAGTAATACGGCTCTTTGCAACATCCTGCCCGCTCAGCCACCTGTGAAAATCAAACTCAACAGGCTCCTGATTACCACCAAGCGCAATCCATGCCTTCATTTCACGCGGGAAATATGCTGTTGTATGAATGGTTCCCGCCCAGCTTCCATATAGATCAGAAAAAACGCCTTTGTCGGTATCATTCATCAGGCGAAAAGCATCGTTTGCATCTGCAAGACTACTCCTGTTTTCTTCTATTATACTCAGCCTTCTTTTAGAATCTGTTAACTGCCGTCGGTTTTCTTCCACCATCATTTCAAAATGGTTCGTGCAAGCTAGCGTTTCTCTTATGACAACGCCTCTTGGGGAAGTCTCTACTGCATAGCTTTTTCCCTCCCTATCATATACTACATATGTAAAGGAATGTCTGTGCGGAATTTCCTTGAGCATCATTGCCGCTTCGTCCGCATCAGCACATGATTCCAAGAGGAGCCTTCCGATCATACAGCAAATAAAGCCATCGCCTGGATTTTTCCTGTTCATGAAATTATAGCCTACACATAATCCTTTTTCATTCATGCCATCCATTCTTCCGGTTACCCTTTGACTCGGCCCAAGTATGCTATAGCCCTGATCAGCAGGCTGAAATAATGTATAGCGCCCTTCATACGTCTTTGGATGGTAGTCATAATTTCTAATTAAATAATGGTCGCCAACTAAAATAGAACATCCTGACTTGACGTAGTTTACCCTGTAGCCGCCGTATTCCTGCAATACTTTTTCTATCGGCCATTGTAAACTATCCTGCAATCCAATGATTTCATCCCAAACCCCGGGGGCAAAGCGCTGAATCGCTTGTCTTGCTTCTGCTGCATTTATTTGAAATCGCGGTTTTCTTACTTTCCACTGATCATCACGGTTTTTCACCGCTAAGGAATTTTTCAACACATTCCCTTGCATTACACCAAAATCATAATGAGTTCCTCTGAACTGTATAATATCGCTATATATGTCTTTCATGCTGTTTCCTCCTACCCGCTATAATCATCTAATGACAAGCATACTTGAATATAATAGGAAAATAAAGCGAACGAAAAGCCTAAACTCTAAACTTGTTAATAATCTTTTTTATCCACCTATTATGGTTATTCCATGCCTCCATTTCTTTAAAATAAGAAACTCATCTCAAAAAAATAATGAAGGTTTGTGATTCTCCGAGGCTTACCACTCGCTTTTTAGCGGTTCGAGCATCCAACTGAATTTTCTTATTTATACTTTTTAAAGCATTTTGAGAATAGGCTGGGACAGAAGTACTTCAGCCAAAGAAAAAACCAATCTATTATGTGAAATTCTGAAAGAGTTTCGTATAATAGTTCGGTTTATTTATTTTCATCGCTTTATTTAATTAGAAATTATTCGGTTTTAAGAATCGTTCATTTAGTCATGTCCCAGCCTCTTCTTTATTTTATTTTTTTCATTCTCTCCTGTACTTCGCCGTACATGATTCTTTCTAATACTTGTTCTTCCAAGAGGGCAAGATTATTTTCTGAAAAATGCCGGGGCCTTGGCGCATCTATTACTATGTCCATTGCAATTTGGCCTTCTTCAATTAATACTATACGATCTGCTAGTCTAATCGCCTCGCGTACATCATGGGTAACAAGCAACGCAGTAAAACCATTATTCTGCCATATTTCTTCTATGAGATTTTGCATCTCAAGCCTTGTAAAAGCATCAAGAGCACTTAACGGTTCATCAAGCATAAGCAGTGAAGGCTCATGAATTAATGCTCTCGCAAGCGCAACACGCTGCTTTTGTCCCCCGGATAAGGTTGAAGGCCACTCATCTTTATAGCCTAAAAGGCCAACAGAATCCAATACACCAGCAGCTTTATCCTTCCACTGCCCGTCAAGTCCTAACCCGACATTGTCTATTATCTTCTTCCATGGCAAAAGTCTGGAGTCCTGATACATCATCGTGATATTCACTTTTGATTCCTTTAATGGTGTGTTATTAAATAATAATTCGCCACTAGTTAAATTCTCTAAATCAGCGACTAACCGAAGTAAAGTACTTTTGCCGCTTCCGCTTTTCCCAATAATTGCGACAAACTGGCCCTTCTCAATTGTTAGATTAATCTTTTTCAGTACATTTTTTTCACCGAAGGATTTACTGCCATCTATCATGTCAATTTTAACTGCCTGCTCCATGCTCATCCCTCCGTTCCATTAAAGTTCCTTATTGTAGCTCGCATTCCATTTTAATGCGCGATTTTCACCAAACTGAGCAATGAGGTCTGCTAATTTACCAAGCAGCGCATAAATAATGATACTCAAAATAATGATGTCTGTTTGCATAAACTCCCGTGCATTTGTTGCTAAATAACCAATACCTTGTTCAGTGGGAATCGTCTCTGCAACAATGAGCGTCAGCCACATTACCCCTAGAGCATATCTAACGCCTACAAATATAGAAGGTAAGGCACCAGGCAGCAAGACCGCTTTAAATAATTTCCATCCTTTTAATTTATACATTCTGCCCATCTCAACTAAGCCAGGGTCAACGTTGCGAATACCATGAAACGTATTTACGTAAATCGGGAATAGAACGCCTAAGACGACAAGAAATATCTTTGCACTCTCATCTATTCCAAGCCAGACAATCACAAGAGGCAGCAATGCTAAATGCGGGATATTTCTTATCATTTGAATCGTTGTATCAGATAAACGATAGGAAGTATCAGACAAGCCGTTCATGATACCAAGTGCAAACCCTATTAAACCGCCAATCAGCATACCAATTACAGCACGTGACAAGCTGGCACCAACATGAGTAAATAGCTCGCCGCTAACTGTTAGCTGCCATCCGCTCACTAAAACGCTCAATGGTGAAGGAAATAAAGATGGGGTCACAATTTCTAATGCTGCTACAACTTGCCATACGACTAAAATAATGATCGGTATAATCCACGGTAGAAACCGATTAAACCAAGTTTTCCTCATCTCATCATTTCCTTTACATTTTCAACTTATTTCATTGGCATGTCTTTGGAGACATCCAATTTTGCAGGAATAAGGTCTACTTCAAAGTACTTATCTGCCTGGCGCTGCTGTGCATCAATAATTTCCTGTGTTATTCCTGATGCACCGAAAGTTCGGCGTTCCACTTGCTTTGTAATGACGGCTTCATCAATGCCTAATGCTTGAGAAATCAGCTTTGCTACTTCTCCTTTATTTTCATTTGCCCATTTGTCTGATTCATCTATTGTTGCTAATATTTCTTTGACTAAATCAAGGTGATTCTCATAAAAATCAGGGGTGGCAAAATAAAATGTACGGTTTGGATAATTATAGTTTTCTCCTTCTGTTAATGTAAGAACATCCAGTTCTGTTTCCACGCTAGCAAAGAAGGGGTCATAGGAAGCTAACGCATCCACTTGCTTCGTTTCAAAGATTGCTCTTCCCTGGGCTGCATCCTCTGGGTAGACCCACTGTACATCATCTGCTGTTAAACCTGCCGATTCTAAAGCTAATATGGCTAAATAATGATGATTACCGCCCTTCAGCACTCCAATTTTTTTGCCTTTAAGCTCTGCAATCGATGTAATGCCAGATTCTTTTAATACCATTAATCCTACACCTTCAGGATTGGGGGCATCTGCACCAACATATACGAGCGGTTTGCCTGAAGCTTGAGCAAATATTGCAGAGCCATCAGCTGCATGGCCAAAGTCAATTGCACCAGAATATAGCCCTTCCAATAACGCTCCTCCATGAACAAACATTTTCCACTCAATTTTATAGCCTTCACTCTCAAGCGCTTCCTCTAGCAGCTTATTTTCTTTAAGAATATTTAATGTATTTCCTTTTTGATAGCCGATTTTAATGACATTTTTATCTGCCTTATTGTTTGTAGAAGCTTCTTCAGAATTGCTAGATCCACCGCACGCTGCTAAAAAAATCATCGAAATAGATAAAATCATCATGAAAATCAGTTTATTTTTTTTAATCATTTCCTTTAAATCCCCCTGTTTCCCTTAATCTGCTAAATATACCGGTATTGAGCTCCCAGTATATGAAACTGCCCTTTTTGGTTTGCACCTGAAAAATCGACAGTAAAAGGTGCCTCTCCATGTTGGTTAAGAACCTCCTTTACCTTCCCCTCCCCAAGCGGTGAATAGAACGTAAGGTTTCCGCCTTTCAGTATGAGCGTTTGTGCGCTCGCATTTAAGTGGTCATCAATAAAGCTGTCTCCTTTTTCAAGGTCAAAGTAGCGGGTCCACGTTTCAACTGTTTGTTGCAAATCCGCTACGGCAAAGCCTATTGAATCTATTGCTAGATTTCCATTGCTATGTTCTGCAATGACTGATTGCTCAATCAGCTCTTCTTTACGATCCTCATCTTCATCATCCCATTGGATAAAGAATGGTAATTCAAGCGTATTATGGTTTGTGCCCACATATAATAATCTCCAGGTGATTAACTTCCCGTCAGGTCTCCGTCGGCTTAAAGGCAGAGGGCCATTGACATTTAATCCGTTCTCTTTAAACCTTTTTGCATCTGCTTCTATATCATTCGTTCGGATAGCTACTCTTGTCAGCCCTTCCGCATAGTTTCTATTAACAAATGTTTCTCTTAGGCTATGTTCAATACCCGCTGCTGCTTCAACGAGCTTCTTATCGAAAGTGCCTATAATCTCGATATAACTTAAATCAAAATAGCTTAACGTATTATACGTACCATATGTTTCATGTCTACCGCCTTCCACTACATGCAGCCCAATACGGCGAAGCTGCTCCATCGCATTCAGTGGATGATCAACAAAATGAACAAGATGGTCGAACTGATATATACTCATATGCCCTCCTAGTTTGTAGAGTTTTCTATATTTTTTTACTCTTCACACAACATAAGTCTATAAATCAATAAATCCGATGTCAAGATAAAAATTTGAGTATTCTTACCAGCATAGTCGGTTTATCGCGTTATCAGAACTAAACACCAATTAAATAAACAAGCAAAACCTATATTTTTAGTGAATATAAGAGTATATGTGTGCAGATCATTTAATGAGCATGGTTACATAATTTCACGAATAAAACAAAAAAACTAACAGTGATTTGTTTCATCACTGTTAGCCAGTAACAATATGAGATTAGTTATTGACAAACCAATTATATAACGCTGATGATTCAATTTTTAAATAAGTATTATTACCTTTATTGAAATGGATCACACCTTGCTGTGAAGTGTCTACACGATCCTCTGTTAATCTCCATACTTGTTTATCATTTGCATAATATTCTTTTGCGGTTACTACCCTATACCATGTTTCTCCGCCGGAGATGCTTTCAGTTATCGTAAAATTGCCGACTTTATTTTCAAAGTCTCCCGAGCCATCACCCATTGAGACTTCAATTACTTTGTTGCCATTCGAATTTGTATAGAAATTAACTTCCTTATTATTTGTCGTTCTCGTTGAACCATTTGGCGTAGCTTTAAAAACAACTTCACCTGTAAAGTACGGTGGTCCTTCTTCCTCTTCATCCACTTGAGTAGCAACAACCTCTAATTTAATATTTCCAGTCTTGCCTTGAAACTCAATATCGTTTGATCCATGAGGCCAACTGGCAAAAATTCGAAAATCTTCGTTATCAGATGCTGGTCTAAAGGTGGATTCATGATTGATTGCTTCCCATTTGCCATCAACTTTCCTTTGCAAATTCAGCTCAATTGGCGAACTTCCATTTGCCGGGAACAAATCACCTGACGGAATTAAATCTACTTTATACTCGACTGGAATCTTTGTGTCATTCTTTTGGATTTGAAATTCGTAAACCTTAATCGGCTCCATTCCTGGAAGGAGTTTTTCGCCTAGCGCAAACTGTCCGTCTCCAATCGTTTCTCCCTGTGCATTCACAGTGTTCACGTTAAACTTGGCCGCTTGAGCCGTATTTCCAGTACTTGTAAAGCTTTTTGAAAAATACGCAACCGTTCCAAATATAGCAACTGCTATTAGCAGCATCGCTAATGATCCAAGTGTAAGCTTTTTCTTCAACTTCCTTCCCCCTCATCTAACTTTCTCTTCGGAATAAAATTTTTTACCTGATGCGAAAAAATCAGCCATATCACTAGAATAAAAGCTATTAATAAACCTAATGGACTGATTAAAAATTGGGCAATAGCCCCGCCTTTTGGAACTGTGAATTGAACAGACCCAATAATCTGATTATCTATGACCAGTCCCTCATCTTTTATATTATTTGCATCCCCCTGTGTTTGCAGCACGATTTGTCCGTTTAGATTTACTTTATCTATCACTCTATGCGTAACAAAAGTACTGCCATTTTTATATGTAATTATTTCATTTTCTTGGATGCTCTCAATATCAGCAGCCTTCACTACAACTAAATCTCCCGGTTTTATATCCGGTTCCATACTTCCAGTTAAGACAGACATCATACTAAATCCAAAAATAGAGGGCGGTGTTCCCGAATCCTTTCCTCCTTGGATGATGGCATATAGTGATAAAAGGCCAAGAACTAATAAAATAACGAATAATAGATTCCCTACCACTTCCGCTGTTTTTTTTATATGTCCCTCCTCCCTACTATATTGTTCTGTTCTTTAATAAGAACATTTTTATTATATTAATAGTAGGAAAAAGAGACAAGAGATAAAATACCTAAATATTCCGAATTTTATACAAACTACTCGAACACTGTCGTTGTCTTAGTTATTTTGAACTATAGTTCGTAAAATTATTTTCTATATGGACCCAACCTTCGTCTGATAATATTTACTAGAATAATAACATTCCTTACATTGAACAAAAAAAAGAGAAAATACAATTTCCATTTCAATAGAAAGGTATTTTCTCCCGGTTAATTCAGACTACTCAAACCGTTATAAATGGGTTCTGATTTCCCATAATTCAGGGAAAAACTGCTGATCTAAAACCTTTTTTAAATAACCAACTCCAGATGAGCCGCCTGTACCTGTTTTAAAGCCAATGATGCGCTCTACAGTTTTCATATGACGGAATCGCCATTGCTGAAACCAATCCTCAATATCCACTAATTTTTCTGCAAGTTCGTATAGCTCCCAATACGTACTATGATTTTTGTAAACCTCCATCCAGGCTGATTGGACAGAATCATTCCTGCTATATGGTTTTGTCACATCCCGATTTAATACAGATTTATCTATCTTCAATCCGGATCTAGCTAAAGCATCAATCGCCACATCGTATAAGCTAGTCGCCTCATATGCCTCATGTAATTGCTGATGAAGCGCTTCGTCTTTTTCATAAATCTTTAATACATGAGGCGTTTTATAGCCAAGCGCAAATTCTACCATTCTATACTGATAAGATTGGAATCCTGAAGCCTGTCCAAGAGAATCTCGAAATTCCATATACTCAGAAGGTGTTAATGTAGAAAGCACATCCCATGCTTGAATAATTTGTGATTGTGTTTTAGATACTCTCGCCAGCCTCTTTTGAGCTGTAGAAAGATCATCGTTTTTAATAGAATGGATGGCAGCTTGAATCTCATGCAAGATTAGCTTCATCCATAATTCCGTTACTTGATGAATAATAATGAACAGCATTTCATCATGATGTCCGGATAATCTCTTCTGTGCTGATAAAATCTGATCAAGCTGCAAATATTCGCCATAGGTCATACGGTGAGTAAAATCTGTATGAATACTTTTTTCTGATGCCGCTGCTTGGATTTCATTCTCTTTTGACATTAATTATCTTCCTTTCTCTGAACATCGTCTTAAGACAGCTCTGACCGGACTGCCATCTCCCTCAATTAAAGGCAGCGGCAACGCAATTAAATCATAATCACCAGGCTCAACTGTATCAATCATAATATTTTCTAATATATGAATTCTATGGTGATGAAACGCATGATGGGCAGGCATTTCTTTACTGTTAAGCGGATCTATTGAAGGGACATCGACCCCTATGAGCTTTACGCCACTCGCCTGTAAATAAGGGGCAATTTGAGCATCCAGATGGATAATTTGCTCAGGGAACGTATGAGGCTGATTAGGAACAGCCGTCTTCAATAGAAGTCTCGTCACTCCGCTTAAGTCAAATTGGCTTAAAGTAGCAACATTAATTTCTTTAAAAGCAGAAACATCAATGATCCTTGCTCGCCCTATGAAAATATTGATATCCAAATCAATGATTCTTTCTCCATCATCATCGAAGTGAAAAGGGGCATCAACATGAGTCCCCGTATGCAGACTTGTGACAATTTTTCCGATATTGACTGAACCCGTTTCTTTCTTTGTAAAGGCTGTTTCATATTGAAACGGAGTATCTCCCGGCCAATGGCCAATATTATTTGATAAAGGCTGTGATATATCAATCCATTCAGTTTCCTTCATGACTTAAGCAACCACTCCGCGTTTGTTATCGTATTTTTTATACTTCTTTTCTTCCATAATTGTTTTTAAAATTTGTACTGTATTCCAGACATCTTCAAATGTATTATAAAGGGCAACCGGAGCTAACCGGATTCCGTCAGGTGAACGGTAATCGGGAATGACTCCCTCCACCTTAAGCGCTTTGCATATTCTTGCAGCTTCTTTATGCTGAAGTAATATATGTCCTGCACGGGTATCATCTAATGGATTTCTAAGAGCAAAGCCTTCATTCTTGAGCTCGTGCCTTATTAAATCCATAAAATAAGAGGTTAATTGTAAAGATTTATTTCTAATGTGAGTCATTCCTACTTCATTAAACATAGACAGAGCACCGACCAATGGAGCCATACTTAATATATTTGGAGTGCCTATCTGAAAAGCACCAATAGCATTATCTACACTCATTTCATGGTCCATGTCAAACTGCTTATCTTTCCGGGAACCAAACCAGCCGGCCAAACCTGGATGATTGCCGAAATGCCGCTGATTGACAAACATTCCTCCAGTAGCACCCGGTCCGCCATTTAAATGTTTATAATTGCACCAGAATGCAAAATCGACGTCCCATTTGCTTAATTCAGGTGGTATTGAACCGATTGAGTGACATAAATCAAATGCAACTAAGATATTCCTTTTATGCGCTTCTTCAGTTATCCTTTTCATATTAAGAATTTGTCCGCTTCTGTATAATACGCTCGGGAGAACAATTAACGATATGTCTTCTGTCATTTTTGCAATGATGTCATCTTCTTCTAATCTATAACCATCCTCACTTTTCACTTGCACTAAATACTTTTCCGGGTCTAATCCTCTCATATTCAGCTGACTTTTTATCGCGTAAATGTCTGATGGAAAATTCAGCTCATCAGCTAAGATTTTTGCTTTCTTTTCAGTGGGTCGATAGAAGGTAGATAATAGTTGGTGCAGGTTCACTGTCGTTGATCCTGTTACAATAACTTCAGCGGGAGTTGCTCCAACTAGAGGGGCCATTTGCTCTCCCAGTTTCTCCGATAAATAAAACCATGGATTGGCTCCTTCCGTCCAGCCATCAATGCCGTACGTTTTCCAGGCATCAATTATTTCTTGAATAGTGGCTTCAGCCCGTTTAGACAATAACCCCAAGGAATTTCCATCCAAATAGATCGTACTTTTATTTATGTAAAACTCGTGACGATACTGTGCCAATGGATCTTGCTCATCTAATTGAAGTGCATATTCTCGTGTATATTGATGCTTCACTCTATATCACCCTTTTTTGAATATTTTATATATCCGCAAAATTATATCGAACAATTTTGAAAGCTGTCAATGAAGTGAGGTAATGTGATAAAAGGTTAAAAGAAATGGATATACTTATATTTCACACATTTGACAAATGACTCAATCTGGTAACAGGTTATCATTTCACTTTCATGCTCATATTTTGGTATAATATTTACTAGTATGATAGAAATTTAGGGGGAAAATGGAATATGAAAAAGGTTTTTGCAGCAATGTTAACTGCAGCTTTAATTTTTTCACCAGTTGGAAATACGATCTTCCAAGATCAAATAACAACAGTTGAAGCAAAATCGTATAAATCTGGGAAAAAGGGTGTGAATTTGAATAAGAGCACTACTAATTCAAATAATCAATCCAACATCCAAAACAACCAAAACACACAAAATAACAAAGCAAACAATACGCAGCAAACAAATAATAAAGGTGGCTTCATGTCTGGCGGATTAATGAAAGGCCTAATGCTAGGTGGTCTTGCAGGTCTATTATTCGGCGGTTTATTCGGAAGCATGGGCATGCTCGGCAATATCCTGGGACTAATGGTAAACGTCTTAGCCATCGTCTTCTTGATTATGATTATCCGCAAAGTATTTACAATGCTTAAAGATAAAAAGAAAAAGCAGGAGCCTAATACATGGAGAAACTGATTATTCCTGAACAAGATATCATCAATGCATTATGTGTCTACACTTCCCGCAAGAAACAAGTAAAGCTGGAAGAAGTAGAAATTGAGCTAATGTACGATGATGACTATGGGTTTTCTGCAGAAGCGCATGTTCATGGACGCATGCAAGTTTTAATTATGGCGAACATGATCGAAGCACTCAGATTATGGCTAGAAGAATTTTTAAATCGCGACCCATTTGCAGGAATCGAACTTGTGTTAGACGACGAAGAAGGCATTATTGCTATTGTTCAATAGGCTTTAAAATATGTCTCAAATAAAGCAGCAAAGCTAGGGATTTTACCCCTGACTTTGCTGTTTTTGCTTCTTCATGAAGCTATTGGGAACTGAGCATTCATTGGTGCTCCTATTATTTGGATTATTCGGTGATGGACGGCTCTCATTTTTTGGTGCCTTAAGTGAGATATATCTGTTTTATCTCTGTGAACACTCTTTTTTTTCGTCTCTTCACAGAGATATATCGCTTTTATCTCTGTGAAACTTCTTTGTTGATCATTAACTGAGAGCACTTTTTTGACGATCAGCTACTCCCCTATTAATAGTACATACAAAAAAGATAGCTAATACATGCCACAACGTAGGCATATTAGCTATCCATTCAATATTAAGCTTGTTTACTTTGGCCAATAGGTTTTTCTGACTTGGATGCCGGCTGGTCTTTTACCGGTCTTTTCGCCCAATATGTTGCTAAAATTGGGCCGGAAATATTATGCCATACGGCGCCGAGTGCACTTGGGATAGCTGCAGCAGGAGCAAAGTGAGCTGTTGCTAATGCAACACCAAGGCCAGAATTTTGCATCCCTACTTCAATTGAGATTGCTCTTCTTGTTCCTTCATCAAGTTTTAACGCAAGAGCAGCTAGATAGCCTAAGAATAGCCCGGCTGCATTATGAAGCATGACGGCTACAAACACGATGAAGCCGGCTGTTGCAATTTTCTCAGAATTTCCGGAAACAACAGCTGTTACGATAACAATGATTGCCACAACGGAAATTAAAGGTATAATGTTCAAGCTTTTTTCAACTATATTCGGAAGCAGCTTCTTCACTAATAAACCTAAAACTATTGGAACAATGATGACTTGGAAGATTGATAAAAACATTGATACAGGGTCAACCGGCATCCATTGCCCAGCAAGCCCTAATAGGATTAGCGGTGTTGCAATCGGCGCAACCAAGGTTGACACTGAAGTCATTGCAATTGATAAAGCTACATTTCCTTTGGCCAAATAAACCATAACATTGGATGCTGTTCCACCGGGAACTGAACCTAGAAGAACTAAGCCTGCCGCCAATTCAGCCGGAAGTTGCAGTAAATAAGCTATTGCAAATGCTGTTAATGGCATGATTGTAAATTGTGCAATTAATCCGATAATCACCGGCAGGGGGTTGGTGAAAATAATTTTAAAATCAACCGCTTTTAATGTCAGCCCCATCCCGAACATTACTACGCCTAATAGAATAGTAATATATCCGCCAAACACTAAAAACGTATCAGGGAAAATAAATGCCACGACTGCTGCTAACATTACCCAAACGGCAAAATATTTGCCTGCGATATTACTGATTGTTTCTAAAGTTTTCAACATGTTGGTCACTGCCCTTTCGTTTTAACAATCTTATTTGGATTTAAAATACAGTTAGGGTCAAGGGCAGCTTTAATTTTTTCCATCACTAGCAAAGCTTTTCCGTGCTCTTTTTCCTGATATTTTTGTTTACCGATTCCTACTCCGTGTTCGCCTGTACATGTACCCCCTCTTTCAAGTGCATACATAACAATCCATTCATTAAACTGTTCAGCTTTTTTAATTTCCTCTTGATTACTTAAATCAAGCATCAATAGGGCATGGAAATTCCCATCGCCTACATGCCCTGTTAACCCGCCAGTCAATCCCAGCGTTTGCAAGCCTTGGCGGGCATGATTAACTGCTCCTGCCAGCTCAGAAATTGGCACGCACACATCGGTCACCATTAATTTCTTGCCTGGATTGCCGTGGACAAAAGCATATGCGAGATTATGACGCGCTTCCCATAATTGATTGCGGGCAGCGTTATCTGTCTCAAACTCAATTCCATCACAGTTAAAATCAGCTACTATATCCTTCATAAAGTTTACATCCTGCTGCAACCCCGCTTCATTCCCATGGAATTCCAAAAATAAAGTTGGCTGAACTTTATAAGAGGTTTCACTAAATAGATTCACTTGATGGATGGACTCTTCATCTACAAGCTCAACACGGGCAATAGGTATGCCTGCTTGTAAAATGCCGACGACTGCGCCCACCGCATCATCAACTGTTTTAAATATCGCCCTTCCTGCCATTGTAAATTCAGGGATGCCGTATACTTTTAAAGTCAATTCTGTAAAGCAGCCTAATGTACCCTCAGATCCAACAAACAACCCGTTCAAGTGATAGCCTGAAGATGATTTTGCAGCCATACTCCCCGTATGTATCATTTCCCCATCTGCCAATACAACTTCTAAATCGAGAACTTGGTCCCTCATAACACCATACTTCACTGAGGTTGTTCCACTTGCATTTGTAGCAGCCATTCCTCCTAAAGTTGCGTCTGCTCCTGGATCAACCGGAAAGAACAATCCATATTTTTTTAATTCCTTATTCAGTTGTGAACGTGTTACTCCAGGCTGCACTTTGACTAAGAAGTCCTCTTCGCGAACCTCTAGCACTTTATTCATTAATGTAAAATCAACTGTAATTCCATGTTCATATGGGATTGCATGACCTTCAAGACTTGACCCTACTCCAAATGGCACGACAGGCACTTGATATTGCTGAGCAAGCTTCATGATGCCGCTTACTTCATCAGCTGTCATAGGAAACACGACAATATCAGGCAAGCTTGGCGTATGATAGGATTCATCCTTACTATGCAGTTCTAAAATCGTTTGATTTGTTGTTACTTGTTCCTCTCGTAAAAAGGCTTTTAAAGCGCTTACTAAATTAGCTTTTGCTGTTTGATTCTCATCTGCTGTTTGCATATTATTCTCTCCCTCACTTACATTCACTCGAGCAATGCTCGTACCAATTATTGAATATTTTAAAAATTGGTCTAATATGTTCTCATTGTACTAAATACTCAGAAAAAATCAATAATTAAAATATTTAAAATTGAAGACTTCACTCATTTTATGTATGATGAACAAGAAGGAGTGACGTAAATGACAGGGTCGAAAAAGAAACTATATAAAGTCATTGCTGAACAAATTGAACAATACATACTTACAAAAAATTTGCAAATAGGTGATCGATTGCCACCTGAGCGAGAATTAGCAAACCTGTTTAATTCCAGCAGAACCTCGGTAAGAGAGGCTTTGCGGAAGTTTGAAATAAAGGGAGTCCTTGAAATTAAACAAGGGAGCGGCACATATATTAAATCATTGGACCAATTAATACCGGCTAGAAACGTGACGAGCACTATTCATCATGCTGATCACACAAATATATACGAAATGCTAGATTTAAGACGCATACTTGAAGTAGAGTGCGCAGCCATGGCCTCTTCCAGAGCAACATCAGTTGACCTCGCCCGCATTAGAGCAACATTGCTTATGATGGAAGAAGCTGATAGTGATGAAGCAGGCCTTCAATCTGATCTAAACTTCCATTTAAGCATTGTGGAAGCATCTCATCATACTGTATTCATACAATTAATTGCCAGTTTAACTGAACATATGAAAGAAACCATTCGTGTTACACGAACAAACCGTTTAGCTGATCCTTCACGAATACAAGGGACAATTAATGAACATAAGGAGATTTATGTAGCGATTGCCACTGGCGAAAGTGAAAAAGCGAAAATGTTAATGGAAGAACATATCACACGAGTTAGGAAGGAATTAACGGAATCGATGCTTGTTTGATGAAAGAGCAAATCATTCTTCTTTTAGAAGTATCTGCGTTACAATAGGAGTTGTGAAACATTTAATCGTTAGGAGGTTTACTTAAGATGACGACTGTTTATGATTTTAAAGTAAAGCAAACAAATGGTGCAATAAAGGACCTCAAAGATTATGAAGGAAAACCGCTTTTGATTGTCAATACAGCCAGCAAATGCGGGTTAACACCTCAGTTTAAAGGATTGCAGGAACTCTATGATTCATATAAAGATAGCGGTGTGGAAATTTTAGGATTCCCATGCAGCCAATTTAACAATCAGGAATTCGACAATATTGATGAAACGACTGAATTTTGCCAAATAAATTATGGTGTTTCGTTTCCGATTTTCGCAAAAATTGATGTAAATGGAGAAAATGCCGATCCGCTATTTGACTTTTTAAAAGATCAGAAAAAAGGCGTTTTATCAAAAAATATAAAATGGAATTTCACAAAATTCCTCGTTGATCAAAACGGACAAGTTGTGGAAAGATATGCACCAACAACAGAACCTGAGAAAATTAAAGATGATATTGAAAAACTCTTAAAATAAAAAGGACCTGAAATCAGGTCCTTTATTTATCTTCTTTATTCTTTTTAGTTAATCTTCCCAATAGGAAAGCACCAGCTGCTACACCAATGAATGTATTCGTTTTCTTATTAAATACTTGTTTAACTACTAAGTTTAGGTTTTGTGGTCTTTCAGCAAGACGGCGCATATAGTATCCGTACCAGTCATCACCAAATGGAATATAAGTAGTAAAGTTATATCCTTCTTTGGCTAGTTCAAATTGCATTTCTTTACGGAAACCGTAAAGCATTTGGAATTCAAACTTTTCATTTGGAATATCATGCTGTTTTACAAAACGCTTAACATGATTAATTACATTGTGATCATGTGTGGCGATTGAAGTGAATTTACCATTTAATAAATGGTATTCAATTAATTTGATATAGTTTTTATCAATTTCCTCTTTAGATATATAAGCAACATCTGCTGGTTCTTTATAAGCGCCTTTAACGATACGAAGACGGTAGTTTTTATATTTTTCAATATCTTCTGCCGCTCTGTAGAAATAGGCTTGTATAACGGTACCAATGTTGTCATACTCTTTAGATAGCTCGTCCAAAAGATCAAAAGAAGGTTGAAGGCGAGCGTGGTCTTCCATATCAAAGTTGATAAAGATTCCATACTCATATGCTTTTCCAACGATTTCTTTTAAATTATCCAAGCAAAAGGAGTAATCGATGTCAAGGCCTAATTGTGAAGGCTTTAATGATATATGGGCATCAACATTACTCTCGTGGATAGCTTCCACCACTGCAATAATTTGTTCCTTTGCTGCTGTCGCATCTTCCTTTTTATTAACAAACTCACCAAGGTTGTCGACAGTACAAGAGATACCATGAGCATTTAGCTCTTTAATGCTATTAATCGCTTCTTCAATATTTGTCCCTGCAACAACACTTTGCGCACCTAGTTTTAGGCCGTATTTTTTTGCAGCACTATTAAGAAACTGATTTTTGGATAGACCAATAAATAGATCTTTCAGCATAGCGATTACTCCTTATCATAAAAAATTTCTACATTGAATATTATATCATAATATAATAATAAAACTTATTATGCGAATTTTTTTTTATTTCAAAAATCCATACTCTTAATTATGCTATATCGCATCAACAAAATCAAACGCGGATTAAATAAATAAGCCATACTTCATTAGAAGTATGGCTCTCCTAGCTTATATGTCATCAATAACAATGTAAGTTGCATTGATGGGACCATGTACGCCAACGACTAGATTCATTTCAATATCAGCTGAATTGCTCGGCCCAGTGATAAAGTTTATACAAGAAGGCACTGCCCCTTCTTCTGCTGCTTTTTTCCTAATCATCCGTGCGGCCTGGGTCATTCTCGGTACAATCGAACTCTTAGGAATAAGGATAATTGATTTCATTGGTAAAAAGCTAACGGTTCGTCCTTTATCTTTACTGCTGAATAAAACGGCTGTTCCTGATTCTGCTAAAGTCAATTCACTAATCGTTATACCAATATTTGCTTTTTCTGCATATGGAATATTATCGCTTTCTTTTGCAGCATTCCACTCATAAACCTCTATCCCTTGCTTCGGCCATTGTTCATACAAGTCGGACAGCCCGTATTCAGCAAAACGGTTATCATGCCAAGTGACTATTGGTCCACCACCATAATCTGTCACTCTCGAATGAAGGGTTTCGAGCAGCTTTCCCTTTGTTGTTACGATTAAATCAGTATGGATAAGTACACATTGTTTTTTTAACACTTCAAGTAAATCGTCAGCGGTCGCATCCTTTAACACTTTGTCTTGAGGCTGATAGCTCCATGTTGGCTTCTCCACTGAGCTGATCGGGTGATTTCTTCCAAGGCGTCCAGCAATTTTCTTTAAAAATGCCTCTCTATTTTGAATTAACTCAGTCATCTGCGGCATTCTCCTTCTTGTGTTGTTTAAACCAATCTCTAAATCGTTCTTTCTGCGGTGCCGGAAATTCGCGGATTTCAGTCCATGCTTTTAATGGGCCAACTCCTTTTGAGATTCGATTGCCGTCAGTGAAGGGGTTCATAGCTGCGGTGGCTACCTTGGAACCCATTTTATATAGTGATGGAGATGCAGCTCCTAATCCAAATGCCTTCATCGCTAATTTTTCCGAAATCGGCGCCCTGCCTTCTTTTTCCACTATGACCTGCCGATGTTTATGAAGTAAATCATGGAGCGGTATTTTAACAGGACATACCTCTGTACATGCACCGCATAGTGTAGATGCATATGGCAGCTCTTTGTAATCATCATAGCCCCCTAGTAGAGGCGTTAATACTGCCCCAACTGGGCCAGAATAGATTGAGCCGTATGAATGACCGCCAACATGACGGTATACCGGGCATACATTTACACAGGCAGCACAACGAATACATTGCAAAATCGGCTGAAATTCGCTACCTAAAATATTTGAACGACCATTATCAACGACAACAAGATGAAATTCTTCTGGACCATCCGCAGCTTCTTCTTCCTTCGGTCCGCTTAAAACAGTTACATAACTAGGAAGCTTTTGCCCGACTGCACTTCTTGAAAGCATGCCTACTAGAACTTCCAACTCTTCGAATGTAGGAACGAGCCGTTCCATCCCCATAACGGTAATTTGCGTTTTCGGCAATGCTGTAGACAAATCCGCATTGCCCTCATTAGTCACTAAACAGATTGATCCTGTTTCAGCGACGGCAAAGTTGCAGCCTGTAATGCCAACATCTGCTGTCAAATACTCCTGCCTCAGCATTTTCCTTGCATGCTTCGTTAGTTCCTCAGGGTTGTCAGTGCCCTGATAGTTTAACTTTCTTGTGAAAACATCCTTTACTTGCTCTTTATTTTTATGGAGTGCCGGAGCAACAATATGAGAAGGTAAGTCATGATCGTCGACTTGAAGAATATATTCGCCTAAATCAGTCTCAATCACTTCACATCCGATTGATTCCAAGTTTTTATTCAAGTCAATTTCTTCAGTCACCATTGATTTCGATTTAACTACTTTCTTTGCATCCTTTTTCTTCATGATATCCTTTATATAATTATTCGCTTCTTCAGGGGTTTCGGCAAAGAAGACATGCCCGCCATTTTTCGCGACATTTTCGCTCAGCTCGTATAAATAATAGTCAAGGTTAGCAAGTACATGCTGCCTGATTTCCTCCCCGAGCGATCTCCATTCTTCCCAGTCACCTAGTTCTGCTGCTGCATCTTGTCTACGTACCTCTAACCTGTCCTGAGCTCCAGAAACAGCACTTCTCATAAATGCGTTATTCAAGCCGGAATCCACTCTGTCATTAAATTGATCTGTACCTATCTTCATCGGCATTTTTCATTCACCCCGCTTACAGTTTTATCTGCTATTAAGCACCTCTGCAATATGCATGACCTTCACTCGTTCACCTATCCGTTCAATTCTGCCGCCAATGTTCATTAAACAGCCCGCATCAGCGCCGATTAGTATATCTGATTCCGTTTCATTTATATGTTGGACCTTTTCATCGACCATTTGCTCTGAGATTTTTCCCATCTTAACTGAAAAAGTACCGCCAAAGCCGCAGCATTGACTCTTATTAGGAAGTTCAGTGAATTCCAATCCCTCTACATGGCTTAACAGCTTCATCGGTGCTTCACGTACACCTAATAACCTTGTCATATGGCAGGATGTGTGATAGGTTGCTTTTGCTTGCAATTTTGCCCCTACATCCTCCACCCCAAGTGTATTTACAATAAATTCTGTCAGTTCAAATGTTTTTTCTGCCAATGCCTTTGCTTTCGGCTCCCATACTGAGTCCCCTTTAAAAATATGTTCATACTCATGGAACATATAAGCGCATGACCCCGATGGACAAACAACATAGTGTGAATCACTAAATGTATGTATCATTCGCTTCATCGCTTCCTTCGATTCTTTTACGTATCCGCTATTATATGACGGCTGACCGCAGCATACTTGTGAATCAGGAAAATCTACTTTACAGCCTAGCCTCTCCAATAGTTCAACAGTTGCCTTGCCGGCATTGCTATTAAACATATCCACTAAACAAGTGGCAAAAAGCGAAACCTTCATGCAAACGCCCCCTTATAGTTTAAAAATTTAATATTATCTGATATATGTAATATACTATCATTGATTTTTTAATTTTAAAATTAAAATTGCTATTTTCACTGAAGAGAACAAAAGAAAAAAGAACCAGTATTTACTGATTCTTTGTCACCTTTATATCAAATTTTTATTTAAGCTTCAATTGCTCTCTCAGCAGGCGCAGGCTTTCTCCGCACTTTTACTTGATAGTACGTTGTTTTATTTTTAATAATAAATTCAGGAATGCCGCCTCTATGAGCATGGGCATCTTTAAATTCCCTGCTTTTCATCCAGCCATTGAACCCTGTTGGGTCTTCCCAGCGAGTAACAATGGTTACTTCTTCATAATCCTTTGTATTCTCAGTCAGCATAACTTCTAATCCAACAAATCCTTCCATTGTCTCTACTTTGCCTTCACGGTTGAACCTTTCAATAAACATGTCTGCATTCCCCGGTTTTAAATGAACAGTATTTGTAACAATGTACATAATAATCCCCCTTAATATTGTTTAGGTATAATTGATGGATAATTTCCATCGTAAATAATTTTTGCCTCTATCTCGTAAACTTGTTTTAGTAAATCCTCGGTCAATACTTCGTTTGGAATTCCAGAAGTAAATGCCTTACCTTGTTTCATCACAATCATGTGATGACAGTATGCTGCGGCGTATTGGAGTTCGTGCAGCACCATAATAATTGTTATCCCCAATTCTCGATTAATTCTTTTTAGCAATGCCATGAGCTCCACTTGATGCCCTATATCTAAATAAGTGGTAGGTTCATCCAATAGAAGAATATTCGTTTTTTGAGCAAGTGCCATAGCGATTCTTACCCTTTGCTGCTCACCTCCAGATAGTGAATGGACTAGCCTGTCTTCTAATTGAGTCAATCCAGTTTCTTTCATTGCCCATTCTATAATCTGTTGATCTTCATCAGTTTTACCGCTTATTACATTTTGATAGGGTGTGCGGCCATATGAAACCATCTCTCTCACTGTGAAACTCGGCATCGCCTCCTTTAACTGCACAAGCATCGCCATTTTTCTTGCGAGCTCTTTTCGTTTATAGCTGAGCAGATCGCGATCATCTATGTAGATCGCCCCTGAATCCTGCTGGAGCAGACGGGAAATCAGCTTTAGCAAAGTTGACTTTCCCGAGCCATTTGGGCCAACAATCCCAGTAACTTCTCCCTTCGGAAAAGAAAGTGATAAATCCTCAATTACAAAATTACCCTGTTTAAAATGAAGATTATTCGCTACAATCATTACGCCATTCTCCTCCTTCTTAACAAATATAAAAAGAAAGGAGCACCTAGGCATGCTAGCAAAATCCCGACCGGTAGCTCAATCGGGTCAAAAAGTGTTCTAGCTGCTGTATCTGCATAGACAACAAGTGCTGCGCCGCCAAGCATTGATAATGGCAGAAGAAATCGATAATCTTCTCCTATCAACAGCCTAATCATATGCGGTACAACCAGCCCAACAAAGCCGATTAATCCGCCAACACTGACAGCCGTACCTGCCAAGAACGATGAGAGCAGGATGAGCATTAGCCTGATAAGCTCAACATTTTGGCCAAGCAGCCTTGCCGAATCATCTCCTAAAAGCATGATATTAGCCGGTTTAATTGCGAATAAGCATAAAATAATGCCAAGCACTGCATATGGCAGCATCCATTCAAGATGATACCAACTTCTCCCGTTCAATCCTCCTGAAAGCCATGATAATACCGATTGCACCCGATCGCTGTAAAGCACCATTACACCATTCATTAATGCACCCAAGAGAGCATTCATTGCCACACCTGCTAAAATGATCTTTACTGTTGATGCGCCTTTGTCCCAGGCTAATGCATATATAAGCAAAGTAGTTAAAAAAGCGCCGAAAAATGCTGCAACAGGCAATAAATATCCATACTCTGGAAAAATAAGCATAGTGATAATCGCAAACAAGCCGCCACCTGCAGAGACGCCAATTATCCCCGGGTCAGCTAAAGGATTTTTCATAACGCCTTGTAATATCGCTCCTGATGCAGCCAAACATGCACCTACGAATAATCCGATAATTACCCGCGGCAGCCTGAGATCAACAACAATGGTTTGAAATACTTCATCACCTTGGCCTCTTAAAGCTTGAATCATTTCATTTATTGAAACAGAAGCGGCTCCAAATGATAATCCGATATAGACTGAGATAATAAGAGAGAACAGCAATACCCAAAAGATCAGCCATCGCCTTCTGTTTCTTAGCTTTTGCATAATACCTTCACTCCACCTTTAATTTCCCAGCCAAATAAGCTACCGCCTCAGCCGCTTTTGTACCTGGGTTTGTGCCAAAAAGATCAGCTGGCAGTACTTCAATATTCCCTTCCTTTACAGCTTCAATTGAATTCCATGCTGCATTTTGCTCCATTTCTTTCATAAAGCCTTTCTTTACCTCTTCTTCATTTCCATGCGTCATTAATAAAACATAATCCGGATTCGCTTCTACCACTCTTTCTGTATTTATTTGCGCATACTGCGGGAAGGCTTCTAATGCAGGATAGTCCTTAGCAATGTTTTCTCCGCCAGCATGCTCCAAAATATCACCGCTTAAAGAATTAGGCAGTGCCGCCATATATGTGCCTGGCGCACCATAAACAAGCAGCACCCTCGGTTTATGCTCCGGTTTTTCAACAGAACCTAAGCTATTTTCCAATTGGTTGATCACATTTTTTGCTTCATTTTCTTTATGTAGCATATCTCCATACAAGGTGATTTGCTTTTTAATATCTGCCATAGAATTGGCTTCTGTTAATACCACTTTTGCACCTAACGATTCAAGTGAAGGAATATCCTTTTCATTCATCGTTCGATGAGCTAGAATGACATCTGGCTTCAAGACAGCAATTCTCTCCAGGTTGATTTCATGAGTTGATCCCACTTGTGCTGCTTGCTCTGCCTCTTTTATTAAGGAGCTAGCTGTAGGTCTGCCTACTACTTCTTCACCTAGCGCATAAATAATATCCACATCTCCATTGCCCAACGCGACGATGTTTTCGGGCGGGTTTGAAAAGGAGATGGACCTATCGGCAAAATCTTTAATAGTGTGTGCATTAGTTGAATCCGGTTCAGCGCTCTCGCTACTTGCTTGCATGCCGCAGCCCGCCATCATTATGAAACAAAGAAAAATCATTGCTGCTTTTGTTTTAATCATGATGCTTACTCACCTCTTTCTACTACCTTTGCATGAACGACAAGTCTTCCCTCTGTTGGATCTAATGAGTAATCGCAAGTTGATAACGTCACGATTCGATCATTTTCTGCAATGGCTACATCTGTTTGGTGCACCGATTTCCCCTTCAAAGTATCTATGAAATGAAGATATTGTTCATTCGAAGCAAAGTCTGTTTCAATATAATAAAAATCTGTTGTCGTCTGATAAACAGAGAACACTTCCAGGTCATAGCCGGCATAAAGCGTATCAAAATATACAGTAGGGTGGTCCATATAAAAATCTTTATCCAAGTACTTTGTCAATTGTGCAAACATAGAGCCATCTTTCATTCTATGTCCGTATAAGATTGTATTTCTTTCTGACTCATCACTTACATCATTGCGAAAATCCATAAAAATACTGCCTGCTCTAGTATCTTTACGTTTATAATTTCTCGTTAAATAATATTCATTGTCTTCTGATTGCAAAATAGGGTAATCAATTCTCGTATCATCAACAGTTATCCAGCCGACAATATCGTTATTTATGGCCAGCAGTGGATCAAATTGCGGACGAATGCCAAATGACTCCTCTTCGCTTTGCTCCAGCTCATTGTTGAAAATATCTTGAACCTCATTCATATTTCGCCAATTTTCATAGTAATCGTAACCTATTATAAATAGTCTTGACCCAGCGTACACAAAAGCAATAAGCGCCGTGACAGTTAAAATCCTTTGAATCCATTTCATTGACTATATTCCTAAAGGAACAAGATACATGCCGGCAAGGTGATTTGTGTGCAGTGCTACATCCACACCGTAAATATCTTTAATCATATCTTCAGTCACAATTGCTTCCGGGTTTCCGGCTGCAACGATTTGCCCAGCCTTCATCACAATTAAATGATCGCTGTATCGCAAGGCTTGATTAATATCATGCAGCACCATAACAATCGTTAAATTGTGCTTTATATTTAATGTCTGCACTAATTCAAGCAGTTCCATTTGATAGTAGATATCTAAATAGGTCGTCGGTTCATCGAGAAACAGCATATTCGTTTTTTGCGCTAACGACATGGCAATCCAGACTCTTTGTCTTTCTCCGCCAGACAGCTGATCCAGCTTCCTTCTTCGTTTACTTTCCAAATTTGTGATATTGATTGCCCAATCTACCGCCTCTTCATCTTCAGCCGAAGTGTTTTTAAATGCCCTTTTATATGGCAGTCTTCCAAAACTTATAAGCTGTTCAACTGTTAAATCAACGGGCGCTTCATTTTGCTGATAAACCATGGCAACCATCTTAGCAAATTCCTTTGGCTGATATTGAAATATTTCCTTGCCATTCACCGTAATTTCTCCGTCTGATACTTTGTTTTCACGCGATAGCAATGAGAGCAATGTCGATTTCCCACAGCCATTTGGCCCGATAATGGTAGTAATTTTTCCATCCGGAATATAGCCGGTATTTTGCTTCAGCAGCTGGCTTTTTTTATCATATGAGAAGTTTACAGATTTAAATTCCATTCACTTTATCACTCTTTCTTAATAGGAATATTAAAAATGGTCCGCCAATAACAGCCATAATGGTTGAAGCCGGTATTTCTAATGGCGCAATTAAAATACGCCCGAGTGTATCTGCTGTTAAAATTAATAACGCACCTGCTAAAGCAGAAAATGGAATCAAAATCCGATGATCTGAACCAACTAGCTGTCTCGAAATATGCGGAATAAGCAGCCCAACAAAAATAATTACCCCTGCGACGGAGGTTGCGACTGCTGCCAATAGCACTGCCACAGCTGAAATAGTCAACCTTGCCGCGGTCACGTTCATTCCTAAGTTTTTGGCTTTCTTATCCTGCAGTGCAAGTACATTGCACCATGAACCTACAAGACAAGCCAGCACGATGCCTATTAATCCGTAAACAGTAATCACTTCAACATCTGCCCATGTTTTCATCAGTAGGTTGGAACTATTTGATGAACCCACCGCAATATTAAAATAGCTGCAGACCATTAGCATCGCTTCTCTTAATCCAGTAAACATCGCACTTATAGCAATCCCAGTCAGAATAATTCTTAAAGGATTTAAGCCTGATTTCCAGGAAAGCCAATAAACGAGGAGACAGGCAATGCTGCCGCCAATAAAGGCAAATAGCGGCCCGCTAATAAATAAGCCCGGTAAAAATAACATCGCGAATAAAGAAAAGAAACTTGCACCCGCTGATATTCCGATAACCCCAGCATCTGCCAGCGGATTTCTCATCACTGCCTGAAATAGTACGCCGGCTACCGAAAGTGAGGCGCCTGCAAACATCGCTACGATTATTCTTGGAAAGCGAAGATCTTTAATCACAGCTACTTCTTCATTTCCTCCATAAAGCAGGTCCATTATTAATTCTTTTATAGAAACAGATACACTTCCGGTTACTGCTGAATAACCCGTCATTGCCAAGAGAAGGACAATCACGACGACAAAATATACAATCTTCTTATTCATTGAGTCTCTTCCTTCTACTTGTCATATAATAGTGTCGATAATTCCTCTAATGCTTTTATTACATTTAAATTTGCTGTAGTGGCAAACGTCGGTTCCTTTAAATCGTAAACGCGATCATTTTTGACAGCTTTGAAATGCTTCCATATATCATTGGTGGCAAATTCTTCATTAAACATTTCTACAACTTCTTCAGGCATTCCATGAGATAATCGCAGAATGATATCAGCATCTGCTTCATGCAAATATTCCGTATTTGCCGAGATGTATTCTTCAGATTGACCTTTTATGGCATTTTCTCCTCCGACTGTTTCTACCAGATTTCCTACATATGAATGTTCAGTAGCAACTAAATAGCTTCCAGGAATACCAAGTAAAATTAAAACCTTTGGAGAGTCAAGCTTTTCGGTTTCTTTTTGTATCTCTTTAATCTTACTTTCAATACTTTTAAATATAGCTTCTGCTTGTTCTTCACGATGATAAATCACCCCTAACTCCTTAATTGTTTCCATCATTTCTTCTACACCTTGCAAATTTAGAAAATCCGCTTCAACGCCAGCCTGTTTAAAACTATCTTTCAAGTCATATTCGAGCGTAGTGACAGATAAAACTTTGTCGGGATTTAACGTGCTAATGATTTCCATATCAGGCTGCATCGGATTTCCTACCTCAACCGTTTCTTTATACCTTTCAGGAAGTCCAAAGCTAGTAGTAGGAGCGCCGACTAAGTCAAGTTCTAATTGATCCATAATCTCGGCAATCGCAAGCGTCGTGGCAACAATTCTTTCATTTTGCACTTGTTCGTTCTTTTGATCGGCTGCCGGCTCTTTCTCCTGAACGGAGCCTGTTTCTCCAGCACATCCTGCCAATAGAATGAATAAAACAAAACAGTATATCACTCTGTTAATCTTCATCTCTACCTCCAAAATGGCGCTGCTGCCCTTTATTGAACAGCAGCACGCCACTTACACTGCTTACTTATATTTCTAATTTTCTAGTTTTGTATCGCTTAATTAAATACATGCCTGACACCAACAGCAATAATGCGTAAATACTCACTTGAAGATAATTGAGTGCATCATTAGTCTTGGCATTATTTACACCTGATCCAGAATTGGAACCATCCTTCGTTCCATCTGCATTGCGGTCAAATTTTTCATTGTCGTCATTTGTTTTTGGAGGCGTGTTACCGTCTGTATTTGGTCCCGGTTTTGATCCTGGTGGAGGAACTACTTGACCGTCATCCACCTCAATATCCAAATCAGATAAATCCAATACGAATCGAACTGGATATAAATGAGGTGCACCAATCGCTTCAATTGAAGCAAGATAGCTTTTCTGAATAAAAGGAACATTCAATCCAAGGACTCTCGTACCTTCTTCATCATTTCTGCTAATCTCATTTAATGCTACTTGTTCACCATCCACTTCAAATTCAATTTCACCTAATGTTGTTAGACCCATTATTTGTGTAAAAAACAGTTCATGCTTGCCGTCTTCTACTACTAGCAGTGCTTCGTCTGCAAAGTATTTGGCAAAGGCTGACTCTTCATCAGAATCTATGCCCAATACTGAGAGTGGCAAAGTGTACTCTCCATCCGCAAGCTCACCATCTTCTTCTTCGTCAACCGGCGGCACTACAGTACCCGGCTCTTCAGGTTTCTCCGGTTTTTCAGGTTCAGGGTTTGGTTCTGCTGTTAATTCCTTAATTGTGTTTTCATCAAATGCAAGCTGAATGGTATGTGCACCGCCATAAGACATCAGCATTTTTGCATTTGCTGGGTCAGAAAAACTGCTCACTTCAAACTTATATTCCTTCGTCTGTTTCTCAGCATCTTCTCCAACAATTTCTGCTGAAGTATAATTTCCCTCAAATTCTGTTTCAAAGCTCGTTATTACTTGGCTAGCACCAATCGTCAAATGGATAAACTTCTGGCCATTCTCGACTGTCAATTTTGCCGGCTTCACAAAATAATTCACCCAGCTGGCTTGAGCAGGCTGACCGTCATAGTAAATGTCATAATCGATTGTATATTTGCCTGTTTCTATTTCCGGATCCTCTGGTCCCGGCTGCTCTGGATTAAGCGCTTTTATTGTTTCTTCATCGAAATCAAGCTGAAGCTCATGATTCATCCCGTAACTCATAAACATTTTTGTATTCGTTGGATTCGCGAAGCCGTTAATCTCAAACTTTATTATTTTCGTTTGATTTACTGTATCAGTATTTAAGACTTCTACATCCTTAAATTCACCATTTATTTCTGTTTGGAATTTAGTAATGACATGACTTGCTCCTAATGTGAAAGAAATAAATTTCTTTCCATTTTCGACCATTAATAAAGCTGGCTTTGTAAAGTAGCCTGCCCAGCTCGGAGGTGCAGGCTGGCCTTCATATAAAATGCTATAATCAATTGAATATAGGCCATCCGCTAATTGTTCTGGTTGCTCTGTTCCTGGCTGTTCTGGTTCAGGCTGCTCCGTTCCTGGCTGCTCTGGTTCAGGCTGCTCTGTTCCTGGCTCTTCCGGCTCCGGCTGCTCTGTTCCTGGCTGTTCCGGTTCTGGCTGCTCTGTTCCTGGCTGTTCCGGTTCTGGCTGCTCTGTTCCT
>NZ_PISD01000026.1 GCF_002835735.1 Cytobacillus horneckiae | reverse complement strand
TGCAGTTCATTTAGAGTTTCGTAATAGATCGGTTAATTAAATTAGAAATTAATCGGTTTTAAGAATGGTTCATTTAGTTATGTTCCAGTCTCTTCAATTTATTATTAGACAATGCGTTTCATAGCATGGATTTGACCAAGATGGTACGCCTCATGAAAAGCAGACAGATTAGCTAGCTCGCCAACTGTTTTTTGTCCTAAAATAGGCTCAGGTAAAGTTTGATTGAACGCCTCGTCTGGAATTTCCATTATGCGTGATAATTGTTGATTCAACTGCTCTATCAATGTTGCCACTGAAGGTACATCCCCGCTCCATTCGCTTGGTTTAGTGCCGTAGCCAAATAGCTTAATATAATTTTCCGGTAAGTTCGTTGAATTTGGATAGTTTAATAAAAATTGCTCTGCCACTGTCAATACATGGCCAACATGCCAATGGATCGTATTATTAAACCCTTCTGGCTGTACATCCAATAACTCAGCAGGTATATCTTGAACCTCTTTTAATAAATTTTTGCGCGTGATTAATAACTGATGTTTAATGGCTTGACTCAATTCAATTCGCTCCTTTAAATACAAATTTTAGCAGCTGCCATCTGTACAAGCATCGCCTTGTTTAATTATATTCAATTTTTCTTGTTGTTTTTCCTCTTCATTTACTTTATTTAATACTTCTAAAAAGACATTTGATGGCTGGGCTCCGGATACAGCATATTTACGGTTAATGACAAAGAATGGTACGCCTTGAACGCCAATTTGCACACCCTCCTGCAAATCATGCTGCACCTCAGCTTCATATCGGTTGCTGGATAGCATTTGGTTCACTGCCTCTTTGTCTAGCCCAATTTGTTCAGCTATATTTGCCAATGATTCAATTTCTCCGACATGCTCTCCATCAATAAAGTAGCTTTGCAATAACTTTTCCTTCATTTCATTCATTTTCCCATGTTCTTTAGCAAAATGAATCAATCGATGTGCGTTCATCGTGTTTGTCATTTGCGCTTTATCAAGATGGTAATCTAATCCAACTTCTTTAGCCTGCATGGTCACGTGACTTTGCATTTGTTCCACTTGCTTTAATGACATGCCTTTCTTTTCTACAAGCATTTCATTCATTGTTTGCTCCGAGTGGATGGGTGCTGTAGGATCTAACTGAAAGCTCTTAAACGTTACATCTACTTCATCCCTGTCTGCAAATTGTTCTAATGCTTGCTCAAATTTTCTTTTTCCAATATAACAAAATGGACAAGCTATATCTGACCAGATTTCTACTTTCATATTGTTCACTTCTTTCTTTTTTATTTTTTCAATGTTCTTTTTACCACTGTGAGTGTATCTTGCAGTCGATTCTTATTTGAACGAGCTCTTATCATCACGTGCATCCCTTGTATAGTGACAGTGAGAAACCGCGCTAGTAAAATTTCATCAACATCTTTTGTAATAGAGCCATCTATTTGGCCTCTTTTTATCACCTTAACAAACTCAGCTTCTACTTTTTGAAACTCTTCTTCCAAAAGCCTGCTCATTTTTATATCATGGGGACCAAATTCAACAGCTTCATTACATGTCATGCATCCGTATGGAACATTCACTTCATTATCTTCAGCGATGGTAAAATGAATTAATTTTTCAATTGCATTTAAAGCCGTATCCTCACTTGAAAGAATCTCATTTAATTGACTCAGCCGTTTTTGATGATACATTTCAAATGCAGAGAGAAATAAGTCATGCTTATTGCCGAAGGTTTGATAAAGACTGCTCTTGCTTAGCCCCGTCACTTGCATAAGGTCAGCTAAAGAAGTACCGTTATATCCCTTTTTCCAAAATAGCATCATTACTTCCTGTAACTTAACTGAAGGATCAAAATTAAGTGGACGTGCCAATATTGTGCTCCCCTTTCATATCATTACTATATCAATTCTGAACCGATTAGTACATAATGATGCCTACTCTTTTTCTTTGTATAAACAAAGGCAATACTTGGAATATTAACATGTATGTTTTTTTATAAATCAGGTGATTAATTTGAAAAAGCTTTTGGCCTTATTATTTTCACTTATTATGTTAACAAGCTGCGGCCAATCAACTGAAATTCAATATCAAGCCTTTGCAATTGGCTTAGGTATCGACTTTAAAGATAATCAGTATATTGTTTATATGCAATATCTTGATTTCTCCAATGTGGCACAATTTGAAGGGGACTCCATTAATACAAAAAAACCAGTTTGGCTTGCTGTCGGCAAAGGCACAACGATCCATGATGCTTTAATTGAAATTTATCAAGCGATGCAAATACAATCAAACTTTGAACACTTAACTTTATTTATTTTCACCGAGGATGCGATTAAATATCGGTTGCAAAATATAATCGAATCATTAAATTCCATTTACTCTATGCGGATAAATGGCTGGGTTTACGGTACAGATGGAGACATAGGAACCATTTTTACAGCAAAAATGCCATTTTATTATCCTCATACGGATTCCCAGCTTAATCATCCAGAAACAATTCAGCAATCAGTTGCTGATATTCCTCCAATATCTGCAGAAGAATTTATCATTGCTGTCGAAGAAAAAACAAAAACTTTAATAATGCCCAAAGTTGTCATGAATCCAAAAACAATCAATATCGATACCTCTAATATGCCGGTTGTCCAATTAGATGGAGGATTTTTTATTAAGGGCTATGAATTACAAGGAGAAATAGACAGGGAGCCAATGGTCGGATTTATTAAAATGAACAATGACACAAAAAGAACACTTACACATGTTAAGTACTCTGATGATGAAACGCCTGTCACAGCAGAAATCCGTAACCCTAAAGTAAAACGAAGTGTCATAGTGAAGAATGGGGCTCCGCGTTATCATTTAAGTGTAGATATATCACTTATCCTTAGAGAACATGCACAAAAGAAAAATCAAAAACAATTACATTATTTACTAAGGGAAACCTGAAAGAGGAAATCTTCCAATCGATAAGCAGTGCAAGAAATAAAAATGCAGACATCTACCAATTTGAAGATTACTTATTCCGTTACAAAAATAAGCTTTGGGCTCAAAAGCTGCATCATGATATGTTAAACAATATGACCATTGATGATATAGATATAAAAATTAGAGAAGTAAAAAGCTCTAATAAAATTAGTAAGAATGAAGGCAAAAGAGAACATTGATTGTTTCCTTTTGCCTTCGAAAGTGAAAAAAATGTAGCTTTATTTGAAGAGGTGTCCGCTCGACTCCTGCGGGAGAGAAGCGAGAGAGATCCCAAATCCTTCATTTTTAAGATGAGTTGCTCTACAGCCTGGGAACATTGATTGTTTCCTTTTATCATCTCTGTCAATACTTTAATAATGAATAAACATACGTATCATATGGTTTTCCATTTTGATACATATAATCCCTTAATACTCCTTCTCTTTGAAACCCAATTTTAGATAATAATTGATAGGATGCTTTATTTTCCTTAAACACAACTGCACCTATTCTTGTTAAACCCAAATCATGAAAACCGTAGTTCGTTACTGCTTGCACTGCTTCATATGCATAGCCTTTCCTCCAAAAATCCGGCTGAAGCTCATATCCGATTTCTGCTCGCCTATGTTTTGGCATCCATGCATTGAATCCAATTGTTCCGATTATATGCTCTGTTTCTTTTCGCTGAATCCCCCAGCGGATGCCCTTTTTCTCCTGATAGTTTTTTGCAAAAAAATCTACAAATGCCTCAGCCTCATCCATTGTTTTCATTGCTTCTTGACCATAATATTGCAGCACTTCATCATTTGAAAAACCGGCAAAAAGTGCCTCTGCATCGTTCTTTTCTATCTCTCTTAATATCAGTCTATTCGTTTCTAATAGTGGAAACATTGTAGACTCTCCTTTTTATGTATTTTGTCTTGCAGGTTGTCTTTCCTTAATTTCAGCGAACTTTTTATATAACTCGTTTTCCAGATCATAATCAAAATAATTCGCTAGTTTACATATATAGGCAAAACAATCTGCTAGTTCCTTCCCCAGATTCTCTTGAACTTTATCCTTGCCTATCTCTAGCGCCTCCACCTCATCCATACCAGCACATATTCTTTTCTCACTTTCAATAAATAATGTTCTGAATTCCTCTGCAACCTCTGCAACTTCAGTCGTTAAAAGCATATGTATGTACAACAAAAAAGTCTTATTTTCCTGATAGCTGTCTTTGTTATAGCGATCAAACCCCATCTCCTCTTGAAAAGCCTGATATTCTTTTTGAAGATGCTTCATTTGTATTCCTCTTTTCTAAATGAATTTTCTGATTATAATTATAAATCAATTTGAAGAGATTGCTATATACGAAGAAGTCTTAAAGGCTAGAATATTCAAATATTTTCTGTTTAAAGTAATAGCAATGAATCATCGGCAGTTTCTGTAAAATGCAGCCATTTTTCTTGCTCTTCAAAATAACCATTTTTCTTGCTTCAAAGTACTTAACTTCATAAACGACTATTTTCTTTTGAAAAATACAGAGGTAATCAATTTGAATAAGGGTATTGGAGATTTTGAATGTTAAACCGGAGATTATTATTACGTCTGCTGAGATTTGTTTTAACTGTTCATTCTCCAAGGCCTTTCGCCAGCTTCGCCTTTCTTCAAATTTCCCAAGTACTTTTTGTCTTCAACTAATAAGGAATGGCGACCATCCAAAGCATCATAAAAATTGCGAACAGTAAAAGACTTAAGGGGTTTTAGATTCTTTTTTTTCATCCTTTCGAGGGGGAATGTATTGAGGTAAAAAGAAACAGCTTATGGCTGTTTCTCTAATGCCAGGCGAATGCCGAATATCATTAATACTGCTCCGGTACATCCATGAATCATATTTTGAACTGCAGGTTTCTTTAGCCATCCGGAGATTGTGCTTACAAGGAAAACTAATAATATCAACCATAGAATAGTAATGAGTGCATACGATAATCCCATTATAAGAAATTGAAATAATGCTTGTTCTTTTGATGTGATGAAATGCGGTAAAAACGTTAAGAAGAACACAGCAACTTTTGGGTTAGAAGCATTGGTTGTAAAGTCTTGAAGAAAAAAGGATTTTTGCGCTTTTTTTGGCTGAACGGCCTCATTATGATTATTGCCTTTCTTAATTGCAATGAATGACATGACGCCAAGATAAATTAAGTAAATCGCACCAATATATTTCAATATCGAAAATAATAGCGCCGATTTCACTATGATGGCTGATAAACCAAGGACTGCGGCGGTCGTGTGCACTAACACGCCTGAAACAGAGCCAAATACAGTCAACAATCCATTTTTCTTCCCTGATATGACCGCACTTTGAATAACTAATGTTGTATCAGGGCCTGGTAAAATGACAAGTAACAGCGACATAGTTAAGAACAATAAGTAATTATCCATTACTAATCCTCCTGATGTTTTTTAATGTATTTTACCATCCTTTTCGGAATTTTTTAACACTTAAAATAAAACCATAGATAAATAGATAACAATAGTGACAGTGATGCTGCTTAATAATGTAGTATATAGGACGACCTGAGCAGTTAAATCCGGCTCAACATTGTACTCGAAAGCGATGGTTGCAGTGTTCCTGGATGTGGGAAAAGCACTTGCAATGAATAATGACTGTGCCAGCACGCCTTCAATTCCTAATAACCATATAAAACCAAAAGCAAATGCCGGCCCTGCAATTAACCTCCCTATTAAACTCCATGTAATGACGCGATGAAAGGATTTAATTTTAATACCAGAAAGCTGTGCACCGAGAAGAATTAACGCGAGGCCGATGAAACCATTTGACAATTGTTCAAGCGGAATCAATGCAAATGCCGGCAGTTGAAGATCAAGTAACACAAACACCAAGCCAAGTATGAGAGCATGAATAATCGGCAGCTTCATTAACGATTTTAAAATTCCAAGCGCTGATTTTGAAGCAGATAAGAGGTTGTAAAGTCCATAGGTATATGTAAGAAGGTTTTGCAAGACTATGATAATAATTTGTATGGACACACCTAAAGGGTTTGTGCTAAAAACGAGCTGGCTGACAGGCAGACCGTAATTATTTGAATTCATTAGTGAAATGCTGTTTTTTAAAGTCGCCGCTTCCCCTCGATTCAGCTTCAGCATCTTTGCCAGCAAGCTGCCAAAAATCATTAAACTTACAGTAAATAGCCCAAGATATAAAACGAGCTGACCGAATAATTGCGCTTCAAATCTAGTTTGATAAACATTAATAAATATCGCTGCAGGCATAAAGCAGTATGTAATTAACGTCGAAATTTGCCCTAGTTGAAACGAAAATTTCTTTTGCATCAAGGCACCGACACCCATCAAAATTAAAATAGGCAAAACCACATTTATAAATATTGTCGTGAAGTAGCTCATATGAATTCTCCTCTCTAAAGCGGCTTACCTCTTCCATATAAGCTTAATACACGATTTTCCATTAGTAAATTTTATATTATTTATTAATTTCCATAATTATTTCTTATGAATGTTCATTTTGACTGTTGATTGGGTTTGTGCTGAGGTCTCCAATCCTCAAGTGAAATTACTTTTCTGCTAAAAGAATGAGGAACATAGGCCTCCGCAATTCATCCTTCATTTCCGAAGAATTTTTAATCATTTCCTTTGCAGGGATCGGCTCCTTTACTGCACGGATAGTAAAGCCAGCTTCAATTAAAGTATTGATATACGTCGATAAAGTGCGGTGATATTTAATCACATTGTCTGTTAAAAATGAAGTTTTCCTCTGTCCTTCAGATTGATAATGATCAACTGCCCAATGAAGACGATTTCCGTTCTCATCATAATACCAATCCTGCTCTTCTCTCGAAGTAAAAATCGGGTGCTCTACAGAAAAAAGAAAGGTTCCACCCGGTTTTAAATAGCGATAAATTTTATTGCAGACTTCTGCAAACGATTGGACATAATGGAACGCCAGTGAACTTAACACAACATCAAACTGAGATGGTAAAAAAGCAATATCTTCAATAGGCAAATTCAGATAGGAAATTTGCTCATCCGCAGTCATTTCGCCCGCCTTTTCAATCATTTTCTCTGATATATCTACCCCAATAACAGATTCTGCTCCTTGTTCACTTGCATAGCGGCAATGCCAACCAAACCCGCAGCCTAAATCCAATACTGCTTTATTTTTAAAATCCGGCATTAGCGAGCGCAATATATGCCATTCACCTGCTCCTTCCAGTCCATTAACAGACCTTGGCATATTTTCATAAACGGAGAAAAAATGATCATCGTCATATTTGTTTTGTTTCACCTGCGGCACATCCCCTCTTAAAAACTCACAAAACTAAATGTGTTTCATTTTACAGGTTTCAATAAATTTTTTAATGAGCAAACTTTGCTTTTCTTCTTTCCTTGTACAAATAGCGATTTTATGCTTGATGTGAACAGCCTCTACATAAACTCTTGCTAATTGGCCACGTTCGACATATTCACGCGCAACAAGGGAAGAGATAAAATTCGCACCATAGCCAGCCATAACCGAGCTGATTGTTTCACTAAGTCCATCAAATTGTAGCGCGACTTTCGGCGGATTTAGCAGGTGGGCGTGACAGAGTGAAAACAAATGCTCTCTCATCGAACTGCCTTCCTCTCTCATAACAAATGGTTCCTTCACCATCTCTTCCAATGTAACGGACTGATTCGCATAAGGATGGTTAGGTGCGACAACAAACCAAAGTTCATCTTCAAACAATTCATCCCAATCGATATCCTCCGGCCGCTCTGATATCCCTCCACCGAAAATGGCTATATCCGCTTTATAGTGCTGTAATTGTTCAAAAGCGTCCTTTGTATTTGTAGTCGATATGACAAGATTGACCTTCTCATTTTCCCGCTTAAATGTGGCAGCCCATTTAGGAATTAAGAAATTAGCTGGAAGATAGGTCGCGACTATTCGTATCGTTCCTGCCTCACCCTTGCGGTAATCATCGATATATGACTCGATCTGATTTTCAAGCGAGAATAGATTCTCGGCTTTAGTTGCCAATGATTCTCCAAACTCTGTCAGCACTGCTCTCCTTCCTTGCTGTTTAAATAAGGCTATGCCTATTTCATGTTCAAATTTTTTTATTTGGCTTGATACTGCCGGCTGACTAATTCTCATGATTTCAGCTGCTTTTGTAAAGCTGCCTATTTTAGCTACTTGATAAAATAGCCTTAACCCGTGTATATTCACTAATCTGCCTCCATACATAAATAAAACTTATATTTTTATAAAAATAATATATTTTTCTTATGATTTATCTTACCATATACTGAAAATGAAAGAGGAATCAAAAAAGAAAATTATACTTTAAGGGAGATTAAAAAATGAGGAATGATGTGGTCTGGTCTGAAGTAGATGAGTATTTTATCGAAAAGCTAATTACATTGGATTCAACATTTGAACATGTATTGGATGCAAATAAAGAGGCTGGTATTCCAGAAATTGATGTCTCTCCACCCCAAGGTAAGCTACTTTATTTATTAACGAAAATGAAAGCAGCAAAGAATGTATTAGAAATAGGAACATTAGGCGGATATAGCAGCCTATGGTTTGCCCATGCCCTGCCTGAGAATGGAAAAGTATATACATTAGAAGTTGAACCGGAACATGCAGAAATTGCCCGGCAAAACATCAAAAGATCCGGATATGAACAACAAATTGAAATCATCGTTGGAAAAGCGCTGGATACTTTGCCGACATTAGAGGAAAAAGGACTCAAATTTGATTTTATTTTTATAGATGCCGATAAAGAAAACAATCCTCAATATTTAAACTGGGCATTAAAGCTGGCGAATCCAGGAGCATTAATCATCGCTGACAACGTCGTAAGAAATGGTGAAGTAATTGAAGAAAATAGTGACGATAAACGCGTACAAGGTGTGAGGCAATTTATTGATTTATTGAATAAAGATCCTCGCATAGATTCTACTGCCATTCAAACAGTTGGTCAAAAGGGATATGATGGCTTTGTGATGGGTATCGTACGATAAAAATATAGGAGCAGCTGCAAAGATGCAGTTGCTCCCTTTTATTATGCTTTGACCGGGATGTTTTTTGTTAGCGAGCGAATGAAATAACAAAGGATCACCAAAATAGCTAGACTTCCTAACAGAGCAAATGCAAAATGAATACCCCCAAACTGCAATACTCCTAACAATGGCAAATCAACTAATTCACCCCATACCACACTGTAAATAATAATAATCGGGACTGAAAGGAAACAAATCCCCACTCCTAAAATCACGCCTAAACGGTTAAATCCTGCAGAAATAAACATTCCAATTAAAAAGTAGATGCTCAATTCCACTGCCATTTTAACAAAATACATAAAGTTAACAGATACATCACGTATCCAGCCATTCATTGAATAAATAATGGTTTCAATGCCATATAGCACAGATACAATTAAGGTTAATCCAATCGTTAATGTAAACATAGATATAATTGTTGCTCTAAAAAAGTCTCTTCGTGTGACACCATTAGAAATATAATATTTTAGTAAAGTACCTAGGGAGAGGATGCCAGTGACAAGGAAGTATATATTGGCGGAGTTAGAGACGGTATGAATGATCGTCCAGGACGTTTCTCCATCCAAAAAGGGCATTCCATTCTTATCGTAACCAAAAGCTACTAAAATAATTCCGAATATTATTTGAATAAAAACTAAAATGCTTATATACCAAAGCATCCAGTTGCCAGTTGTCTTAATAATGGATTTTGCCGCTATAAACGATTTTTTTTCAGACATCATTCTTCCTCCTTCGTTAAATGAATAAAAAGTTCCTGCAATGTGATAGGTCCTAATTCAAGATGCACTTGCCTCGCATGCTCCCTCTCCTTAGCTGATAATTCCTCATATATCATGACTTTCTTAGTTCCGCCAAGGCTTTGTTCTTTTAATATTTTTTTCCCTGCCGTAAATTGGTCAACCACTTCTGCTGAACCAGTAATTGATGTCCCGCGTTCACGAAGAACATCCGCTTCCTCATGAAGAATCAGCTTGCCTTGGTCAATAATCAATACCTCTTCAAACATCGATTCCATTTCAGAAATTAAATGTGTAGAAAGGATAAACGTTCGTGGATGCTCCATATAATCATTTAGCACCTCTTCATAAAAGATTTCGCGTGCTGGGGCATCCATTCCTAAATATGCTTCGTCAAATATAGTGATCGGCGCTCTGCTTGCAAGACCGATGATAACATGGAGCGCAGACTGCATCCCCCGCGAAAGCTTCGATACCGCTTGATCTGTTGGCAGTCTAAAGCGTTTAATTAAATAATCAGCATACTTATGGTCAAATAGCGGACGAAAAACACTGATTTCTTGAATATATTTCTTCAATCTCTGTTTTTCAACTTCTAAATTAATATCGCGAACAAAAACGATTTTCTCTGTAAGCTTGCTATTCTCAAAGATTTCTTCTCCATCGATTGTTATTGAACCATATGAAGGTTTTGTAAATGCTGAAAGGACAGATAATAAAGAAGTTTTTCCAGCCCCATTTCTGCCGAGAAGCCCATATATCTTATTGCCTTCCAATTCAAATGAAACACTCTTTAGTACTCTATTTGTATAATTATAAGTAAGTGAAACTTCGTTTGCTTTTATCACATGATTCACTATTGATCTCTTCCTTTCATTGTATTAATCATTTTTTGAACTTCTTCAACGGTAATTCCAAGCTTATCTGCCTCTTGGAGCATGCTCCAAACGTATTGCTCTTGAAAAACTTGCTTTCGCGTTTCCCTCAATGTTTGATATGCCCCTACTGCAACAAACATGCCTACTCCCCTTTTCTTATACAAAATACCTGCGTCAACTAATTGAGTAAAACCTTTCAATACAGTAGCAGGATTAATTTTATAATGAGCAACAAGCTGGTTAGTGGAAGGAACCTGCTCTCCTTCTTTAAGCTCTCCATTGACGATGTCATCTTCAATCATCTCTCTAATCTGCTGGAAAATCGGCTTGTTCTCATCTAATGATGTCCGCATCAATAAACCTCCTTTTCATCCGAGATGAAATTTTAATTCAACTGCGTTAGTTAGTTACATGGTTAGTTGGTTATGTAACTAACTATATATCCTTATCATATGCTCTGTCAATCATTTGGTGAAATTATTTTTAAAAATAGGTATCGTTGGCGGGGGCTCTAAGTTTGTGCAGGGAGTCCGCTACAGCGCCAATCAGAAAAAAAGATGCCCCTTGTCAAAGGAGCATCTGCATGTTTATAGTTTTCGAACTTGTACTTTGGTTACTGCGTGGCCTTCCCCTTTTTCGATAATGAGGTCAGCTCTGTTTTTCGTTGGGAGGATATTTTTTTTCAGGTTCATACGGTTTGTTTCTTTCCAGATGCGATTGGCAACCTCAAGAGCATCGCGCTCAGTTAGCTTTGTAAATTTATTAAAGTATGATTTCGGATTTTTAAAGGCTGTGCTTCTTAGCAATTTAAATCTTTCTTTGTACCAATTTTCTATATTCATTTCTTCTGCATCAATATATATTGAGAAATCGAAGAAATCGGATACAAAAGGTTTTTCCTTCCGTTTTACGTATTTAGGCGGCTGGAGGACATTGATGCCTTCAACAATGACAATATCCGGCTCTTCAATCGTTTGAACCTTGTCCGAAACAATATTGTAAGTTAAGTGAGAATACACTGGTGCTGTCACTACTGACTGTCCAGATTTCAGCTCCGACAAAAAGCGAAACAGCTTGCCAATATCATAACTTTCAGGAAATCCTTTCTTCTTCATTAGCCCTTTAGATTCAAGAACTTCATTCGGATAAAGAAAGCCGTCTGTCGTCACTAAATCGACCTTGGGCTGAACCTCCCATCTTGAAATCAAATATTGGATCATTCTCGCAGTTGTGCTTTTTCCAACGGCAACGCTACCAGCGATTCCAATAATGAAAGGGACTTTTTTCGTTTCCATTTGCAGGAACTGATTGCTCTCTTTATGTATATTCTTTGCATTCAAATAGTAAAGGTTTAATAACTGTGACAACGGCAAATAGATCTCTTCCACCTCTGATAATGAAAGCCGCTCGTTTAATCCTTGTAATGATTGCAAGTCGATGTCATCAAGCTTAATAGAACTTCTTTGACTGAGTGCTGACCACTCTGTTCGATTAAAAGATAAATATGGTGAGTATTGCTCTGTTAATTGTTTATTCAAATCCTTGTCCTCGCTTATTCAGCAGTATTAAACATCCTCAAAATAATTTTAACATATTCTGATTATTATTCTGACTTTTTTAACACGAGATGTCACTGCCCGTTAATTTACAAACATGGGATTAAATAGGGATAAAAAATAGAGGAGCATTGATAGAATAGTAAAAACCCCTTACAAAAGCTAGACAAACAACCAAGCAATTTTGAGAACTCATAGTTATCATTTCTTTGCGGCTCGTTATTTATGCTCATAAGCTGGATGCAGTATTTAGTACTAAAATTGTCAAAAGAGTATCACTGAGCAAAAAAATTGCCTGTGTGATACTCTTTGTTCAATTAAGAATTCCCTCTTCTACTGATAAGGGTTGATAATAAAAAGCCAGCAATCAATAAAATAATACAGATGAATAGTGTGCCAATGTGAACAGGTAAACCAGGATACAGAACGACTAATGATCCTGCAATAAGGCCAAGCATAATTGAGTAGGTTGTATCATGATGGGTATGAAGCATATAGCGAACTAGCTTGCCTGTAATCAATATCCCGCAGACAATACCTAAACCAACCACCAATATAACAGGTATATTTAAATCCATAATTGCATTGGTTGCTGTTTTATATGTACCTAATATCATCAATATCATTGCCCCGCTTATTCCTGGTAAAACAAGTGCTGTACTTGCCAGCCACCCAGAGAAAAATAAAAAAACATAATCAAATGCAGCCAAATTTGTCATCACTGCTTCGTTATCAGGCAGGAAATTCAAACTAGAGACTAAAGCAAATAAAATGAGCATGATTATAAATTGGCTAGCTCCATATGTTTCCTTACTTAGCCCTTCAAGCCCGGATTTCCAAATAAACGGAAGCATTCCTATAATTAACCCTATAAAAAAGTAATGGGTTTGGATTGGATACCAGGTTAAAAAGTAATCTACAACTCGGATAGATAATAAAAACCCTATTCCAATTCCGAAGACAACCGGAATTAGAAACATTAAGCCTTTTTTCCATTCTTTTGTTGTTAATGAATTGATTGCCTCGATTAACTTTTCATAAATCCCAAGCAGCATGGCAATCGTACTGCTGCTTACACCTGGTACAGTCTCAACTGTGCCCATCGCTGTACCTTTAATGATATTTTTCCAATGCATATTGTACCTCCAAAAAAACTGTAAAGCTTAACTTATTGTACTATATAGTAAAGAGTAATTGCGAATCCCGGATACATTAACAAAAAAAACCTCCTGCTAATAGCGGAGGATTGTCTTATTCAGCTGTGATCGTCTTAGAAACTAAGTCAAACCCAAAAGATGTGGCAGCAGCAGCTAATATTGTCCAAAGAGCTAGGCTAATGGCCATCCAAGAGATTGCTGCCTGCTTTGATGCTCCAAGGGCAAGCGCCATAAATATCGTTACATGAGAACTAATGAGAAAAGGTCCTGCAATAGATAAACCAGGTAGCCCGAATCGATTCCATACCCTCTTTGCGCGTTCTTGGCGCTTGGAAGGACCCTTCTTTCTAATCCCTTTGCTTTCAAGACGGCGCGCATTCCAACGTACAACATAATCATAAAATACCACAACCAATATTACAGTTACTAAGTTTCCGAGAAAAGCGATTAACGATGCCACTACTGGGTTGAGTCCGGCAATGATGGCAAACGGGACCGTGACCATTGCCTCGATGAACGGTGTCCCCGCTGCTAAAAATACTAAAACATACTGCCATATAGATTGATACATAATACCTCCAATATAAGATAGTTTGTACAATTATATTAATAATTTTAAAACTTATTTCATATTTTTTTATAGCCGCCCTAAAATCCTCATAAGGGCAGCCTTTGACTATCTATATTGCTCTTGCATGTATAATAAAACGATGCTGCAATACTTCAAAATAGCCTTTTGTTAAAATCATTTGATTAATTGTATTCAAGCTGGTTTGATACTTATCTATTGTAAAATCCGGTATTTGCCACGGAATCGCCTTTAAATAATATATAAGCGCTCCTATATCGTAAAATCGCTGCGGGCTTTTTTCTTCCTGCTGAAACAGAATATCAAAATGATTCTCCTTTATTTCAGCGACAGCACTATTTAAATCCCAGTCAGCGAAATCAGCATTCAGTGGTACACCGAGCATTTGATTAATTTCAACACAGTCAGTTCCTCCTGCTTGCTGGGTAAGGAAATCGCCCCCATTCATAAGCATGCGTCTCACTTCTTTTGCTGAATAGGATTCATGTTTATTAAGAATCAAATCAAACTGCTGATCAGCAAATGGCATTTTCGTATCCTCTGCAAACGATTTAACCTTTACACCCAATGGTTCAAGCCTTTCCTTTGCAATCTTTACATTTGGTTGATAGCCTTCTGTTGCGCAAATGCTTGGAGGAAATGGTCTTAAATATGATAAAAACTCACCGCCCCCTGTACCCATATCAAGCATGGATGATGCTTCATTCATTAAAATTCTGGCCCTGCTGCCATATGACCATGACAATAAGCCGCTTGCCATTCTCCCTGTTTCGGTAATATATGAAAAATCCCAACCTGAGAAACCTTCAACACTATCAAAATTCATTATATTTCCCTCCTTAGTTTAATTTTTTTCCTAACTAAACAACCAGGCGGGCCTCGAATGGAAGCGTAAGATTGTTATATCTCATGTTCTATATTTATCATCATCCTTACTCCTCTCTTTCACATAATCTGGACTGCTTATTTTTCATGTATTGACGAAGATATTTTGATTTTATCTCTGTGAATGGACGGATATATTGCTTAGTCTTCATTAAACGATCCTATTATTAAAAAAATTTGAAACTTTTTACCAATCTATTGCGTAAAAATAGGAAATACAAAATTAAGGTGAAGAATATGGATCAGACAATTTATTTTCAAGATAATTTTTTCTCTTCAGGGTTAACGGAGATTCGTAATCAAGATTTTATCAAATTAGGATTGTTAGACTTAAAGACCGCTTTTTCTAGGAAGGTGTCCTTGCTTGATTTAGACAGACAGGAAGTCATGAGAGGGATGTTTGTTCATTTTTTTTCGAGAAAATGGAAGGTTATTGACGCCGCAGGAATTGAGCAAGGCATCGTACAGCAAAAGCTTTTCTCCTTTACGAAGACATTTGCATACTATAAGCCAAATGGTGCTCATTTTCGTATTGAATCACCAATTTTTTCTCGCGAATATAACATTTATGATCATAATGAAGAACTCGTTGCCCAATTCAATAGGGTAAGTTCCTTCTTTTCCGTCCCTGCCTTTAAACTGGATAATCATTCAAACGAGTTAAGTACGGAAGAATTAATAATCGTCATTATGGGTGTCAATGCGATTCAAAAAAATAATAATGCAGCCGCAAGCTCTTAATACTAGGCAGCTGAAATCACATGATTTCGCTGCCTATTTGTTTGTATAGGAGTGTAGCAGCTTTTATTTTGCATGTTTGCTTTAATCGTCCTTGATGCTTTTTTGCAGCTTTTTTAAACGGGCGAGTTCTTCTTTATGGCGCTTTTTCTGAGCTGCTTCATGTTTTCTCATTTCATTGATGGAATCATTATGCCTTTTTTCATTTTCATAAATATTCAATGCTTCTTTCAGAGTATCTACTCTTTCATCATCAAAATATTCTATCATCTTTTCGCAAGCATCAACAGAATGATATTTAGCTGATAGATGAGAAGTCGCCTTCAGCTGCTCCTGACTTTTTTCAATTTGAAACTCTATTGTCTTTATTTCAGCTTGATCTATAGGACCAGCTTTAATTAACCGCTCAGCTATTTTAGCTTGTTCCTTTTTATAATCTTTTTGTTCTTTTGACCTGAGGAATTTAAAGAAACTGCCTTCTTTTTTATTTTTGAGTTTAATCGCTTCTTCGTAGTCTTTTTGCTTATTTATTAAACGTGCTTTTTCATTATTCAATTGTTGAATTTCTTATAGCTGCTTAAGTGTGTGCTCTATTAATGATCGATCACCCATAAAGTGAAGCCTCCATCCCCTACTGATTGTTAGTTGAACCAATCAGCTTTTACTGACAGTTATTCTCCGATAAAGTCACCGCTATTTATGTACTATTTTAATTATATCGGTAAACCCCATTAATTCCTTCACCTTTTGACAGTTTTCGGGAGAAGTTAATTTTTCTAATAATGTAAAAGCCACATTAAACGCAGTCGAAGGATTGTAGGAGGTGATAATATTGTCATCAATTACGATTGGATCGTTGATGACAATTGCGCCAAATCCAGCTAATTGTGATTGCCTTTGGCTAGTTGGATGATTGTAAGTTGTAGCTTTTCTCCCTTCCAATATCCCGCTTTTCCCCAATGGCAAGGAGCCTACACAAATAGCTGCTATCATTTTATTTTTATCATTGAAATGTCTAATCACATCTAAAAATCTCATATCATACGCATCTCGATAAAATCCAGCTTCTTCAAATCCTCCCGGAATGGCTAGCGCATCAAACTCTTCAAGGTTCACCTCATTCAATGTATATTGAGGCAGCACAGTGAAATTCCAAGTACATGTTAATTTTTCATGAAGTCCGACTGTCACTAATTCTGTCGTTCCATCCCCCTCCAACTGATTCCAGCCTAATACATCAGTAAACACACTTGCTTCAATCGCTTCAAAGCCATCAGCCAACAAAAGCATAATTTTTTTCATTACATATTCACCCTTTCTGTTGTCTTTTATTTTAAAGCAGTAAAAATTCTAAATGAATATGTAAAATTAAATATTAGCACTCTATTTCTTTATAAATGAAGGTAATTCTAACTATTCACTTAACAAAAGAAGGTATAACAATTGCAATAGCTCCTTATTCATCGAGGTCTATATCCATATGCGAAAATGAAATAAACAAGTACAGCCGGCAGGATACAGATTATAGCTGATCTGCTTTTGACCCTTTTAAACCACCGGTAGGAATGAGCTCACTTGCATTATATGTAGGAACCACGGCAGAAACTTCATTATTATTTCAACGCCTGATGTAATCAATGGTTACATTGCATGCAATTTTATATAGCCATGTTTTTTCACTGGATGAGTGTTTAAAGGAACATGTAGTCGAAAAATCAAAAAAAATCAACGGTCAAAAACCATTGATCATTAAATAGCCATAAGACGTACAATGATATCTATAAAGATGTACATGATAAAAGCAATTCCCAACACCTTTAGACCATCATAATTTTTGTCGTAATAATTTTTAATGCCCGTTAAAATGACTGCGAATAGTAAGGATATCCAGAAATAATAATATGCAAGGACTTCATTACTAACAAGAACAGTCACAATCAGAAAGATGAAAACTGCTGCCCATGAACATATATTAAACAGCCTATATGTAATGGAAGCAGATTGATGATTCTTTTCCATTTCTTCGTGTTTCATTTAGGACACCTCCAATTAAAACATCATGGAAAATGTATATTTCTTTATATGAATACGTTAAGCCCCTCAAAAAGGTTCATTATTTTTTAAATTTTCACAACTATATCTTGTAATACAAGATAGTAAGTGTTATTCTTACTTTATCTTGTATTGCAAGGCATTGGTAGAAGGGAGTAAATATTGTCAACAACTCAAATGTTAAAAGGGATTATAGACGGCTGTATATTAGCCATCATCCATGAAAAAGAAATATACGGATACGAACTCGCTGAAAAGCTCGAACAATACGGGTTTGATTCATTTAGCGAAGGGACAATCTATCCTTTATTAATGAGAATGCAAAAGGAAGAGCTTGTCACTTCCACATTAAAGAAATCGACTGCCGGTCCGAAAAGAAAATATTATTCACTTACCTCTAAAGGAGAACAGGAATTAAGGCAATTTATTAAGCGATGGAAACTTTTGCAATCATCTGTTAACAGCGTATTAAAGGGGGAGGAAAATGAGTAGGGAACTTTCAAAAGAAAGCATGGGTTTTTTACACCAGCTCAAGCTTTACTTAATGTCAGACGGAAAGAATGAGCATGAGATAGAGGGAATAATTGAAGAGCTGTCTGATCATCTGCAAATGGCAGAGTCACAAGGTAAATCGGTACATCATATTATTGGACAGTCACCAAAGGAATATATGGCACAAATAGCTGCCGAAATGAATTATGATAAAAAAGCATGGATTAAGTTTATTGTCACTATCATATTCGGAGTCTTCTCCTATACGATTTTATCAAGGTCTGTGGAAGGAAACCTTTCCTTTTCTTTAATTAACGCTGCCGGATTAACAGCTATTGTTGCCTTTCTGATTTGGGCTGTCTTTTTCATGTTTAAGTACATCGCAGCAAACAATCCTTCTAAAGCAAAGGAGTATTTGTTATTCTTTTTATTTTCCTTAGTTTCCTTTGCCCTATTCATTGCCCTTATTCTTATTGATCAACGGGTAGAATCCCCTACCATTTCTTTCAATGGCCCTGGGACAATCATAATTTCTATTATTACGTTTGCCTTCTTATTGTGGATTTCCATCTGGTCAAAAACTTGGACAGTGCTCATCTTTTTATCATTCCTGATTGTGCCTGATATCGTTCTAAAACAAACAAGCATGGACATCAATACACAAATCTCACTTTCTACAACGATTACTCTCGGAGGAATTGCCGTTTATTTGTTTGTTGTGAACAAGAAAAATAAAGCCACATAATTTTATTCATCTCTGCTAAGAGCCTTGTTACGCTTAGTGAATAGCAAGGCTAATTCTTTACCTATTAAACTGTAAACGTTTGAATAACACAAGATTCATTATCTATCTGTTGTTGCCTTTCATTATAATTTATGTTTAGTTCCTTAAATACTTTTCTCCAAAAAGAAACGGCTCGTATGTTGCTAACCATCTCCATTACAAAATACTGACCTTTTTTATTCTCAAATAACAATTCTATTGCTTTAAAGCCTAATCCCTTCCCTTTATATTTATTTAGTATAAAAATATCATTTATGCCGAAATCATTTTCCTTTGTTAAAAAAGGGCGTTCTAACAATAGTAAAAACCCTGCAATCCTTCCATTTAACATGATAAAGTAAGGTGCTATTCCTTCCGTTGTCCAAAACAAATGAATATCTTCATATTGAAAGAGACCATTTTCATCTATATCAATGTTATCAGTGTATTTAGAAAGATCATGAAGATAAAGTGCATATAAGTTTTGTAAAGTTGTTTTTTCACTCTCTGCTACTTCTTTAAGGCTAATTTTCATAAATCACATAACCTCTTTCATTTAAATGATGATATAGTGAGACACTAAATCTTTATATTTTTTTGAGAAACTCCTGCCTATTGCCAAATGGATCATAAACAAAAAAACGCTCAATCCCTTGAAGAAGCTCACCTTTAACAACTTTTCCTAAGTTCTCAATCTGAAAAGCAGGATGTGATTTTAAAGCTGGTTCTTGAATGCCAATAGGCAGCTGATGTATGCCACACCGAAACCAAACACCACCCTGCTTTGCCAAATTTACCGGTTTAGGGATTTCTTTTCATCCTATAAGCTTTTTAACAACGATTAAATTTCGTTTGATACTGTGATTGTTTTCCTAGTAAAAAGTAGCATTCCTTCCTATCCCAACATCTTTTTTGAATGGGCCCTAATAACGAACGGAATAAGCAGCAAGGAAAGAATACCACCGACAATTGATAGAGTAGCGTAGCTCGTTTGTGCTACAACCATCCCGGATAGCATCCCCCCAGATGCACCTGATAAAGCAATTAAAACATCTACAGTCCCTTGAGTCTTAGCACGCGTAGATGCATTTGTCGAGTCTACAATAAGCGCTGTGCCACTAATTAAACCAAAGTTCCAGCCTAGACCTAGCAATGCCAAGGCGATGATAAGACCCAACATAGAATCGGCAGGCGCAACCGCAGCCAAAACACCCGCTGAAAGCAGTGTTATTCCAGAAGCAATGGCCATAATCGTTCTCCCCAGCCTATCAACAAGTACACCAGTTATAAGAGATGGAAGGTACATCGCTCCGACATGTATACCAATGACCATGCCAACCTCACTTAACCCATGTCCATGATGCCCCATATGTACTGGTGTCATTGTCATAATTGCAACCATGACAATTTGAGTTAAAATCATCACTGTAGCTCCGGCAACAATCCCTCGTTTGTTTATCGCCATTCCTTTGTAATCATTTTCTAATGGGTTGGCGTCTTTCATTTTTTGATAATCGGCAAGCGCTGTCGCGATGAATAGAGGGTCTGGGCGTAGAAAGGCTAAAAGGACGAGACCCGCAAGAATATAAGCAGCAGCAGCTAGAATAAATGGACCTGCTAGAGCAGGTACATTTATTGAGGCAGCGAAACGTCCCATAACATCGACTAAGTTTGGCCCAGCTACTGCTCCTACTGTAGTTGATACTAGAGCAATGCTGACTGCGGTTGCTCTCTGTCTGGAAGTTGCCAAATCGGTTCCTGCATAGCGTGCCTGCAGGTTTGTAGCAGTACCAGCACCATAGATAAATAGCGAAGCAAAAAGCAGTGGTATGCTATGCATTATTGCTGCCAATATGACTCCGATTGCACCTGCACCACCTACAAGAAATCCTGTAGCCAGTCCTGTACGGCGTCCAAAACGTTGAGACAATCTGCCTACAAGAAGAGCAGCTCCAGCAGACCCCAAAGTAAAAAGTGCAGTCGGAACTCCGGCAAAACTATCTGTCCCTAACATATCTTGAGCAAGAAGTGCACCAACAGTAATGCCTGCTGCTAGTCCAGCTCCACCGAAAATTTGTGAAATGACAACGATCAGCAGCGTCTGCCGATATAATTTTTGCTGCTTTTCAGGCGAATCTATGTAACTTTGTAACCAATCCGGATGACTTTTCATCGCTTCTTTTTCGCGTGATAACATTTTGACCTCTTTCTGAAGGCATAAAATTTACAACCATCATTTCCTTCTCACCGTAATCTCACACAACGTGCATAAAAAAATAGGCTAATTATTTATTAAAATACTCAATTAAGGTAATCTTCCATTCTATCTAACCATTCATTTATTAAAGTATTAAAAATATCCGGCTGTTCAATTTGGAGATTGTGGTCAGATGTATCAACGACTGCAAATGTACCGCGAGGATACTTATTGATTATTTCAAGCGCATCGATAAATCCTACTGAAGCGTCTTGTCTTCCAAGAAGAAATACGGAGGGCTTTTCAAACTTTGATTGATCAATTTCAAAAGAAAACTCATAATTGCTTTTAACCTTTATTAACAACTGTTCGTCTGCCAATTTACTTCCTGCTTGAATTTCATTTTTATAACGCAGCCAACTATCCTCATTAAGAACAACATTAACATGCTCAAATTCTTCTTTTTCCTGATTGGATAAAGTTTGAATAAATTGATGATCAGTTTTCAATACTTTATGTTTATCAATCCTTCTATTTTCAATCTTAGGAACTATTAGAGGGCATATAAATGCTGCACCAAGGACATTTTTTTTGCACCTTTCAATGATTCCCCTTGCAATATAGCCTCCATACGATTCTCCAGCAACTAAGTAATCTTCATTTGAGAGCTTCAATTGAATAAACTGTAATACAGCATCCAACATATCATCTGAAGATTCTATATTATTATATCTTTTAGATCGCCCCATTCCTGGCAAGTCAATGTATATCCGTCTCCACCCGTTTCTATTAGTAAATATCGGTTCCATGCAGCCAGACATCACTCGATGATCTAAAGAGAAACCATGCAGCATAATAATTGGTTTACCTTCCCCAAATTCTTCATAATGTATTTCAGCTTGAGGAACTTTGCAAACAGCCAAAGGAATTCCTTCTTTCTACATATAATTTTAAATTGTAATCTTTATACTTCAAACTCCCACTGCGGATTCCATACTACCTCCCAAAGATGTCCATCTGGATCTTGAAAGTGAGCTGAGTATCCTCCCCAGAAAGTGTCATGTGGAGGGTCTGTAATTTTAGCACCAGCGTGTTTAGCTTGCTCTATCACTATATCTACTTCCTCCTTGCTTGATACATTATGTCCTATTGTGCATTCTGATGGGCTTGGAGGAGTGAGATGAATCTTTGCTTCATATGCAATATCTTTTCTATTCCATAGTGCCAACTTCAAACCTGCTTGTAAGTCAAAAAAAGCGACCGCTCCATGTTCAAATTCTTGACCAACTATGCCTTCTGTCGTTAATCCGAGACCGTCTCTGTAAAATTCTACTGATCTGTCCAAATCATCTACACCTAAAGTGATAACAGTGATTCTTGGTTTCATTTATAAGAACCTCCTAGATAAAAAACATCATTCGAATTTTTTAAAAAGAATGCTACATCAAGAAATGATTAATTTCCTAGTACAGCTTTAATACTGAATCACAAAGCTTAATTCTTCGTTCCGCTACGCCTTCATAGAAAAAACTCAAGATTCCATCCATCGAAACTTCTTGTTAAACCCTGTTTTTAATCCATTGATGAAGCAGTTCATAGCTGTCTCTTGTCTGATGACTAGGTTCCAAATGAATCATAGAGCATTTTTATGTACAGGAATAGAAAGTAAAGCCATTCCAATATTCCCACTGCTATCCCAAGCCAATATCCCTATTTATTATGGGAAGGTTTCTCCTTCAGTAAAGGCTCGGATGTAAATATAGGGGTTAACTTTTTAGCTTATTGATCTCCTGGACATAATACGAGAAAGCCTACTATTTTTGTCTCTTGTATTATTTTTATCTCCATAAGACCATCTCCTCATCGTAGAAATTCTATAAAATATTCCATTTTCCTTTTTTCTATTTTTATATAATTCCTGCTAAATGGTCTTCACAGAATTACTTTGGAGACTTTATATATATTGAATTAAATATTTTTTATCCTCTTCAGTAGTAATTTTGATTTTTGAGATTTGTACGGACTACGATTACAAATCAATCACGTTTTTGCGTTGGCATAGTTCCCATAGTAATTTTCAACTTAATTTTGAAATAAACAACTGGGAACTACCATTATTCACTTTTAACCATTGATTTCTATTCTTTTTCAAATATCTAAAGCATTAAAAAAATAAGCTGAAAGTTGGTCTGATACATCGGTGTATTGAAATTCAGTTTGCTTATTCTTATCCCATAGGAATTTGCAAGACTCCACCAGCTGAATAGTTTCTTCACACCAATTTATATACTGAACTTCTTGCTGAATCCCTCTTTTAAGAACGGCTGCGCTTATAATAATTCTTGCTTTCATTACATTACGCTCTTTAATGCTCATAAACCTTTCCTCTACCGCGTGTTTAATTTTTTCCAGCCTTTGCTCACGTCCCTTTTTATACATTTTCAGTTTGAGTATAACCTCATCTGCTGGAATATGATCCATGAAAAAAGCTTGCATTAGAAAAGGGTCTTTAATTTTTGGGGGCTCTGGGGGAGTGAGCAGCCAATGAATTAACACTTCCTTTCCTTTGCTTGTAATGGAATAAATCTTCTTATCTGGCTTGCCTTCCTGTGGGATTGATTGGCTTGTAATAAATTTTTCTTTTTCCAGCTTATTTAATTCAGGATATATTTGTGATAAATGCGAATGCCAAAACACTCCCATCAAGTCGTCAAATTCCTTCTTAATATCATAACCACTAGCATCCCATTCACTTAACAACCCTAATATCCCATAACGTAACGACATAAATCGATACCTCCTTCTACTGCTCAAACTACTATTAATCTTACTACTACTACATTAAACTAAATTCACCTTCAACCTTATATACCTTTCATGTCTTTCATGCTTTTCATTTCTTAAACTTCTATGATTTATATATTGACTACATCTTGAGCATATTGGTACCTGTCACCTACAAATTTCGACATTCCCGATGTTTTCGATTTTCTAGGGAGGGGGAGTATATGACGCCGATTAACCCTAGTAGGATGAGACAGCCGGATATGATGATGATAGTTTGTTGGACACCTACTATTTTCAGAAGGTAGCCGATGATGATAACACCAGGAAGCGCCATGGAGCTTGTAATCATGTTGTATAGGCTGAATGTCCTTGTGTAATGCTCTTCCGTGATCGCGTTTTGAAGGTATGTAACAAATGTGACGTTAAAACAGCCTATAGCAATCCCTTGCAGAAAAAATAACGGGAGAATAATTATCCAGCTTGTTAAAAAATACAACCCTCCAATACCAACCGCGATTATAAATATTGGTGATAGAAAGAGCCATTTCTTTGCTAATTTATCATATAGTGTGGGTGCAAGAACTGCTCCTACAGCGATGCCGCATAGTGATGCTGTTCCGATAAAGCTTAAATTCTCTACTCCTGTATGTAACACCTCGGTTAAAAATGAAAGTAATATTAAATCAATCGTTGTGACAAGTAACATAGCGAATGTCAAAAACAAAAATAAAAACTTTAATGCAGGTATATCCATGATATACCTGACACCGCTCTTCATCAACTGCCATTGGCTATGAGCCAACGATGTTTCTTGCTTTACGTAAGGTTTTATTTTTCTAATAAATAACAGAGACAGTCCGGCTAATGAAGCAGAAATAGTTAATAGCAAGATAGGCTCTAACGAAAGTTTAATCAAGAAGGCTGTAACAATTTGGCCAGCAATTTTCACTCCAGTATAGCCTATCTGCAAAATGCTATTTCCTTTTGAACGCTCATTTTCATTTAAAATATGAGGTATCAAAGATTGATTTGCAGGTAAAAAGAAAAGACTCAAAATACTGTTAATAACTAATAGAAGGTAGACCCATTGATAAGAAATAATTGAATGAATGCATACAAAAATAATAAGAACTGAGGCTTGCACCAAGTTCGAATAAAACATGACCTTTTGCAATGTTTGCGTGCTAATCCACGCCCCTACTGGCAAAGAAAATAAAGCGATGGGAAGATAAAAGGCAATATAAAAAATTGTAAATGCATGATTTGATTCAGATTCATTTTCGAGCCATTTTAACAAAGAAAAAAACATAACAGAGTCGGCAAACACGCTAATCATTCTACTAATAAACAAATGACGAAATGCATGATTATTTGTTTTAAATAGCATATATATCCATCCTTTCAAAATTTTTATTTTCATTCTAATCCATATATAAACATTTGTATATAAATATTTATATAAAATCCAAAAAAAACACCCCAGATTTAATCATTTAATATTTTCTTTTATCCTAAAACATCGTATAGTTCTCATATCTAGTCTAATTAAAGCATTTATTGTAACATTGTATTTAGAACGAATGCCGGTCATTTGAAGGGAACAAACATGAGTCTTATAGAAAAATTTCAAACCATTATTATACTAATAGCCGTTTTTATCGGTCTTTTACTGGGGCAATTTAATTTTATCCAACAGCATGCAGAATCACTGATTATACCATTCTTAATTTTAATGCTGTATGGACTGTTTTTAACCACTCCATTAAAAAATTTGAAGGATGCTTTTAAAAATATTCGCTTTCTTAGTGCGTCAACAATAATCAACTTCGTTTGGACACCTCTTTTAGCATGGGGGCTTGGGGCAGTTTTTCTTGCAGATCATCCTGCATTATGGATTGGCTTCATTATGCTGATGGTGACGCCATGTACGGATTGGTATTTAGTATTTACCTCGATTGCTAAAGGAAATGTGCCGTTATCCACATCCGTGCTACCAATTAATTTGATTTTGCAGCTTGTACTTTTACCGGTGTATTTATTTATCTTTGCTGGAACTATTGAAACAATATCCGTATCAACTATTTTCGAAAGTGTCATTCTTGTATTAATTTTACCGTTCACACTGGCTCATTTAACACGTATCGTATTGAAAAAGAGGGTTACACTATTAAATGCTAAAGTCATCCCGTTTTTTGCATCATCGCAAATCATTTTTCTCTGCCTTGCTGTTGCAGCGATGTTTGCTTCTCAAGGATCTTACTTATTCAATAATCTTGAGCTTATTTCCATCTTGTTCGTGCCAATATTATTGTATTTTTTCATAAATTTTATCGTAGCAAAACTAGTTGGCAAGCTGCTGAAATTCTCATACGAAGATGCAGTTAGCCTAAATCTCACCATCATTGCCAGAAACTCTCCTGTTGCACTTGCTATTGCCGTAACAGCATTCCCCGAACAGCCAATGATTGCCTTAGCACTTGTGATTGGTCCATTAATTGAGCTGCCTGTGTTAGCTGTAGTTTCACAAGCTTTGCTAATGATGAGAAAGAAATAGCAAGCATGAAAATAGCAGGTTTCTGATGTATTACAAACAGAACCATATCCTACAATAACATTAAAGGCCTATCCAGCTTAGCTGGATAGGCCTCTGTTATTGCTTACCACCCAAATGGTCTTTTTGGTCCACAAGGATTACATGGTGGGCAAGGATGGTGCGGCTTTCCACACATCACATGCTGCTCTTTAATATCATTAACTACAGATTCAGTATGCGGGAAATAGTGTTTGTGAGTAGTCATGTGTTTGTTGACGTTTGTCGTATGGCTAGGGTGAATATGGGAAACTTCAGTGTTAGACACATTCGTTTTCACATATTGCTTTGTCGGTGAGACTTGAGTTGGCCCGGTTTGCGTCGGCGATACTTGTGGTGCACAATACTGTGGTGCAGTTTGTCCATAGCCATTCCCATTTCCCCATGGATTCGCGGAAGCACCCGCCACTTGATTAGAATTATTCCATTGTTTGTAGTTCACGTTAAGACCTCCATTTTTATTTTATTCCTTAATAGGGTATGTACCACAGGGATAAGTTGTCTATTACAAATACCTATTTTAGGAAAACTTCTTAAAAAACATCGGTTAGTTTTAACTATTGTCTGGGCCATTTACAATGGAATTGCAGCCACCACTTTATCTACCAAACACTCTCATTGAACAGCAGATTCCTTTTTATTCCGCTGAACAGCTCTTATCTCGCTTCTTTCACGGATATATAAGATTAAATTATGTAGATAATTTCAAAGCACCACTCCAAATATTTGTAAACTATCTTTCACTACTATCTTCAGATTTCCTGCAAACGTATACCATCTGAACACTGTCTTTTGTAATAAATCGTTCATTCCAATCTTTGTATATATGGACAATGTCAAATCCATGACTGTTTAATAACCGCTGCATTTCTTTTGGAAAAACATATCTTAAGGTAATGCGGGTGCTTATATCTTGCTGACCGTCTTCTTTTCTTATCGTTGTATAATGCTGCAATTGATTGAGGGAATCATACTGACTAATGGTATATACATCTACAGATTTTCCTGTTAGTTGATTCTTATAGGTTCTCCAGTATTCCTCTGTGGTCGGCTGCAGCAGTTCTTCTGCATTTGGGAATCTCGTTTCAAAAATAAAATAGCCGCCCGTTGCTAAATGGCGTTGGACCGATGAGAGCAGAGCATCTTGCTGTTCATTTGTTAGAAAATGTTGAAAAGAATTGCCGACAGAAAAAATCAACTCGCTTTTAAGAGGCAAATCCAATTCGGTACAATCCTGCTGAACCTAATCAATAGCCAAATTAAGAACTTCTGCTTTCTGCTTAGCCAAGTCAAGCATTCCTTTATGGATGTCGACGCCGATGATTGTATGGCCAACAATTGCTAGCGGGATCGTTGCCCTTCCCGTTCCACAGGCAAGATCAATGATTGGGCCTTAACATCTTTCAGCCCATTTTAATAGAAATGGAAGGTCTTCCTTGTAATTTCCATTTTCTGTATCATATAAATTCGGTCGATCATATTCTTCAAAGTTATATAATTTCATTGTTATTAACCTCATTTACTTTAATATAAATGCCTTTGCTTGCCTTTTCATAGGCTTGGTCGTTCATTGTCTTTACTTTGTCTGATATCCTTGATACAGGAATAAGTTTCTCTTCAAGAGCAACATCAGGATCTATTAATCTAACCTTCTTTTTCATATGAATTTGATAATCAGTTTTATTTTCTTCTACTTGAACGTCTTTAAGCTCTTTTAATAAACAAATGATTTCCTCATCTTCACTGTCCCTTAATTCTGCTATTACTTGTTTGTCTTCCTTGAGAAAATGATGTTTTGTAATTATTCCCTTTTCTATTCCTTTTCTCAATATTTGCGCCAGCTTAAAATAACCATAAACATTAAGCGGATGTAAAAAGAAATCAATCACCTCTTTATAATAGGCTGCAACAAACCATTCTGCAGCCTCAACCTTCCTAATGCACAATCTGCCATTCACCACTTTTAAATTCTGCAAAAAGGTGCTGACTTCTTCCATACTGATTTTCCCATATGAATACATATCCCTGAGCGTATAATCTATTCGATCGGCACATAATGCAGGTAACGGCTGTTCCAATATCGTCCATTGTGAGTCATCGAATAAAATATCTTTATAATTGTAGCCATAATCCTTTAAAATGTCAGGAATATCAGACTTAGTAATAACTTCTTTAAAAATAAATTCATGATAGTCCTCATTTTTATAGTTTAATACATCATCCACAACATGTGAGAAGGCAGTATGTGAGACATCATGCAATAAGCCTGCAATCTGTTCTTCTATCTTTCCTCCCAGCTTTTTAATTAAGAGCATCACGCCAATCGAATGCTCATATCTGGTGAGATTCCAACGCTCATTTACGAGATAGCTCGCGCCTCCTTGATGAATGCCCTTTAACCTTTGCACTGCCTTGCTGTAAATCAGCTTTTCGAGTACCTCTTCTACTACAAACTCACCGTATAATTCATCATTCAGTTTCATCTAGTGCCCCCCAATTCACTTTAATTATATACTTGTGCTCGATGGGAAAAGCTCCCTTAAAATGCCAAGGGAGCTTGTCTCACATTATTATTCTGCAGTAAACGCATAGACTGATAAAGGAGTAATTTCATTCATTACGCGAAAATCCTCTAATATTGACATTTGTGATTGAATAAGCAGCTTGAGCTTTTCTGGCATTTCTCCTATTTTGTCCAGCTCATCATTCAAATCTGTAACTAACTTATTTACCTCCCATTTTGCATCCTGGAGATCTGGAGAAAAAATAATATGCTCTTTTAAAATCTCCCAGCCGGCAGCACGTACAACTGATTGAATATCAAATGGTGTAAAAAGCGACCGGATATTGGCATCACTTTCTTGTTTAAAAGATTCGTATTGAGCTTGAATGAGCACGGATAACAGATGTGGGTATTGTTCTACTGTACTGATTCTTGTATCCCATTCAGCAAAGCAAAGCCGCCATCCCCATTTCTTTACCTTCTTCATCACTGCAGAAAATTCTTCAATTGATTTTAAATACCAGGAGCAATGTGAAAAAACAATATGGTCAAAAGAATTTTCAATAAAATCTATTTTGTCGGTCAATATGTCCATACTAAAATCGACGTGAATTCTATTTCCAAGTCGTGATTGCAGCAAGTATTCCATCGATTCTCCTAATGTGATGGGAGAACCATATAGTGGCGAAGCAATATCAATACCATGCACAAATCCCTTCTCTCCTACTAAGTAAGCAAGGACAGCTGTTGTATCTCCTTGGCCACAGCCGATTTCAAGAACTTTATCTCCTTCTTTAATGTTCCAAAATTCTGCTAATTTTAACCGATGTGCTGTTTGTACTCTTTGTATATTACCGCTTGTCGCCATACACTCTGCAATATGATCGACTTGATTCATGACTCCACCCGCCGCTTCAATTTATTTGAATTTTTGTTATACTTTAAATAAGTATAATTCATTTATGCACCAGGGGGTAGAAAAAAATGAAAGCAATTGCAGTCTTTTGCGGTTCTAGTAATGGCGCACTTCCGTCTTATAAAAGAGGAGCCGAACTATTAGGAAAAGAATTAGCTAGAAGAAATATCGCACTTGTCTATGGCGGCTCAAGCATCGGTTTAATGGGGACAGTCGCAGATGCTGTTCTTGAAGAAGGCGGCAAAGTCATAGGCGTCCTTCCAAAATTTTTGCGGGATAAAGAGATCGCACACCCGCATATTACTGAACTCATCACTGTTGACTCCATGCATGAGCGAAAGCAAAAAATGGAGCAGCTGGCTGATGGATTTATTATTCTGCCAGGTGGGTCAGGAACATTAGAAGAGTTTTTCGAAGTATTTACGTGGGGTCAGCTCGGTCTCCATCAGAAGCCTATTGGCATATTAAATATTGATCACTACTATTATTTATTAATCTCCTTTTTCACACATATGAATGAGCAGCAATTTCTACAAGATAAGTTTGTAAAGATGGCATTGGTTGATTCCAACCCTGCCCACTTAATTCAGCAGTTTTATACTTATTCTCCTCCCGAAGTAAAGACATTTTTAAAAAAGAGTCAAACATAAACCGAAAGAAGAGTTGCCCTTTTTGTGGCAGCTCTTTTTTAGTTAAAAGAAAAAAGAGCATATCCAATAGCCGTTAAACAGCATATTGAATATCCTCATCTATTATTAAACCTTCACTCGTTTTACAAAGAATGAAACCATTAATCCAATGATTGAAGCTACAAAAGCGAATAAGAAGGCGTTTTGTACGCCGGCTGTCATTGCTTCTGCCATTGCATTTTGATCTGTTGATGCTGCAGCTGCAAGGTATCCGTTTTGTCCTGCAGCCATGATACTAACAGCAACCGCAGTTCCAATTGCTCCAGCAATTTGTGATAATGTATTCATTATCGCAGAGCCATCTGGATAGTAACGCTTCGGCAATTGGTTTAGACCATTTGTTTGCGAAGGCATCATAATCATCGCCACACCGATAAATAATATCGTATGCATCACAATCACTGTTACCGAGCTTGTTTCAGTTGTCACTTTAGTAAATAAAAACGTCATGACAGTTGTTAAAATAAATCCAGGAGTTACAAGATATTTAGGACCGAATTTATCAAATAATCGTCCCGTTATTGGTGACATAAAACCATTAATGAATCCCCCTGGCAATAGCACTAATCCAGCCGCCAGCGCTGTCATTAACAGGCCGCCTTTCAAATACATCGGCAGCAGGATTGCTGATGACAAAATAATCATCATGCATAAGAACACCATTAATACCCCTACTGAAAACATAGGAAACTTAAACACCGTAAGATCGAGCATAGGTTGCTCCATTCTGAATTGGCGAATTGCAAATAATATTATGCCTATTGCTCCGATAATAATCGGCAAGAGTACGGTTATATCTCCCCAAGATCCAGCACCTTCACCTGCACTGCTAAAACCGTAAACAATTCCGCCAAATCCAATAGTCGATAAAATAATTGAAAGTACATCTATTTTCGGCTTAGTGATCGTTGAAACATTTTGCATGAAAATAAGTCCAAAGATGAGCGTAAATAATAAAATCGGCAAAAACACCCAAAATATGGACTGCCATCCCCAGCTGTCAACAAGAAGGCCTGCCAATGTCGGACCAACTGCAGGGGCGCACATAATTACAAGGCCCATTGTTCCCATGACCGTGCCTCTCTTATTAGGAGGGAAAATCAGTAAAATGACATTTGTCATTAATGGTAAAAGCAAGGCAGTGCCTACCGCTTGTACTAAGCGTGATAGTAGTACGAACTCAAAGTTCGGTGCAAACGCACCGATTAATGTTCCGAGAATTGAAAAGGTCAACGAAGCAATGAATAACTGCCGTGTTGTAAACCATTGTAATAGCAAACCTGAAACTGGCACTAAAATACCTAATACTAATAAGTAGCCTGTAGTTAGCCACTGCACGACATGTGCATCAATATTAAATTCTTCCATTATATTTGTAAAAGCCATATTTAATGCCGTCTCACTAAAAAGACCGATAAAAGCACCTATCATTAAGGCGATAGCGATTGGCACAGGCTTAATTTTCACCTGCACGGCTTGTGTATTTGCTGATTGTTCCACTTTTAATTTCCCTCTCAATCTTTTTTAATTAGACCAGTCTATATAATTTAAACATATGAAACAATTACTTTTTTAAAAGTAATTGAATGCTTTCTGCTGCTAAGTATAATGGCGCCCCATTTTTATTCGCTAATGATCTCGTAATCGCGCCCTCAATCATACTATTGATGACCGTACTGATTTCTTTAGCAAAGGTGTCTTCATACCCTTGTTGAATCAATTTGTCACAATAAAGCTTTTCCCAGCCTTCAAAAGCGGATAAGCAGGCTGTCCTTAACGGCTCGCTAAATAATGATGTTTCTGCTGCCATAAGACCAACTGGAAGCGATTTGAGATTCTCAATATCATCAAACTTCTTTGCAATAAATTGTATATGATACTGAATACATTGAACTGGATCATCAAACAAGGAAAAATGCTCCCTCAGTTCTCCTTCTATTAGCCGTGCCATCATATTGACCGCTTCAATGGCGAGCTGTTCTTTGCCGTTAGGAAAATGATAGTAGAGAGAGCCTTTTGGTGCACCACTTTCTTTTAAAATTTGATTTAATCCTGTAGCGTGATATCCCTGTATATGAAAAAGCCGAGTTGCCGCCGACAAAATATTTTCCCTTGAGTCATTTTTTGAGCTCATCATCGTACACCTCTAAAAAATTATAGTGACTGGTCTAGCTAATTCCATTTTTCTATCTTAAATCGCTTGATCACTATAGTCAATAGTAAAAATACACACACTTATTGGAAAATGGCATCATCATCTGGAGATTGCACATATCCGATTGATACTGACATATTAATTAAAAGCAATAAAAAAGCAGCCTGCAGGC
>NZ_PISD01000025.1 GCF_002835735.1 Cytobacillus horneckiae | reverse complement strand
GTAGGACGTTGCCGGGCAAATTGAAGAGAGTACCTGTAGAGGTGCTCTTTTTTTGTTTGTAAGGCGATGAGCAAGGCGCTCCACGCTTCTCTTATTGAAATTTTTATGAAATCGATTACAAAATGAGAATTACAATTATTATTTTTATTATTCAACCTTGAATAAATTATGCTATTTTGAATAAATTTCTGTCAAAAAAACTGTTATTGTTCCAAATATTCTTAATTAATAAAATGATTTTATAGAGTAGAGGCGATTAAGGAAGGCTTCAAAATTCGTTTTCACACAATTGATGACGGTGCCGTTCGCCTGAGGGTGGATTTATACGAAAATACCTAGGATTTGAACGGACGACGGGATGCACGTCATGCACTTGAACATATTGAGGTGATTACACCTGAAATTCCTCGCTTTAAAGAACTAGGGGTATACCGTCAATTCAGCCGTACCATATGGCCTTGATACTGAGAGAAAGTCACACAACACGTAAGAAGCATCCGTATATTTATCCGAATGCCTTTTTAATAAGATCAGGAGCTACAAGGAGAGCGGAATAGGCAAAGAAGGTGGAAAATCTGGATTGTTGGAATATTTGGAAGAGAAATTTGTTTCCATCAACATGGGAAACTAAGACGCAGCATAAATTTGAAAGGAGCGAATGGATTTATGACCAATATTGATTTACCCAGTCTAGAGAAAGAAATTGTCATCAGGAAGATAACAGAGGAAGATTTAGTTGAGGTGGCCGCACTATCGATAAACAGCTTCGGTCCGGACTTCTCCTTCAATAAGGAACAGTTAGAAAGTCAGGTGAAAAATTTTCCGGAAGGACAGATCTGTATCGAATATAAAGGAAGGGTCGTCGGTTCTTGTTCAAGCCTCATCGTTAATTTTAAGGACTATACACATAATCATTCCTATACAGCGTTATCCGACAATGGGTATATCAGGAATCATAATCCCGAAGGTCTAAATTTATATGGAGTAGAAGTGAGCGTTCACCACGATTACCGAAAATTAAAGATTGGCCGACGATTGTATAATGCACGTAAACAAGTTTGTAAAGATCTGAATTTGAAGAGTATTATCATCGGCGGTCGAATCCCTAACTACTATAAATACTCCCATCTCATGTCAGCACAAGCGTATGCGGAAAAGGTCCTCAAGGATGAGATTTACGACCCTGTGATGACGTTTCAAAAGAACAACGGGTTTGTTTTAAGGGAAATCATTCCGAATTACTTACCGGACGACGAAGCTTCCAGAGGGTATGCGACATCAATGGAATGGATCAACGAAGATTATACCACTGAGTGAATTAAACTATAACAACTACAAAGGGAGCTTATTTCTTATCATTACTGATGATTGAAAGGATACCTTATTTTATGATTAAACATTTGAAATTAAAAGGAACGAACAGGGAAATTGGCAGAATCCATGGAGAGCAAGGAAGAGAACAAGTCCTGAAAAGCCTTACGACCTATGAAGGACTATTCTATGGATATAGTAAAATCAGCTGGAAACAAGCGAGAGAAGAAGCGCTTACCCATCTGGCGGCAATCGAGCAATACAACGAAAATTTCATAGAAGAAATGGAAGGTGTCGCTCTAGGGGCAGGAGTCGACTTCGAGGATATCCTTGCCCTGAATGCAAGAAGTGAGATCGCATTGGCCAATTACGTAAGTAAACCTTTCAGTGATGGCTGTACCGCCATCGGCATCATACCGCCGCTTACAACGGAGACGATCCTTGCACAGAATTGGGATTGGAAGGCGACACAAATAGAAAGCCTTCTTCTTTTGGACATCGAGCAGGAAGGGAAACCTGCGATTCAAATGGTTACAGAGGGAGGCATTATCGGAAAAATTGGCTACAACTCAGCTGGACTTGGGGTTTGTCTGAATGCTTTGCTGACGAACAAAAAAAGCAATAAAGTGCCGATTCATTTAGGATTAAGAAGTGTTTTGAATTCCAGTTCTTTACATGAAGCGGTTGCGAACATAAAGGATGGTCAGCTGGCATCTACAGCAAATTTCATGATTGCAAGTGATCAAGGTGAGGGGAGAGCAATGGTGGCCAATTACGAGGTCTCCCCATATGGAATCGCTATGCTGACTTCCAATGAGGGGAAGGTCGTTCATACGAACCATATATTATCCAATGATATTTTGGAAAATGTCGAGGATCGGAACGAGTTCAAATTTGAAGATTCCTTGATCAGGAAAAACAGGGCGGAGCAACTGATTCATTCCAAGGTGTATCAAAGGGAGAAAATCGATACAGAAGCTTTTAAGGTCTGGTTATCCGATCAATTCAACGCTCCGAACTCGATTAATCATTATGAAAACAAGAAAGCTCCGGAGCATCGAAGGATGGAAACGGTGTTTTCCATCATTATGAACCTTTCCAGTCGCAGCATGGAGCTTTGTATTGGAAAAGCGAACCAGAATAAATACAAAAAATACAATCTTAGCGTAATCAAGAGCGAACAATGAATAGGAAAAAATAAAAAGCGTCCGATTCTCCTTATATGAAGAGAATCGGACGCTTTTTGGCAAAATCTCCTCGATAACCGTAATGTAAAGAAACACCTTATTCTTGTAGTATTATTTTATTAAAGGTCTTAGCTTCTTGTCTAAATGAGAGAAAGGGTGAAAATGATGCCCATATTCATTGCACAAAAATTCCACTCACGTAACAAAAAGAATGAATAAAATTTAGCTTGAGAGCTTATTAAACAGATAAATCCCCAAAAATTTATCTGCTCTTCAATTAGGTGTTTTTTTCACCATTTTGTGACTTCATCAATTTCCCTTCATATGATAATATGCGTAAGTCACAATTCTGCATAAAAATAAAAGACTTGCTGTTTCCTACGTTTGAGAATCATAAAATAAGGGAAAATTATTAAGGCTACTTCGTTGCAACTTAATGAAAATATCATGTATAATTTATGTCAAATATAGTCAAAGTCAGATAGGGGGAGGCCGGGTGAAAAACATATCGGACATCATTGAAAATTACCTTAAAAAAGTGTTGGAGATGAGTGAACGGGAAATTGTTGAAATTAAACGCAGTGAGATTGCTGACAAATTTCAATGTGTTCCTTCCCAAATCAATTATGTAATAAATACTCGGTTTACAATTGAAAAAGGATATGTAGTAGAGAGCAAACGCGGTGGCGGCGGATATATTCGAATAATGAAGGTTCAAGCCTATGATCACGCAGATCTTATCAATCAGTTAATTACGATTATACAAAGTCGAATTTCGCAAAACAGCGCAGAGAACATCATTATACGCTTAGTGGAAGAAGAAATTATCACTGAAAGAGAAGCGAAAATTATGCTGAGCGTCATTGACAGATCAGTACTTTATATCGAATTGCCGTACAGAGATGAACTTCGTGCCAGAATGTTGATAGCGATGTTAACGACACTAAAATATAAATAAAGTACAGCAAAACCTGGAGAGGTGAATAACATGATATGCCAAGAGTGTAATCAGCGGCCGGCAACGTTGCATTTTACTAAAATTATGAATGGTGAGAAGGCTGAGTTCCATTTGTGTGATAAATGCGCACAAGAGCATGGCGATATGTTTATGTTAAGCAGTGGATCAGGTTTTTCCATTAATAACCTGTTAGCTGGGCTGTTTAATATTGAGCCATCCTATCAAGGGGCAAATGAAGCAGCATTAGATCAACAGTCTAATGTTCTGCAATGCGAGCAATGTTCAATGACATTCCAGCAGTTTGTAAAGGTTGGCAAGTTTGGTTGTGCCCATTGTTACAGTGCCTTTAGAGAACAGCTTAAGCCGATTGTTAAGAGACTTCATAGCGGAAACTGGACCCATAATGGCAAGGTGCCTGCGAGGATTGGTGGAAGTATACACCTACGAAAAAAAATAGAAGAATTAAAAACAAACTTAAAAGAACTTATAGCAAAAGAAGAATTTGAGAAGGCTGCTGAGACAAGAGATGAAATTAGAAAGCTTGAGAAAGAAATGAATGGCCATCAAGAGGGAGGGGAGTAAGCTTGTCATTAGAAAAATTTATGAATCAAGCCGTTAGCTCCTGGATGAGTTCTGAGGGGCCGGATTCAGACATTGTTTTGAGTTCTAGAATTAGGCTTGCACGCAATATTAAACAAGTAAATTTTCCTACCATTTTTTCAAATGAAGAAGCTAAATCTGTCATAGAGACCATCAAAGAACGGATAACTAAATCAACTTTTGGTAAATTCGGTGATTTAGAGCTTCTGTTAATGGATGAATTGCAGCCATTACAAAAAAGAGTGCTAATGGAAAAGCATTTAATCAGTCCACATTTAGCTGAAAATGCAAGTTATGGAGCTTGTTTGCTAACAGAAAACGAAGAAGTGAGTATTATGATTAATGAAGAAGACCATATACGTATTCAATGTCTATTTCCAGGGTTTCAATTGTTAGAGTCGCTTCGTGTTGCTTTTGAGATAGATGATTGGCTCGAAGAAGAAATAGATTATGCCTTTGATGAAAAGGTAGGATACTTAACAAGCTGCCCTACAAATGTTGGAACAGGCCTTCGTGCATCGGTGATGATGCACCTTCCTGGTTTAGTTCTTACTCAGCAAATGAATCGAATTATTCCAGCAATCAATCAACTTGGTTTGGTTGTTAGAGGAATTTACGGGGAAGGCAGCGAAGCTTTAGGTAACATCTTTCAAGTCTCTAACCAAATCACACTTGGAAAGTCAGAAGAGGATATTGCCGAGGATTTAATTAGTGTTGTCAGCCAATTAATTTCTCAAGAAAGGTCAGCTAGGGAAGCATTAGCAAAGACTTCAAACATACAATTAGAAGATAGAGTCTACCGTTCTTTTGGTACGCTTTCTAATTGCAGAGTCATTGAAACTAAGGAAGCGGCGCGATGCTTGTCAGATGTTCGCCTTGGAATAGATATGAACTACATTCAAGGCATTTCTAAAAATATATTAAATGAATTAATGGTATTAACGCAGCCAGGATTTTTACAACAGTATGCAGGAGGTCCGTTACGTCCGTTTGAACGTGATATTAGAAGGGCTTCATTAATTAGGGAAAGATTAAAAATGGAAGATCAAGAGTTGGGAGGATGATGAAATATGATGTTCGGTCGATTCACTGAAAGAGCGCAAAAGGTATTAGCATTAGCCCAGGAGGAAGCAATTCGCTTAGGTCACAGCAATATCGGAACAGAACATATTTTATTAGGCTTAGTAAGTGAAGGTGAAGGAATTGCAGCGAAAGCACTTTATGCATTAGGTCTCGGCTCTGAAAAGATTCAAACTGAAGTTGAAAATTTAATCGGCAGGGGGCAGGAAGCGTCTCAAACGCCGCACTATACGCCAAGGGCGAAGAAAGTAATTGAACTTTCTATGGATGAAGCTAGAAAATTAGGCCACTCTTATGTAGGGACTGAGCATATCCTGCTCGGCTTGATTCGTGAAGGAGAAGGTGTAGCAGCAAGGGTACTCAATAACTTAGGTGTTAGTCTAAACAAAGCTCGCCAGCAAGTACTGCAATTGCTTGGAAGCAATGAATCTAGCGGACACCAAGGCGGTTCATCAGCAAATGCTAATACACCAACATTGGATGGACTTGCACGTGATTTAACAGCAATTGCACGTGAAGGCAGCCTAGATCCTGTAATTGGCCGCAGTAAAGAAATTCAACGTGTTATTGAAGTGCTCAGCAGAAGAACAAAAAATAATCCGGTTCTAATCGGTGAGCCTGGTGTAGGTAAAACAGCGATTGCAGAAGGGTTAGCACAGCAAATCATTAACAATGAAGTGCCTGAAACATTGCGTGATAAACGGGTTATGACACTTGATATGGGTACGGTTGTAGCAGGCACGAAATATCGCGGCGAATTTGAAGATCGCTTGAAAAAAGTAATGGATGAAATTCGCCAAGCGGGCAATATTATTTTATTTATTGATGAACTTCATACATTAATCGGTGCAGGTGGCGCTGAAGGAGCAATTGATGCTTCGAATATATTAAAGCCATCGCTGGCACGTGGGGAACTTCAATGTATCGGTGCTACAACTTTAGATGAATACCGTAAATATATTGAAAAAGATGCAGCATTGGAAAGACGTTTCCAACCAATTACGGTTGATGAGCCAACATCCGAAGAATCGGTTCAAATTCTTAAAGGGTTAAGAGATCGTTATGAAGCTCACCATCGTGTAACGATTACTGATGCAGCAATTGAAGCAGCTGTAAAATTATCAGACCGCTATATTTCCGATCGTTTTCTTCCTGATAAAGCCATTGACTTGATTGATGAGGCAGGTTCTAAAGTAAGGCTGCGCTCTTACACAACCCCTCCCAACTTGAAGGAGCTTGAAGTAAAGCTTGAGGATGTACGCAAGGAAAAAGATGCGGCCGTTCAAAGCCAAGAATTTGAAAAAGCTGCTTCCTTAAGAGATTCAGAGCAGCGTTTAAGGGAACAGCTGGAGGAAACGAAAAAGTCATGGAAAGAAAAACAAGGGAAGGAAAACAGCGAAGTAACTGTTGATGATATTGCGAATGTTGTATCAAGCTGGACAGGAATTCCAGTGACCAAACTAGCGCAAACAGAAACGGATAAGCTGTTAAATCTTGAAGACATCCTTCACTCTCGTGTAATTGGTCAAGAAGAAGCGGTGAAAGCAATTTCTAAAGCTGTCCGCAGAGCCCGTGCAGGATTGAAAGATCCTAAGCGTCCTATTGGTTCATTTGTATTCCTTGGACCAACAGGTGTCGGTAAAACGGAGCTTGCTCGAGCGTTAGCAGAAGCGATGTTCGGTGACGAGGATGCGATGATTCGAATTGATATGTCAGAATACATGGAGAAGCATTCAACTTCACGTCTTGTTGGATCGCCTCCAGGTTATGTAGGGTATGACGAAGGCGGCCAATTGACTGAAAAGGTACGCAGAAAACCATATTCAGTCGTTTTGCTTGATGAAATTGAAAAAGCGCATCCTGATGTATTCAATATCCTGCTTCAAGTGCTGGAAGATGGCCGTTTAACTGATTCTAAAGGCAGAACAGTGGATTTCCGCAATACGGTGTTAATTATGACATCCAATGTTGGTGCAGAGGCTTTAAAACGTAATAAATACGTTGGCTTTAACATTCAAGATGAGGGACATGATTATAAAGATATGAAAGGGAAAGTAATGGAGGAATTGAAGAAAGCGTTCCGTCCGGAATTCCTTAACCGTATCGACGAAATCATCGTATTCCATGCACTTGAAAGAAAGCATCTGCAAGAGATTGTCACATTGATGTCTGACTCGTTAACAACTCGTTTGAAGGAGCAAGACATTACTCTGGAACTTACGGAATCAGCGAAATTAAAAATATCTGAAGAAGGGTATGATCCAGAGTATGGAGCAAGACCATTGCGCAGAGCCATTCAGAAGCATATTGAGGATCGACTTTCAGAAGAACTGTTAAGAGGAACAGTATTAACAGGGCAAAGCGTAGTGATTGACATTCAAGATGGTGAGTTTGTCGTAAAAACAGCTGAACCAACTGCAGCTTCTGGACAAAAATAAATAGCAAAATTTATTACACCAAAGGTACACGCTTGAAGACAGGCGTGTACTTTTTTTAGCTAAAATGAAATTCGTTTATTGTTCAGTAAAAAATAAGATGACAACGTTTGTTGGAGCGTGCATCATTTGTAACTAATTTTTCCATTAATTAGTTAATCTTTGAATAGTGTACAATCACTTGATATATTAGAATTAAATAGATAACATGCACTGCTAAAGGAGAAAGTAATGGCAAAAAGAAAAACTAAATTTATATGTCAAGAATGTGGTTATGAATCCGCAAAATGGATGGGGAAATGTCCAGGGTGTGGTGTGTGGAATAAAATGACAGAAGAAACGGAAAAGCCTGTGAATACAAGAAGGGGCGCATTTGCTCATTCTCAAGGGGCTGCGCTTGCTTCTAAAGCAACGCCGATTACTAGCATTGAAACAGTAAGCGAACCTAGAATATATACAGAAATGAAAGAGCTGAATCGTGTGCTTGGTGGAGGGGTAGTGAAAGGATCCCTCGTATTAATAGGGGGAGATCCGGGTATCGGTAAATCTACCTTGCTTTTGCAAGTATCTTCACAATTAGCTAATCAAAATCATTCAGTGCTTTATATCTCCGGAGAGGAGTCGGTAAGACAAACGAAGCTACGTGCGGATAGGCTGGGCGTTTCTTCTGATCAGCTGCTCGTATATGCTGAGACTAGCCTTGAAGAGATTAGTCGCACAATCGATAGCACTGACCCGAGCTTTGTTATAGTAGACTCGATTCAAACGATATATCACCCGGATATTACCTCAGCTCCGGGAAGTGTATCTCAAGTGAGAGAGTGTACAGCCGAGCTAATGCGAATTGGGAAAACAAAAGGGATTGCCATTTTTATTGTCGGCCATGTAACAAAGGAAGGTTCTATCGCTGGGCCTCGTTTGCTAGAGCATATGGTTGATACAGTTTTATATTTCGAAGGAGAGCGTCATCATACTTATCGTATTTTAAGGGCGGTAAAGAACCGCTTCGGATCCACAAACGAGATGGGGATATTTGAGATGAAAGAACTCGGTCTCGAAGAGGTAGCTAATCCTTCGGAAATTTTCCTTGAGGAGCGTTCTGGAGGAGCTGCTGGGTCGACTGTAGTCGCATCAATGGAGGGGACAAGACCAGTTCTTGTTGAAATTCAGGCACTCATTTCTCCAACGAGCTTTGGCAATCCTAGAAGAATGGCTACAGGGATCGATCATAACCGCGTCCCATTATTAATGGCAGTATTGGAAAAAAGAGTTGGAATGCTACTGCAAAATCAGGATGCCTATTTAAAAGTGGCTGGAGGGGTCAAGCTGGACGAGCCTGCCATTGATTTAGCAATTGCTGTCAGTATTGCTTCAAGCTTTCGTGATAAGCCAACAAGGGCGACAGATTGCATCATCGGTGAAGTGGGCTTAACAGGAGAAGTGAGACGGGTGTCTAGAATTGAGCAGCGTGTACAGGAAGCGGCGAAATTAGGATTTGAGCGAGTCATTTTGCCGGCGAATAATTTAGGCGGGTGGACAATTCCTGCAGGCATAGAATTAATTGGTGTCCAATCAGTAAGTGAAGCATTGAAGGCGGCATTAGGGGGTCAATAACAAGTGGAATCAAAAAAACAAAGTGATATTACAATTAGTGAAATACTAAAGTTTCTAGCACCGGGAACACCATTGCGTGCAGGGATTGATAATGTGTTGCGTGCGAATACAGGGGGGCTTATTGTTCTTTGTTCAAAAGAGCAAATATCAAGTCTGGTTGATGGAGGCTTTCAGATTAACTGCCCTTTCTCACCAAATTATTTATATGAACTGGCAAAAATGGATGGGGCTATTATCTTGAACCAAGAAGGTAATAAAATTCTCATTGCCAATGCACAACTTGCGCCTGATTCAAGTATTCCTTCTTCAGAAACTGGCATGCGCCATAGGACGGCAGAACGAATAGCTAAACAAACAGGTGCATTAGTGATTGCCGTATCACAAAGGAGAAATGTAATTACGCTCTATAAAGGAGCATCAAGATATTCTTTAAAAGATATTGGCGTGATATTAACAAAAGCGAATGTTGCAGTGCAAACTTTAGAAAAGTATAAAGTCGTACTAGAACAGAATATCTCTAATTTAGGCATTTTAGAGTTTGAAGAGCAAGTGACTTATAATGATGTACTAAATGTAATGCATAGCATTGAAATGATTTTGCGAATAAAAAATGAACTGCTAACGTATTTAAGTGAGCTTGGAACAGAGGGTAGACTGATTCGCCTCCAAATGAATGAGTTGTTGATCGAAATGGAAAGGGAAGCTGAGTTCGTAATCATGGACTATTCCCATTCAAAAGACTTATCTGCAAAAGCAGCTTTAATTAAACTGCAAGAATTATCAAAAGGTGAAACATTGGAGGATTCTGTCATTATGAAGCTCCTTGGCTATCATGGCTATATTCATACGGAAGAAGTCATTCACCCAAGAGGGTTTAGGGTGCTTCATAAAGTTCCAAGATTGCCGCCAATTATTATTGAAAATTTAATTGAACGCTTTCAAGAGCTACGACATATTGCCGCAGCTTCCATTGAGGATTTAGATGAGGTTGAAGGGATTGGCGAAGTAAGAGCAAGAAAAATTAATGAAGGGCTAAGGCTTATCCAGGAACAGTTTTTCGCTGAAAGACATTTATAAAACCCATTGAACTTATGAACATGATGTGCTAAAATGGTTGGTTTATTATTTGACATCCAATAATAAACGGTGCTAGGCTTAAAGTGTAATCAAGCACGTTGAAATTCCTTTTTTTTAGTTTTTTGAAATAATTTTTTATAATAATGATAAAAGTTTCCAATATTAGCGTTTTGAATTTGAGAATTTGTTAATAATGAATAAAAGGAGGTGAGGGAATGTTAAAGAGAATTGTACAGGCTTGTTTTCTTATTATAGGAATCACGCTTGGGATATTTTTAATCCCGGAATTATTGATATTAATTAGACTAGAAGACATTCCTCTAATAAATAATCCTTATGTTTCTGCCATTTTAGGAGCCATTATTTTTTATTTAATAACATTTTGGGCTGTAGACCATGTGGTCAATTTTATTAAATGGACAGAGGAGTCCATTGTAAAGGTTCCGATTACAGATATTATTTTTGGTAGTTTAGGGCTTATATTTGGCCTTGTTGTAGCGTTTTTGATTGGTTATGCGCTTAATACCATTGAGTTCCCGATATTTAATACGGTTGCCCCAATCGTATTAACCTTGTTATTCGGTTATTTAGGCTTTCAAATTGGTTTTAAGAAGCGGGATGAATTATTAACCCTATTTACTAGCAAAAAGAAAAAAGTGAATGAAGATGAAGTTGAGATTGAAGCAAATAAACTGAAAATCTTAGATACGAGCGTTATTATTGATGGCAGGGTTGCGGATATATGTCAGACAGGCTTTTTGGAAGGGACAATTGTCATTCCGAGATTTGTTTTAGAAGAGCTTCAGCATATTGCGGATTCATCTGATGTTTTGAAAAGAAATAGAGGACGAAGAGGCTTAGATATTTTAAATCGCATTCAAAAAGAGCTTTCGATGAAGGTCGAAATTTATGAAGGTAATTTTGAAGAAATCCAAGAGGTTGACAGTAAACTTGTAAAGCTTGCCAAAATTTCAAATGGTGTAGTGGTAACGAATGATTTTAACTTGAATAAGGTTTGTGAACTTCAAAAGGTAGCGGTTCTAAATATTAATGATCTTGCAAACGCTGTAAAGCCTGTAGTATTGCCGGGTGAGGAAATGAAAGTGCAGGTTATTAAGGACGGTAAGGAACAAAACCAGGGCATTGCCTATTTGGATGATGGCACAATGATCGTTGTAGAAGAAGGCCGCAATTATATTGGTAAACATATTGATGTCGTTGTTACAAGCGTACTTCAAACATCAGCCGGCAGGATGATATTTGCTAAGCCCAAATTATTAGAAAAAGCATTATAATAATAAACAAAAAGAGCAGAGGGAAAGAGCTAACTATGGTAAAGCTCTTTCTTTCCGCTTTTTATTCTGATTAAGGGAGAATTTAGAAGCCGATGTCGTATAGAGTAGTGATCCCTGCAGCTGGGCAGGGAAAGAGAATGGGAGCAGGGAAGAATAAGCTTTTTCTTGAACTTCACAATGAACCGGTCCTTATCCATACATTAAAAATTTTTGAGCGTGATACAAATTGTGAGGGCGTTTTTTTAGCCATTAATCCACTTGAAGAACTAGAGTTAAAAGAGACGATCAGCCATTACGGGGTAACAAAAGTTAAAGGCTATATTCCTGGTGGCAAGGAGCGCCAGCACAGTGTGTATAATGTTGTAAAGCAACTAACAGATGATGGAGTCATTCTTGTGCATGACGGCGCGCGTCCATTCTTGCAAACAGAGCTGATTACAAGGCTTGTAGCTGAAGCGGAACATGCAGATGGTGCTATCTTAGCTGTGCCTATGAAGGATACTGTAAAAAGGGCACAGGACGGATTTGTACACGATACGATTGACCGTTCAAATCTGTGGTCGGTCCAAACACCTCAAGCCTTTAAGCTATCTATTCTAAGTGAGGCACACCGCAGGGCAGAGGAAGATAGCTATGTGGGGACAGATGATGCCAGCCTCGTAGAACGGCTGAATGCGAAAATTGCCATCGTTGAAGGCGATTACGATAATATAAAATTAACCACACCGGAAGATTTGTATTTTGCCGAAGCCATTATCAAAAAACGCAAAAATCAGCTATGATAGAAAAATAAAATAAAAATAGCATGATCTATTAATAAAGGAGAAGATTGTATGTTTCGTATTGGACAAGGATTTGATGTACATCAATTAACAGAAGGGCGTCCGCTCATTATCGGAGGCATTCAAATCCCATATGAAAAGGGATTGTTGGGGCATTCCGATGCAGATGTACTTTTACATACAGTTTCTGATGCTTGTTTAGGTGCGATTGGTGAGGGTGATATCGGAAAGCATTTTCCAGACACTGACCCGGAATTTAAGGATGCAGATTCTGCAAAATTGATGGTGCACGTATGGCAGCTTGTAAAAAACAAAGGATATGAACTAGTAAACGCAGATTGCACAATCATTGCGCAAATGCCTAAAATGGCACCGCATATCGAATCGATGCGTGCAAGAATAGCAGAGCTTTTAGAGACAGATGCTGAAAATATCAATGTGAAAGCAACAACAACTGAAAAGCTTGGCTTCACAGGACGCGGGGAAGGAATTGCTTCCCAGGTAACAGTCCTATTAAAGAAGAGAGACATTTAACTAGTAACCCTCTTTGACAACAAAACGCAGGATGATAAAATAAAGATTGCTAGCAATTGAATGTAGATTAACGGGAAGCCTGGCCTGTAATTGTCGGTAAAGTCTGAGCCGGTTTTGAACTGACAAAAGGTGAAACCTTCCTGATTGAAGCTTCACTTTATATAGAGGATTAAGTTTTTAGGAGGCAGGAAAATGTCAAACGATATTCGTGTTCGTTATGCACCTAGCCCAACAGGGCATTTACATATTGGGAACGCACGTACAGCTTTATTTAATTATTTATATGCCCGCAATCAGGGCGGAAAGTTTATTATCCGTATTGAAGATACAGATAAAAAGCGCAATATTGAAGGCGGCGAGCAAAGCCAGCTTAAATATCTGCAATGGCTTGGAATTGATTGGGATGAGAGTGTAGACAAAGATGGAGGCTATGGCCCTTACCGTCAATCAGAGCGAAATGAAATTTATGAAAAACATTACAATGAACTGCTTGAAGCCGGAAAAGCTTATAAATGCTATTGTACTGAAGAAGAGCTTGAGGCGGAGCGCGAGGCGCAAATGGCTAAAGGTGAAACACCTATCTATTCTGGTAAATGCCGTCATTTATCACAAGCGGAGCGTGCGCAGTTTGAAGCAGAAGGCAGAAAACCAAGCATTCGCTTCCTTGTACCGCAAGGGAAGGTTTATACCTTTGATGATATGGTCAAAGGGGAAGTTTCTTTCGAATCTGACGGAATCGGCGACCACGTCATTGTCAAAAAAGATGGAACACCGACATATAATTTTGCTGTGGCAGTGGATGATTACTTAATGAAGATTTCTCATGTGCTAAGAGGGGATGACCATATCTCTAATACACCTAAGCAATTAATGATTTATGAAGCGCTGGGCTGGGAACCGCCTCGTTTTGGCCATATGACTTTAATTGTTAATGAAAGCCGAAAGAAGCTAAGTAAGCGCGATGAGTCGATTATTCAATTTATTGAACAATATGAGGAGCTCGGCTATTTGCCTGAAGCCTTATTTAACTTTATTGCACTACTTGGCTGGTCTCCAAGCGGAGAGGAAGAAATTTTCTCTAAAGATGAATTTATTGAAATCTTTGATGCAAGCCGACTTTCCAAGTCACCTGCACTATTCGATAAACAAAAGCTTGCATATATGAATAACCAATATATGAAAAAGCTTGATGTAGATAAACTTGTGGAGATTACTCTTCCACATCTAATTAAAGCAGGAAAAGTTGAGGAAAACCTATCTGAGGAAAAAATGGCATGGGTGAAAAAGCTTGTTGCACTTTTCCAAGAGAAAATGAGCTTTGGTGCAGAGATAGTTGAATTGACAGATATGTTCTTCACAGAAGAGCTGATGATTGAGGACGAAGCGAAAGAAGTTCTTGCAGAAGAGGAAGTACCTGAAGTTCTATCTGCCTTCTTAAATGAAATTGATCAATTGGAATCTTTCGAAGCTGATGCCATTAAAGCGTCAATGAAGTCTGTGCAGAAGGCTACTGGTCATAAAGGAAAAAAATTATTTATGCCAATCCGTTCCGCCACAACTGGTCAAACACACGGCCCAGACTTGCCGCAAGCGATTGAACTGCTTGGAAAAGACAAAATAAAAGATCGTTTGGCAAGTATTTTAGGTTAACATTCTGGAAAAAATGTAATATAGTAAGTAGTATCATTTTAAGTTGATTTTACAGCGGGGCTGAGCAAGGCCCTTCCGCTTTATATTTAATCCAGCTGCAGGGCCTAGCCCCTCGAGGTCATAAGTCAAATCCGCCAAGAGGTTAAAGAACAACCTCCCGTCTGATTCGTCTTATGCTTGTCGAGGCTGATCGAGCCGCCTCCGCTTTATATTTAATCCAGCTTCGGCGGCTAGCCTCTCGAGGTCATAAGCCAAATCCGCCAAGAGGTTAAAGAACAACCTCCCGTCTGATTCGTCTTATGCTTGTCGAGGCTGAGCAAGGCCCTTCCGCTTTATATTTAAAGTGTTGATGAGGAAGAGTAGGATGTTTGAGGCTTATTAGAGAGAACCATCACCGGCTGAAAGTGGTTTAAGTCTATCATCATCTGAAGTGCCCCTCAGAGCCCTATTTCGAACAGTCCTTCACATGCTGTGTTTGATTAAGTAGAGATTAGGCGGATGCCTTCCGTTAACAGGTTAGAGTTGAGGCTCAGATTTTTCATGAGCTTAAACAGAGTGGAACCGCGCGAATTGAAGCGTCTCTGTCATTATTGACAGGGGCGTTTTTTATTTTTATTTATGGCTGGATTCAAATATTTTTTGAATAAGAAAAAACGATTTTTGATATAATGAACAGCTTGATATGATATAAAATCCTATTGTGTGGAAACGAGCTAAGAGGCTCATGGTCATCTGTAGAAATCAAAGTGTATTCAAGCTGCGGGTTCAATAATTACGGAACCTTATTTAAAAGAAAGTGCCCGATACGTCAGTATGTGAATGGACCTAATTTGTGTAAGGAAGCCTATTTCGATATTTCCCAGAAAATATTATACAAAGAAAATAAGGGATGAGAATAAAGGAGGGGAAGATAGTGATGTTTAAAAGAATGAAAGAAGATATTGATGTTGTTTTTGAACAGGATCCGGCGGCCAGAAGTTCATTTGAAGTTGTTTTAACCTATTCAGGTTTACATGCGATTTGGGCACATCGTATAGCGCATGCATTATATAAAAATAAATTCTTTTTCTTAGCTAGAGCAACTTCGCAGATTAGCCGGTTTTTTACAGGAATTGAGATTCATCCAGGTGCAAAAATCGGACGCCGCTTTTTTATTGATCATGGAATGGGTGTTGTGATTGGGGAAACATGCGAAATAGGCGATAACGTCACTGTTTACCAAGGTGTTACCTTAGGGGGAACAGGTAAGGAAAAAGGAAAGCGCCACCCGACAATAAATGATAATGCGCTTATCGCCACAGGGGCAAAGGTGCTTGGATCGATTACAATTGGGGAAAACTCAAAAGTAGGAGCCGGTTCGGTTGTCCTGCATGATGTTCCGCCTAACTCTACTGTTGTTGGAATTCCAGGCAAGGTGAAAATTCAAGACGGTGTAAAAGTTACAAAAGATTTAAATCATACAGATTTGCCGGATCCAATTGCTGATCGATTTAAAGAGCTTGAAAAAGAGCTGGAAGATATGAAGACAGAGCTAGAACAATTGAGAGCTGAAAGGAGCCGAATTTAATGGCGATTCAATTATTTAATACATTGTCGAGGCAGAAAGAACCGTTTATCCCTCTTGAAGAAGGGAAAGTGAAGATGTATGTATGCGGACCAACCGTTTATAACTATATTCATATAGGGAATGCGCGTCCCGCTATTGTGTTTGATACTGTAAGGCGTTATTTAGAGTACCGTGGCTATGAAGTAAATTTTGTGTCTAATTTCACAGATGTCGATGATAAATTAATTCGTACGGCTAAAGAACTAGGAGAAGAAGTGCCGGAAATAGCGGAAAGATTCATTAATGCATACTTTGAAGATGTATCTGCTTTAGGCTGCAAAAGGGCAAATGTGCACCCGCGTGTAACAGATAATATGGACATCATCATTGATTTTATTCAAACATTAGTTGATAAAGGTTTTGCATATGAGTCTGATGGGGATGTTTATAACCATACACGTAAATTTGAAGAGTATGGTAAACTTTCTCACCAATCCATTGATGATTTGAAGTTGGGCACGCGTATTGCTGTGGGAGAAAAGAAAAGAGATGCACTTGATTTTGTTCTTTGGAAAGCGGCTAAAGAAGGCGAGATAAAGTGGGATAGTCCTTGGGGAGCAGGCAGACCAGGCTGGCATATTGAATGCTCTGCAATGGCGAGAAAGTACTTGGGAGATACCATTGATATTCATGCTGGCGGCCAGGATCTTTCCTTCCCTCATCATGAAAATGAAATCGCACAATCTGAAGCGCTGACTGGCAAAACATTTGCTCGTTATTGGATGCATAACGGCTATATTAATATCGATAATGAAAAAATGTCAAAATCCCTTGGCAATTTTGTCCTTGTTCACGACATTATAAAGCAACATAACCCGCAGGTGTTAAGATTCTTTATGTTATCAGTACATTATCGTAATCCGATTAACTATAATGAGGAGTTGCTTGAGAATACACGAGCTGGATTTGAAAGAATTACATCTTCTTATGAAAACTTAAAGCACCGCAAGGAATCAAGTGCTAATTTAACTGATAACAATCAAGAGTGGCTTGATAAAATTACGGAATTAAAATTGCAGTTTATTAAGGATATGGATGATGATTTTAATACAGCTAATGCGATCTCTGTATTGTTTGAACTATCTAAGGCTGCCAATTATTATTTGATGGAGAAAAACACATCCGTTGAAGTAGTAGATGCTTTTATGAAGCAATTTGAGAGCTTCTTTGAGGTTCTTGGATTATCGCTAGAAGCTGAGTCTGTTGAATTGCTTGATGAAGAGATTGAGGCGCTGCTTGAGCAAAGAATTCAAGCGCGTAAAGATCGCAATTTCCAGCTCGCTGATGATATAAGAGATCAGCTTAAGGAAATGGATATTATTCTGGAAGATACAGCGCAAGGAACCAGATGGAAAAGAGGCTAATCAAGATGCTTCAATATGAAAAAAAGATAGATGCAAAGCAATTAAACAGCCTCGCCCTCGCGTATATGGGCGATGCTGTTTATGAAAAGTATGTACGGCATGAACTGCTGCAAAAAGGAAATGTCAAACCGCATTTGCTTCACAAAGCAGCTACTCAATATGTATCAGCAAAGGCGCAGTCAAAAATCATTCATGCGCTGCTGAGTGATGAGACTTTATCTGATGAAGAGCAAGCGGTAGTCAGACGCGGCAGAAATGCTAAATCTGGAACCGTTCCTAAAAATACAGATGTACAAACTTATCGATATAGCACTGCATTTGAAGCGCTGCTAGGTTATTTATATTTAACGGATAGGATTGAAAGACTGGAAGAGATTATTCTTTTAGCATTTAAATGGACTGAAGAAAGGAAGGGGGAATGCAAAAATGGGTAATGATTTTATTATTGGAAAAAACCCCGTCATTGAAGCGTTAAAATCACAAAGGGATATTAATAAAATAATGATTGCTGAAGGCTCACAAGGAGGGCAAATGCAGCAAGTAATCGGACTTGCAAAAGAGTCTGGTGTTCTTGTTCAGTTTGTTCCGAAAAAGAAGCTTGATCAAATGGAAATAGGCAATCACCAAGGGGTGGCTGCACAGGTCGCTGCATATCAATATGCGGAGGTAGATGATTTATTCGCCATTGCTGAGAAGCGCAATGAAGCGCCTTTCTTTATCCTATTGGACGAGATTGAGGATCCTCATAACCTTGGGTCGATTATGCGTACAGCGGACGCTGCCGGTGCGCATGGTATTATTATTCCTAAGCGGCGTGCGGTCGGCCTCACTGCCACTGTAGCCAAAGCCTCTACAGGTGCGATTGAATACATACCGGTTGCGCGTGTAACAAATTTGGCGAGAACAATCGATGATCTTAAATCGCGAGGAGTCTGGATTGCTGGTACAGATGCAAAGGGAAAACAAGATTTTCGACAGTTGGATGGGGCGATGCCACTTGGTTTAGTTATAGGCAGTGAAGGAAACGGAATGGGAAGGCTGATTAGAGATAAATGCGATTTCCTTGTCAGCTTGCCGATGGTCGGCAAAGTAACCTCTTTAAATGCTTCAGTTGCTGCAGCACTACTCATGTACGAGGTTTACCGTAAACGCTCTCCGCTCGAGGGATAGAAATGAACATCCTTCTTGTTGATGGATACAATATTATTGGTGCTTGGCCGGAGTTGCGGGAGTTGAAAAATAAAGATTTGGCAGCTGCTCGTGACCGGCTTGTGGAAAGAATGGCGGAATACCAAGGGTATTCCGGCTATCGTGTAATTGTGGTCTTTGATGCCCATTATGTGAAGGGTACGGAAAGAAAGTATAAAAATTATAATGTTGAAGTGATTTTTACTCGTACAAATGAGACAGCTGATGAGCGTATAGAAAAGCTAGCCATAGATTTGAATAATATTAAAACACAAATTTATGTGGCCACTTCCGATTTTACAGAACAACGTGTTATTTTTGGACAAGGCGCTCTGAGGAAGTCGGCACGTGAATTATTAAATGAAATGGATCATGTAGAAAAACAAATCGGGAAAAAAGTAAAAAAAACACAGGAAAATAAGCCAGTGTCTAAAATCCCATTAAGTGATGAGATTGCAGAAATTTTTGAAAAATGGAGACGGCAAAAGTAAATGTCTGGTTGACGCTGGAAAAACCCCTACTGTATAATATTTCTATCCATGCTTGTACGGTCGGGGGGATCCAAGTGAGTACTGACTTCAAGACGACGTTAGAAAAACATTCAATGTTCTTTCAGCTAGAAGATGAGGAATTAATAGAATTAGTGCACAAAGGCGAAAGTGAAGCGTTAGACTACTTAATTCAAAAGTATCGAAACTTCGTGCGTGCAAAGGCGAGATCATACTTTTTAATTGGTGCTGACAAGGAAGACATCGTGCAAGAAGGCATGATTGGACTGTATAAGGCCATTCGTGACTATAAAGAGGACAAGCTTTCCTCTTTTAAAGCATTTGCAGAGCTTTGCATTACGAGACAGATTATTACTGCCATCAAGACAGCAACCAGACAGAAACATATTCCGCTGAATTCCTATGTATCTTTGGACAAGCCTATTTATGACGAAGAATCAGACCGGACGTTAATGGATGTTATCTCCGGCGCAAAAGTGATGGATCCTGAGGAATTAATTATTAATCAGGAAGAATTTGACCATATAGAAATAAAGATGTCAGAGCTTCTGAGTGATTTGGAAAGAAAAGTATTGGCATTGTATTTAGATGGGCAATCTTATCAAGAAATTTCAGAAGAGTTAAACCGCCATGTGAAGTCGATTGATAATGCTTTGCAGCGAGTAAAGAGAAAACTAGAAAGATACTTGGAAGTGCGGGAATTTTCTTTGTAAGCATGGTATGCTAAAATAGTCTTAGCGTTTTTTTGGCGAACGTTTCACTTTATCGGGTGGAGTGTTCTTGTTTTTTTGCAGTTATTGACATGGATTATTGTCCATGATAGAGTTTTAATGGCATAAATGACTATCATAGTAGGTGGAGAAAAATGCCAAAAAAAGTAGCTTTAGCATGTGTAGATTGCGGTTCAAGAAATTACTCTACTACAAGCAATAAAGATTCTGAAAGACTGGAATTGAAAAAGTTTTGCAGTACTTGCAGTGCTCATACAATCCATCGTGAAACAAAATAAAATTAATATAGACTTATGTTTTTTAATCTCAGAAAAGTGCTTAGGATTTCATTCGGGGGGATGAGTTCTAGCTTTCATTAGGTGCCTTTCTGTTAGAGGATATATCTCTTTGAAGTTGGGGGTTACGAAATGCGACGCATCGTGAATTTTTTACGTGAAGTTGGACGTGAAATGAAAAAGGTCAGCTGGCCGACAAAGAAGGAATTAACGAAGTATACGATTACTGTTTTAGTTGTCGTCCTCTTCTTTACGCTGTTCTTTACGGTGATTGATCTAGGTATTTCTGAATTGATTCGTTTTATCCTTGAATAACCCCTGAGTTTCCATGGTATAATGGAATATAACACAGGAAACATTTGCGAAGCCCGGTAACGGGTTTTTTCATTTGGTTAAAAGAAAGGCACTGTCCGACTTGAATAGGGGTGCGATGCGCAGTCAAATTCCTAGTATTATCAAACAAGAGATGTAAGTCTTTCAAAATAATATATTTATTACAGGGAGGGAAGGACGAATTAGTCCCCTTTTGATGGAAAAAAATTGGTATGTGGTTCATACGTACTCTGGTTACGAGAACAAAGTTAAAGCAAACCTGGAAAAACGTGTAGAATCTATGGCGATGCAGGATAAGATCTTTCGAGTGATTGTCCCTGAAGAAGAAGAAACTGATATTAAGAATGGCAAGAAGAAAGTAGTTAAGCGTAAAGTATTTCCAGGTTATGTACTAGTTGAAATTGTTATGACAGATGATTCTTGGTATGTTGTCCGTAATACGCCGGGCGTAACAGGATTTGTAGGATCTGCAGGTTCAGGTTCAAAACCAACACCGTTATTGCCTGAAGAAGTGAATGTGATTCTTAAGCGTATGGGCGTTGAAGAGAAGCGAATGGATGTAGATTTTGAAATTGGTGAAACAGTACAAGTGAATGAAGGTCCATTTGCAAACTTCACTGGCTCAATCGAAGAGATTGATAAAGATAAAGCGAAAATCAAAGTGCTGGTTAATATGTTTGGTAGAGATACACCGGTAGAGCTAGATTTTTCACAAATCGAGAAAATATAATTGCTTCAACAGGGAGAAGAGTTTTTTAGAAATGCAGACGTGGAGCGATGCCCTCCTATATTTTTCAAAAAAACTTGAAATCATCTTTGAAAAGTGATAATATTTCAAAGGTCAGTATGTCTCAGAACAGAGACCGGACATTTGTAAATTATTCTTTATCATAATATAAGGAATTATAAGTTGAGTGGGAGGGAGAATTCCCTATTACCACATCACGGACTTTAAGGAGGTGTGTCTCGTGGCTAAAAAAGTAATCAAACTTGTTAAATTGCAAATCCCTGCAGGTAAAGCGAACCCAGCACCACCAGTTGGTCCTGCACTAGGTCAAGCCGGTGTTAATATCATGGGATTCTGTAAGGAATTTAATGCGCGCACAGCTGAACAAGCTGGCTTAATCATTCCTGTTGAAATTACGGTATTTGAAGACCGTTCATTTACATTTATTACGAAAACTCCACCTGCTGCAGTTTTACTTAAAAAAGCAGCTGGTATCGAGTCTGGTTCTGGTGAACCAAACCGTAATAAAGTAGCAACAGTCAAGCGTGACAAGGTACGCGAGATTGCTGAAACAAAAATGCCTGATCTAAACGCAGCAAGCGTTGAAGCTGCTATGCGTATGGTTGAAGGTACTGCACGCAGCATGGGTATTGTTATCGAAGACTAATCCGTGCTAAGTTTTTATGTGTTGTTTCATGGGGGTTGCGATGCTGATTTGGTCACTCGCAACCTTTATGCTGTCTGGCTGGCGTCTAGTTCAGGCGCTCTGCTTTTCGGCATGTCAAGCTTCGGTGCCTAGACCCTCGAAGTCATAAGCCAAGCCTTACAGAAAGGTAAAACACCTTTCGCCAAGACACAACTTATGCTAGTTAGGTCTGTACGAGGCATCTGAGCTTTTCGTCGTGGGAGGTTATTCCGCTAAAACCACATTCAAGGAGGAAATGAAAATGGCTAAAAAAAGTAAGAAGTATATAGAAGCTGCTAAACTTGTAGACAGCACAAAAGCTTACCCAGTCGCTGAAGCGATTGCACTTGCAAAGAAAACAAACTTTGCTAAATTTGATGCAACTGTTGAAGTAGCATTCCGCTTAGGTGTAGATCCTAAGAAAGCGGACCAACAAATCCGTGGCGCTGTTGTACTTCCAAATGGTACTGGTAAAACTCAACGTGTTCTTGTATTTGCTAAAGGCGAAAAAGCTAAAGAAGCAGAAGCTGCTGGTGCTGATTTCGTAGGTGATGCAGAGTACATTAACAAAATCAACCAAGGTTGGTTCGATTTTGATGTAATCGTTGCTACACCTGACATGATGGGTGAAGTTGGTAAACTTGGTCGTGTATTAGGGCCTAAAGGCTTAATGCCAAACCCTAAAACAGGAACAGTTACATTTGATGTTCAAAAAGCTGTTAACGAAATCAAGGCAGGTAAAGTTGAATACCGCGTTGAAAAAGCTGGTAACATCCATGTTCCAATCGGTAAAGTTTCATTTGAAGACGAGAAGCTTGTTGAAAACTTCAACACAATTTTCGATACTATGATGAAGGCAAAACCTGCAGCTGCAAAAGGAACATATGTTAAAAATGTTTCTGTTACAACTACAATGGGACCTGGTGTAAAAATCGACCCATCAACTGTTGCAGCTAAATAATCAGCAATTACCTAATATTGGTTGGTTGATTATTTTTGAATAATATTGACATTCCAACATACATTGCGTAAAATGTATTTTGTTGTGAAAATAATATAATCATTTATACCGTAGACAGCAGGTGCTATTTCTAGCTTAATTTCCTGCCGAGGTAATACGATATATGCTTGTAAAAGCTATTGTATACTTCCTCCATGTCTGCATTGATATGGAGGTTTTTTAATGAGTAAGTGCTTCCTAGCACTTATCTGATTGAACGGTATGAATGCATAAATCTATAGGAGGTGTAAGGATGAGCAGCGTTATCGAACAAAAGAAACAAATCGTAGAAGAGATTGCTGACAAATTCAAAGCTAGTCTATCAACAGTTGTTGTTGATTACCGTGGTCTATCTGTTGCTGAAGTGACTGAACTTCGTAAACAGTTACGCGAAGCTGGTATTGAATTCAAAGTATATAAAAACTCTATGACTCGCCGTGCGGCTGAATCTGTAGAACTTGCAGGTTTAAATGAACATCTTACTGGTCCTAATGCGATTGCATTCAGCACAGAGGATGTTGTAGCTCCAGCTAAAATCCTTAACGATTTTGCTAAAAAACATGAAGCGCTTGAAATTAAAGCAGGTGTCATTGAAGGAAACATCGCAACTGTTGAAGAAGTGAAAGCTCTTGCTGAACTTCCATCTCGCGAAGGTCTTCTTTCTATGCTACTCAGCGTACTTCAAGCACCAATTCGCAATCTTGCTCTTGCAACAAAAGCTGTTGCAGATCAAAAAGAAGAACAAGGCGCGTAAGTTAAACTTGGCGTTAACCTAATAAAACCTAACAAAAATTAAGGAGGAAACATTATCATGACTAAAGAACAAATCATTGAAGCAGTTAAAAATATGACTGTTTTAGAACTTAACGACTTAGTAAAAGCAATCGAAGAAGAATTCGGAGTAACTGCTGCAGCTCCTGTAGCTGTTATGGGCGGAGCTGCTGGTGGAGACGCTGCAGCTGAAAAAACTGAATTTGATGTAATCCTTGCTTCTGCAGGCGATCAAAAAATCAAAGTTATCAAAGCTGTTCGTGAAATCACAGGTCTTGGACTTAAAGAAGCGAAAGAACTAGTTGATAACACTCCAAAAGCTCTTAAAGAAGGCATTTCTAAAGAAGAAGCTGAAGAAATGAAAGCTAAACTTGAAGAAGTTGGAGCTGGCGTAGAAGTTAAGTAATATATGTCTGAAAAAAGCCCGCTTTCATAAGCGGGCTTTTTTAGCTAATAGGAAAGATTAACATGTGCGAATTCCTTATGAAATCTGTTTCTAGTGAGAATATCGCATAAGTATAACGAAGCCATTCGTCGATAAAACTTGGCGAACGTCTAGTTTTTCTAACGACTCAGTATAATCCCCGAATGAATTTTTTCTTTGCAAACCTTACCCAATCGGAGGTGACAATCATGTCAGAACATTACTATTCCCAAAATCAAAAAGTAGAAAGTGAACCAAAAAATTGGAACTATACTTTAAGAAACCGCTCTTACCGATTTAAGACAGACAACGGAGTATTTTCGAAAGGTAAAGTTGATTTTGGTTCCAAACTATTGATTGAAACATTCGAAATTCCAGGTATTCAGGGTGATATTTTAGATGTTGGCTGCGGATACGGACCAATCGGGCTATCGATGGCTTCCATAATGGCCGACCGTACCATTCATATGGTCGATGTAAATTTGCGCGCATTAGGTTTAGCGAAAGAAAACGCTGATTTAAACGGAATAAGAAATGTGCAAATTTACGAAAGTGATAAGCTGGAAGGTATTAAAGGGAACAAGTTTGCAGCAATTTTAACGAATCCTCCAATAAGAGCTGGGAAGAAAACAGTTCATGATATCTTTGAGCAAAGCTATGAACGTTTATTGGAAGGCGGAGAGCTTTGGATAGTCATTCAAAAAAAGCAGGGTGCCCCTTCGGCAATAGAAAAATTAGAGCAACTTTTCTCTAATGTAGAGACAGTTACAAAGAAAAAAGGCTATTTTATTTTAAAAGGAAAAAAAGATTGACTTGACATTTTCGCTATGATAGTATTGTACAATGCCAACATATTATACTACCAATATAAACTAAATTTATTCTATTTGTATAAAATTGGTTTTGTTGGGAAAAATAATTAAAAGAATAGTCGTAATGTGGAAATGTGGTTTTTGACTTAAAAACCCTTTTTCTTTTTGTCTTATTGAGTATGTGGAAATCCTGGGGCTAGAGTTGTTGTTGCCTCTTGGCAAACCCCCATAATAGAGGTGATTTTGCCTCCGTTTTAGGGAAGGGGACCGCTGCTTAAACTTACGATATGTCAAGCTCTTACGTCAATGCTCTCTTGTGAAGAGTTTATCTTTCTTGTGGGCGGGAATCCACAGGGGCGAGATTTATTCTTTATGCAGCTTGAGAAAAAACGTTCTGAGCTTTTCAAATAATAACGCTTGATTTGAGGGGTGAATCAGTTGACAGGTCAACTAGTTCAGTATGGACGACACCGCCAACGTAGAAGTTACGCACGAATCAGTGAAGTTTTAGAATTACCAAATCTAATCGAAATCCAAACCTCTTCTTATCAATGGTTTCTTGATGAGGGTTTAAGAGAGATGTTTCATGACATTTCTCCGATTGAAGACTTTACTGGTAATTTATCGCTTGAATTTATTGATTACAGCCTTGGCGAGCCAAAATATTCGGTTGAGGAATCGAAAGAACGAGATGTTACATATTCCGCACCTTTGCGTGTGAAAGTGCGTCTTGTAAACAAAGAGACAGGCGAAGTCAAAGACCAGGATGTCTTTATGGGTGACTTCCCACTTATGACAGAAACAGGTACCTTCGTAATTAACGGAGCGGAGCGTGTTATTGTTTCGCAGCTAGTGCGTTCTCCGAGCGTATACTTTAGCGGCAAACTTGATAAAAACGGCAAAAAAGGCTTTACCGCTACCGTCATTCCGAACCGCGGCGCTTGGCTTGAGTATGAAACTGATGCCAAAGATGTCGTATACGTTAGAATAGATCGTACTCGGAAACTGCCCGTTACGGTTCTTTTGCGTGCTCTTGGGTTCGGCTCTGATCAAGAAATCATCGATTTGATTGGAGACAACGAGTACATTCGGAATACGCTTGAAAAAGATAATACAGAAAGTAGTGATAAAGCACTACTAGAAATTTATGAGCGTTTACGTCCAGGTGAACCACCTACTGTCGAAAATGCGAAAAGCTTATTAGTTTCAAGATTTTTTGATCCAAAACGCTATGATTTAGCAAATGTGGGTCGCTATAAGATAAACAAAAAGCTTCATATTAAAAATAGATTATTCGGACAAAGATTAGCCGAAAACCTTGTAGATCCGGAAACGGGTGAAATTATTGCGGAAAAAGGAACTGTTCTTGACCGCCGTACTTTAGACCGAATCCTTCCGAGTCTAGAAAAAAATATTGGCTTTAAAACAGTAGATCTTGTAGGCGGAGTCGTTAATGATGAAGTAGAACTTCAATCTATTAAAATCTATGCACCAAATGAAGACGGAGAAAAAGTTATAAATGTTATCGGTAATGCTTATGTAGAGGAAGCTGTGAAAAACATTTCACCTTCTGACATCATTGCTTCTATCAGCTATTTCTTTGACTTGCTTCATGGCGTGGGTGATACGGATGATATCGACCATCTTGGAAATAGACGTCTGCGTTCTGTTGGTGAGCTGCTGCAAAACCAATTCCGTATCGGTCTATCAAGAATGGAGCGTGTGGTACGTGAGAGAATGTCCATCCAGGACACAAACACAATCACTCCACAGCAGTTGATTAATATTCGACCGGTTATTGCCTCAATTAAAGAGTTTTTCGGAAGCTCTCAATTATCACAGTTCATGGATCAAACAAATCCATTAGCTGAATTGACACATAAGCGTCGTCTATCTGCTTTAGGGCCGGGCGGTTTAACTCGTGAACGTGCCGGATTCGAAGTGCGTGACGTTCACTATTCTCACTATGGCCGCATGTGTCCGATTGAAACACCTGAGGGACCGAACATCGGGCTAATCAACTCACTGTCTTCATTTGCGAAAGTAAATCGCTTTGGCTTTATTGAAACACCTTATCGCCGAATTGACCCAGAAACAGGGAAGGTTACTTCACGCATTGACTATTTAACAGCTGATGAAGAAGATAACTATGTGGTTGCACAAGCGAATGTTCTTCTTGATGATGATGGTTCTTTCCTTGAAGAAGAGGTAGTTGCTCGTTTTAAAGGGGAAAATACAGTCGTTAAACGCGATCGTGTTGATTACATGGATGTATCGCCTAAGCAAGTTGTATCTGCTGCGACAGCATGTATTCCTTTCTTGGAAAATGATGACTCCAACCGTGCGCTAATGGGAGCGAACATGCAGCGTCAAGCCGTGCCTCTTATGCAGCCGGAAGCACCAAGAGTAGGAACTGGTATGGAATATGTATCCGGTAAAGACTCTGGGGCAGCTGTTATTTGCAAACATGAAGGTATTGTTGAACATGTAGAAGCAAGAGAAGTATGGGTAAGACGTATTAAAGAAGTAGATGGTCAAGAAGTTAAAGGTGACCTTGATAAATATAGAATGCTTAAATTTATCCGTTCTAACCAAGGAACTTGCTATAACCAGCGACCAATTGTAGCTGTTGGCAACCGCGTGACTAAAGGTGAAATTCTTGCTGATGGTCCTTCTATGGAACTTGGAGAATTAGCACTAGGACGAAATGTTTTAGTTGCCTTTATGACATGGGATGGATACAACTACGAGGATGCGATCATCATGAGTGAGCGCCTTGTAAAAGATGATGTATATACTTCAATTCATATTGAAGAATATGAATCAGAATCACGTGATACTAAACTTGGACCAGAGGAAATCACTCGTGATATTCCTAATGTCGGTGAGGATGCGCTTCGCAATTTAGACGAACGCGGAATTATCCGTACAGGTGCTGAAGTGAAGGACGGAGACTTGCTTGTTGGTAAAGTTACACCTAAGGGCGTAACAGAATTAACGGCAGAAGAAAGACTTCTTCACGCTATCTTTGGAGAAAAAGCGCGTGAAGTTCGTGATACATCTCTTCGTGTTCCTCACGGCGGAGGCGGTATCGTACTTGATGTTAAAGTCTTCAACCGTGAAGACGGCGACGAATTACCACCAGGTGTAAACCAGCTAGTGCGTGTGTACATTGTACAAAAACGTAAAATCTCTGAAGGAGATAAAATGGCCGGCCGTCACGGTAACAAAGGGGTAATTTCACGTATTTTACCGGAGGAAGATATGCCATATTTACCAGATGGCACGCCAGTTGATATCATGTTGAATCCACTAGGGGTACCATCTCGTATGAACATCGGTCAGGTTCTTGAACTTCACCTAGGTATGGCTGCGAGAGCTCTTGGCATTCATGTTGCTTCACCAGTATTTGATGGAGCGAATGAAGAAGATGTATGGGAAACGATAGAAGAAGCGGGCATGGCTCGTGATGCGAAAACAGTTCTTTATGATGGACGTTCAGGTGAGCCATTTGATAACCGTGTGTCTGTTGGTGTCATGTACATGATTAAATTGGCACATATGGTTGACGATAAGCTTCACGCTCGTTCTACAGGACCATACTCACTAGTAACACAGCAGCCATTGGGCGGTAAAGCTCAATTTGGCGGACAGCGTTTCGGTGAGATGGAGGTTTGGGCACTTGAAGCATATGGTGCTGCATACACGCTACAGGAAATCTTAACTGTTAAATCAGATGATGTCGTTGGACGTGTAAAAACATATGAATCCATCGTTAAAGGCGAGAATGTTCCAGAGCCTGGTGTTCCGGAATCATTCAAAGTATTAATTAAAGAGCTTCAGAGCTTAGGTATGGATGTTAAGATTCTGTCTGGTGATGAAGAAGAAATAGAAATGCGCGATATGGAAGATGAAGAAGATATGCAACAAGCTGAATCTTTAACATTAGCTCCTGATGCGCAAGAAGTTGAAGAATCAGAGAAGGTAGCTACTAAGGAATAACTAATATAAATGGAGGGCAATTGTGCCCTCCCTTCCAAATAAACGTTTTTGATAAATGTGACTTGGCCCCAAGCTGCTGCTGAAATTAGAGCAAAAAGGGTAAAACCTGTAGATCAAAAGGGAGGTAGGCCCCTTGCTAGATGTAAACAATTTCGAGTATATGAAAATAGGTCTTGCTTCACCAGATAAGATTCGCTCATGGTCTCACGGTGAAGTGAAAAAACCTGAAACAATTAACTATCGTACATTAAAGCCAGAAAAAGACGGTTTGTTCTGTGAACGTATTTTTGGACCTACAAAGGACTGGGAATGTCATTGTGGGAAATACAAGCGTGTACGTTATAAAGGTGTAGTCTGTGATCGATGTGGTGTGGAAGTAACACGTGCGAAAGTACGTCGTGAAAGAATGGGACATATTGAGCTAGCTGCTCCTGTCTCACATATATGGTACTTCAAAGGCATACCAAGCCGTATGGGTCTTGTACTTGATATGTCTCCACGTGCATTGGAAGAAGTTATTTACTTCGCTTCTTATGTAGTAACAGATTCAGGTGATACTGCACTTGAGAAAAAACAATTATTATCTGAAAAGGAATACCGTGCATATCGTGAGAAATACGGTAATAAATTCCAAGCTTCTATGGGTGCGGAATCCATTAAGAAACTTTTATCAGATATTGATTTAAATAAAGAAGTTGACGTTTTAAAAGAAGAATTAAAAACAGCTCAAGGACAACGCCGGACACGTGCAATTAAACGTCTGGAAGTACTTGAAGCGTTCCGTGGTTCAGGCAACGAGCCAGATTGGATGATTTTAGATGTTCTTCCTGTTATCCCGCCTGAACTTCGTCCAATGGTACAGCTTGATGGCGGTCGATTTGCGACTTCTGACTTAAATGATTTATACCGTCGTGTCATTAACCGCAACAACCGTTTAAAACGTTTATTGGACCTTGGTGCTCCTAGCATCATCGTACAAAACGAAAAACGTATGCTTCAGGAAGCTGTAGATGCCTTAATTGATAATGGCCGTCGTGGTCGCCCAGTTACCGGACCAGGTAACCGTCCATTAAAATCATTGTCACATATGCTTAAAGGTAAGCAAGGTCGTTTCCGTCAAAACTTACTAGGTAAACGTGTTGACTATTCAGGGCGTTCTGTTATCGTTGTTGGACCAAACTTGAAAATGTATCAATGTGGTCTTCCTAAGGAAATGGCACTCGAATTGTTCAAGCCTTTCGTGATGAAGGAACTTGTTGAAAAAGGCTTAGCACATAATATTAAATCCGCTAAACGTAAAATCGAAAGAGTACAGCCGGAAGTATGGGATGTTTTAGAAAGCGTCATTAAAGAGCACCCAGTATTACTTAACCGTGCACCAACTCTGCATAGACTTGGAATTCAGGCCTTTGAACCGACATTAGTAGAAGGCCGCGCTATTCGTCTTCATCCATTAGTATGTACTGCATATAATGCTGACTTCGATGGTGACCAAATGGCGGTACACGTACCGCTTTCAGCAGAAGCACAAGCAGAAGCTCGCCTTCTTATGCTTGCTGCACAAAACATCCTGAACCCTAAAGATGGTAAACCAGTTGTTACACCATCACAGGATATGGTTTTAGGTAACTATTATTTAACACTGGAAAGAGAAAATGCTGTCGGTGAAGGTATGGTCTTCAATGACACAAGTGAAGCATTGCTTGCTTATCAAAATGGCTATGTTCATTTGCATACAAGAGTAGCTGTACATGCAGGTTCACTTAAAAACGAAACATTCACAGAAGAGCAAAACAGCCAATTGCTGATGACGACTGTTGGTAAGCTTGTCTTTAACGAAATCTTGCCTAAAACATTCCCATACATCAATGAGCCTACGAAAACCAATCTTGAGGATGAAACACCGAAGAAGTATTTCGTAGAAAAAGGAACAGACATTCCTGCTGCTATTCGTGAAATGCCTATCGTTGATCCATTTAAGAAAAAAATCCTTGGAAATATCATTGCAGAAGTATTTAAACGTTTCAAAATCACAGAAACATCTAAAATGCTTGACCGCATGAAAAACCTTGGTTTTAAGCACTCTACAAAAGCCGGTATTACGGTTGGTGTAGCTGATATCGTCGTATTAAGCGAGAAGGAAAAAATCATCCATGATGCACAGCAAAAAGTGGATAATGTCCTAAAGCAATTCAGACGCGGTTTAATTACTGAAGATGAGCGTTATGACAGAGTTATCTCCATTTGGAGTGCAGCGAAAGATGATATCCAATCTAAACTTATGAAATCACTTGATAAATCTAACCCAATCTTTATGATGAGTGATTCCGGTGCCCGTGGTAATGCATCCAACTTTACGCAGTTAGCTGGTATGCGTGGTCTAATGGCCAACCCGGCTGGTCGAATTATTGAGTTGCCAATCAAGTCAAGTTTCCGTGAAGGTCTGACAGTACTCGAGTACTTCATCTCCACACATGGTGCGCGTAAAGGTCTTGCCGATACAGCACTGAAAACAGCTGACTCAGGTTACTTAACTCGTCGTCTTGTTGATGTAGCACAAGATGTAATCGTTCGTGATGACGATTGCGGAACAGATCGTGGATTGCTGATTTCGTCTTTAAAAGATGGAACAGAAGTTATCGAGAGTTTAGAAGAACGTTTAATTGGCCGTTATGCAAGAAGAGCGATTAAGCATCCTGAAACAAAAGAAGTCATTGTACCAGAAAACGGCTTAATTACTGAAGACTTATCTGCAGAAGTGATTGCTGCAGGAGTCGAAGAAGTGTGGATTCGTTCCGCCTTCACATGTAATACACGTCATGGTGTATGTAAAAAATGTTATGGTCGCAACTTGGCAACTGGTCAAGAGGTTGAAGTGGGTGAAGCAGTTGGAATCATTGCTGCTCAATCAATCGGTGAACCAGGTACACAGTTAACGATGCGTACATTCCATACAGGTGGGGTTGCTGGAGACGATATTACACAAGGTCTTCCGCGTATCCAGGAGATTTTTGAAGCGCGTAATCCGAAAGGTCAAGCGGTTATTTCTGAAATCAATGGTACGGTTGTTGGAATTAACGAAGGCCGTGATCGCCAACATGAAATCGTTATTCAAGGTGAAGTTGAATCACGCACTTACACAGCTCCTTATACAGCTCGTCTGAAGGTTGCAGTCAATGACGAAGTTGAGCGTGGACAAGAGCTTACTGAAGGTTCAATCGACCCGAAAGAATTGATTAAAGTGAAAGACGTTACGGCTGTTCAAGAATATTTGTTGCGTGAAGTTCAGAAGGTTTACCGTATGCAAGGGGTTGAAATCGGTGATAAGCACGTAGAGGTAATGGTTCGCCAAATGCTTCGTAAAGTACGTGTCATTGATGCAGCTGAAACAGATGTACTTCCAGGTACGCTGCTTGATATCCATCAATTTACTGATGCCAATGAAAAAGCCCTTATGGCTGGTAAAATGCCGGCAACTGGACGTCCGGTCCTACTCGGTATTACAAAAGCATCACTTGAAACAGATTCATTCCTATCAGCAGCATCGTTCCAAGAAACGACAAGAGTTCTTACAGATGCAGCGATCAAAGGAAAACGTGATGAATTACTTGGCTTGAAAGAGAATGTAATTATTGGTAAGCTTGTACCGGCTGGAACTGGTATGCAGCGTTACCGCCGAGCAGAACCATTTACGAAAGAAGAAGCAGTAGAAGAATCAATTACTGTAGAATAATAACTATGAATACGGCACTTGCTTAATGAAAAGGAAGTGCCGTCATTCATGCCTTAATATAAAAAAAGCATTTTGTTTGTTGACATCGAAATGTTTTGGTGTTAATATATCAAAGGTGCTCCTATTAACTGGATACTTTGGAGGATGCAATAATGTCTTATGAAAAAGTATTGCAGGCAAAAGATATTATAGTAGGAACAAAGCAATCAGTGAAAGCTCTAAAACAGGGAAACGTATCAGAGGTAGTCATCGCTAATGATTCTAACATGGCAATCAAAAGAATGATAGAAGATGCTGCTAATGAATACCATGTACCAATTACGTATGTTGATTCGATGAAAAAACTCGGAAAAGCTTGCGGGATTGAAGTTGGTGCTGCAGCTGTTGCAATAATAATTTAAAAACTGTTTTTGTAGATGAAGGTCTGCAAGGACTTTGTTTTTGCTTTAAAATGAACCACCTGGATGTGTGGGCTTACATGAAGAGATGAAGGGAGGAAAATCACATGCCAACTATTAACCAATTAGTGCGCAAGCCTCGTAAAACTAAAGAGGAGAAGTCAAAATCTCCAGCTTTAAACAAAGGCTACAACAGCTTCAAAAAAGTACAAACAAATGTATCATCACCACAAAAACGCGGTGTATGTACTCGTGTTGGTACAATGACTCCAAAGAAACCGAACTCAGCATTACGTAAATATGCACGTGTTCGTTTAACTAACGGAATCGAAGTAAATGCTTATATTCCTGGTATTGGACATAACCTGCAAGAACACAGCGTTGTATTAATCCGTGGCGGACGTGTAAAAGACTTACCAGGGGTACGTTATCACATCGTTCGTGGTGCGCTTGATACAGCTGGTGTTAACAACCGTATGCAAGGTCGTTCTAAATACGGTGCGAAGCGTCCAAAAGCAGCTAAAAAATAATTTGACTTACAATAAAAACCCTTTTCTGAAAGGAGGAAAATTACATGCCACGTAAAGGTCCTGTAGCAAAAAGAGACGTATTACCGGATCCGATTTACAACTCAAAGCTTGTTAGCCGTTTAATCAACAAAATGATGACTGACGGTAAGAGAGGTAAATCTCAAGCAATCCTGTATTCTTCATTCGACATTATTAGAGAGCGTACTGGCAAAGAGCCAATGGAAGTATTCGATCAAGCGCTTAAAAACATCATGCCTGTTCTTGAAGTAAGAGCACGCCGTGTAGGTGGTGCAAACTACCAAGTACCAGTTGAGGTGCGCCCAGATCGCCGTACGACATTAGGTCTTCGTTGGTTAGTTAACTATTCTCGTCTTCGCGGTGAGAAAACAATGGAAGAGCGTTTAGCTAATGAAATTCTAGATGCAGCTAACAACACTGGTGCATCAGTTAAGAAACGTGAAGATACTCACAAAATGGCGGAAGCAAACAAAGCATTTGCTCACTACCGCTGGTAAGATTAACAGTTTACTAATAAAAATCATTCCCATACTAGGAAGGAGAAAGACACAATGGCAAGAGAGTTCTCCTTAGAAAATACTCGTAATATTGGTATCATGGCTCACATTGATGCTGGTAAAACAACGACAACTGAGCGTGTACTTTATTACACAGGCCGTATCCATAAAATTGGAGAAACACATGAAGGTGCTTCTCAAATGGACTGGATGGAACAAGAGCAAGAGCGTGGAATCACAATTACTTCTGCTGCTACAACTGCTCAATGGAAAGGCCACCGTGTTAACATCATTGACACACCAGGACACGTAGACTTCACTGTTGAAGTTGAACGTTCATTGCGTGTACTTGATGGCGCAGTAGCAGTGTTGGATGCACAATCCGGTGTTGAACCACAAACTGAAACTGTTTGGCGTCAAGCAACAACTTACGGCGTACCACGTGTGGTATTCGTAAACAAAATGGATAAGTTAGGTGCAGATTTCTTGTATTCATTGGGAACTCTTCACGATCGTTTACAAGCGAATGCAGCTGCTATCCAACTACCAATTGGTGCTGAAGATGAATTCAAAGGCATCATTGACCTTATCGAAATGAAAGCAACGTTCTACGGTAATGACCTTGGTACAGACATCGAAGAGCGTGAAATTCCTGCTGAATACATGGATCAAGCTGAAGAATACCGTGAAAAGTTAATTGAAGCGGTAGCTGAACTTGATGAAGATTTAATGGAGAAATACCTTGGTGGAGAAGAAATCTCTAACGAAGAGCTAAAAGCTGCAATTCGTAAAGGTACAGTAAACGTTGAGTTCTATCCAGTAATCTGCGGATCAGCTTTCAAAAACAAAGGTGTACAAAAAATGCTAGATGCAGTTATTGCATATCTTCCATCTCCGCTAGATGTACCTGCAATTAAAGGTACAACTCCGGATACAGAAGAAGAGGTTACTCGTCCATCTAGTGACGACGCACCATTCTCTGCACTTGCATTTAAAGTAATGACTGACCCTTATGTTGGTAAGCTTACTTTCTTCCGTGTGTACTCAGGTACTTTAAACTCAGGTTCTTATGTAAAGAACTCAACAAAAGGTAAGCGTGAGCGCGTAGGACGTATCCTGCAAATGCACGCAAACTCTCGTGAAGAGATTTCTGTTGTTCATGCTGGTGACATCGCTGCTGCAGTAGGTCTTAAAGATACTACGACTGGTGATACACTATGCGATGAAAAAGACCTGGTTATCCTTGAGTCTATGGAATTCCCAGAGCCAGTTATTCAATTGTCTATCGAGCCTAAATCTAAAGCTGACCAAGATAAAATGACAACTGCTCTACAAAAACTTCAAGAGGAAGATCCAACATTCCGTGCGCATACTGACCAGGAAACTGGCCAAGTAATCATCGCAGGTATGGGTGAGCTTCACCTTGATATCCTAGTTGACCGTATGCGTCGCGAATTTAAAGTGGAAGCTAACGTAGGTGCACCTCAGGTTGCATACCGTGAAACATTCCGCGCTTCAGCTAACGTTGAAGGTAAATTCGCTCGTCAATCTGGTGGACGTGGACAATTCGGACACGTTTGGATTGAATTCTCTCCAAACGAAGAAGGAAAAGGCTTTGAATTTGAAAATGGTATCGTCGGTGGTGTTGTTCCACGTGAATACATCCCTGCTGTACAAGCTGGACTAGAAGATGCTCTTGAAAGAGGCGTACTAGCAGGCTATCCATTAGTAGATATTAAAGCAAGATTATTCGACGGTTCATACCATGATGTTGACTCATCTGAAATGGCGTTCAAAATTGCCGCTTCAATGGCATTGAAAAACGCTGCTTCAAAATGTAGCCCAGTCATCCTTGAGCCTGTGATGAAAATCGAAGTAATTATCCCTGAAGAATATTTAGGAGATATTATGGGTAATGTTACATCACGTCGTGGTCGTGTTGAAGGTATGGACGCCCGTGGTAATGCACAAGTTGTTCGTGCGATGGTTCCACTTTCTGAAATGTTCGGATATGCAACTTCATTACGTTCTAGCACACAAGGACGCGGAGTGTTCTCTATGCATTTCGATCACTATGAAGAGGTACCAAAATCGATTTCTGAAGAAATCATCAAAAAAAATAAAGGTGAATAATTGATTTTACCTTATTAATAAAGTATAACTACTATTGTAAGTAACAAGGCTTTGGTTGGTAGCCGCCTACCAAAGCCACTAAAATACTTAATTCTTTTAAATTAAAGGAGGATTTTTCAAATGGCTAAAGAAAAATTTGACCGTTCAAAACCCCATGTTAACATCGGAACAATCGGACACGTTGACCATGGTAAAACTACTTTAACTGCAGCAATCACTACTGTTCTTTCAAAAGCAGGCGGCGGTGAAGCTCGCGGATATGATCAAATCGACGCTGCTCCAGAAGAAAGAGAGCGTGGAATCACAATCTCAACTGCACACGTTGAGTACGAAACTGCAAACCGTCACTATGCACACGTTGACTGCCCAGGACATGCTGACTATGTTAAAAACATGATCACTGGTGCTGCTCAAATGGATGGTGGGATCCTAGTTGTTTCTGCAGCTGATGGCCCAATGCCACAAACTCGTGAGCACATCCTTCTTTCTCGTCAAGTAGGTGTACCTTACCTTGTTGTATTCATGAACAAATGTGACATGGTAGATGACGAAGAGCTTCTTGAATTAGTAGAAATGGAAGTTCGCGATCTTCTTTCTGAATATGAGTTCCCTGGCGATGACATTCCAGTTATCAAAGGTTCTGCTCTTAAAGCTCTTGAAGGAGAAGCTGAGTGGGAAGAAAAAATCAACGAGCTTATGGCTGCTGTTGATGAGTATATCCCAACTCCAACTCGTGACACTGAAAAACCATTCATGATGCCAGTTGAGGATGTATTCTCTATCACTGGTCGTGGTACTGTTGCTACAGGTCGTGTAGAGCGTGGACAAGTAAAAGTTGGTGACGTTATCGACATCACTGGTTTCACTGAAGAGCCAAAATCTACAACTGTAACAGGTGTTGAAATGTTCCGTAAGCTTCTTGATTATGCAGAAGCTGGAGATAACATTGGTGCGCTACTTCGTGGTGTTGCTCGTGAAGATATCCAACGTGGTCAAGTACTTGCTAAACCAGGTACAATCAACCCACATACAAAATTTAAAGCTGAAGTTTATGTTCTTTCAAAAGAAGAGGGTGGACGTCATACTCCATTCTTCACAAACTACCGTCCACAGTTCTACTTCCGTACAACTGATGTAACTGGTATTTGTAATCTTCCTGATGGCGTAGAAATGGTTATGCCTGGAGATAACATCGAAATGAACGTTGAGCTTATCGCTCCAATTGCTATCGAAGAAGGTACTAAATTCTCTATCCGTGAGGGTGGACGTACTGTAGGCGCTGGCGTAGTTGCTACAATCGTTGAGTAATTTTATTAGAATATAAAATGAAGGGGACGCCTTTCATAGAAAAAGCAGACGGGACGCCGTCTGCTTTTTCTAATTTTATTGAGGAAATCTAAACGAAAGCCGTTTTAAGTTAATAAGAAAGTATCTGATTCTCATCAAGAATAAAGAAATCCTTATAAAGCTGATAAGAAAGCAACCGATTCTCATCAAGAATAATGAAGTCCGTATAATGCTGATAAGAAAGCACCTGATTCTCATCAAGAAAAACGAAAGCCGTTAAAAGTTGATAAAAAGAACGCCGTTTCACATATATAAGCACCAACTTTGTATTTAGCTAAATTTACTCTTAAATAGAATCTTTTCCTTATAAAACATTAAAATATCTTGCATCTGGATGAGCAAAAACCATTGCTGTTACTGATGCTTCTGGTTCCATCATAAATCCCTCTGTTAATTGTATGCCAATGTCTTCAGGTGTTATTAAATGAAAAAGCTTTGCTTGGTCTTCCAAGTTTGGACAGGCAGGATATCCAAAAGAAAAGCGCTGACCTTGATATTTAGCTGCAAACCTTTCAGCCATTGTCATCGTTGCTGCATCTGGGAACCCCCAACGATCACGCATTTGACGATGAATATACTCGGCTAAACCTTCCGCCGTTTCTAATGCCAAAGCCTGTAAAGCATGACTTTCTAAAAATCTTCCTTTCTCTTTTAAGAGTGAGGCAGCTTTTCTTATTCCTTTCCCTGCTGTAACGGTAAAAAACCCTACATAATCGATTGTATCTTCATTTAAATAATCAGCTAAACAGAGTGACTGCCCATTTTGCTGTCTCGGAAATTGGAATTTCTCTATAATATTATTATAATCTTGAGGATGTAAAATGCTTACGAAGTCACCGTCTGCTTTCGCAGGGAAAAATTGATAGACTGCGGCTGGCGTGATCCAATTATTTATAATGGATTGTTCTATCAAATCATCAATTAAGTGTTCTACCTTTAACCGTTTTTCATCTATACCTTCCTTTTTACCTTTTACCCCGAGATGATGCATCAGCATTGTCTTATTAATATATGGCTGTATATGTGAAAAAGATAAGTTGGTAATAACATGTTTGGTTAGGTCCTTGGGAACAAAGACTTTTGCTTTCTTTATCGTTTTTCCTTGTTGATAAGCTTTAGTTTTTACCACAACAGATCCTTCGTCTTGTCGCTGAATAAGAAGCTGTCTACGTTCGTGCTGTTCGGCTACTAATATGTCGTATCGTTCTGGAGACTTAAGCTCATTGGCTAATGACAAACCGGTCATTGCATCTTTTGCATAAAGAACAAGACCGTCGTAGTTTTGGGCAATTTTTGTATTTGTAAATTTACGAGACAATGCGGCACCACCAACAAGTATGGGAATTGAAATATTTGCATCTTTCATATCTTTTGCAGTTAATGCCATTTGCTGCGCGGATTTAACTAGGAGTCCGGATAGCCCTACAATATCTGGTTTTTCATTTTGTATCGCTTGTATTAAATCTGCTGAGGATACTTTAATTCCTAAATCGACCGTTTGAAATCCATTATTAGAGAGAATGATATCAACAAGGTTTTTTCCAATATCATGAACATCGCCCTTAACGGTCGCTAGAAGCACTTTACCTTTAGTCATCTCAGCTGAGCCTTTTTCCATATATGGTTCAAGATGTGCAACAGCTGCTTTCATTGCCTCTGCACTTTGCAATACCTCGGCAACTATAAGTTGATTGTCATTAAATAGTCTGCCAACTTCGGCCATTCCATCCATTAAAGGACCATTTATTATATCCAATGGCTTATCGTATTTTTTTCGTGCGCATTCTAAGTCAGGTATTAAACCTTCCTTCGTTCCTTCTATTATATAGCTCGATAAACGTTCCTCCAGTGAGAGCGTTGATATTGGAATTTTTACTTCTTTCTTTTTATCGCGATAAAATTCGGTAAAGTTTGCAAGTATTGCATCAGTCGTGTGAAATAATAGCTTTTCTGCGAGATGAACTTCATTAGTTGAAATACTTGGGAAACGTTCAAGTTTTTCCGTGTTAACAATAGCGTAATCTAATCCTGCTTTTGTACAGTGATATAGGTATACTGAATTTAATATTTCCCTGCCAACAGGAGGGAGGCCAAATGAAACATTACTAATACCTAATATCGTTTTTACTAACGGGATTTGTTCCTTTATCAATTGAATTGCTTCGATTGTTTCTTTTGCTGAGCCTATATATTGTTCATCACCAGTGCCAACAGGGAAAACGAGAGGGTCAAAAATAATGTCCTGCGGCTGGATGCCATATTTGTGAACAAGCAGCTGATAGGAGCGCTGAGCAATTTCAAGTTTTCTTTTTGCCGTAACCGCCATTCCTATTTCATCTATTGTACCAACAACTACTGCGCCGCCGTATTCATGTATAAGCTTTGATACATTGGCAAACCTTTCTTCTCCATCCTCTAAATTAATTGAATTAATAATTGCCTTTCCTTGTGAGTAAGTTAAGGCTTTGGCAATGACAACTTCGTCTGTTGAATCAATGACAAGTGGGACTTTAATCTTCTTTGTTACCTCTGACAGGAAGTTCTCCATATCAGTTATTTCATCACGGTCAGGATCTGCAAGGCAAATATCGATGACATTTGCACCGCGTTTTACTTGTGCTCTTGCAATTTCAGCTGCCTCTTCAAATTTTGCCTCACCAATCAGTCGTTTAAACTTCCTGGAGCCAATGACATTTGTTCTTTCACCAACCATGATTGGGCGGATTGACGGATCATAAATCAGCGGCTCAATACCTGACAGCTGGTGGTTTAATTTTGCGGTAACTTTTCTCGGGGAAATGTCTTTCAATGCGTCAGCAATGGCTGCAATATGCTCCGGGGTCGTGCCGCAGCATCCGCCAACAATGTTAATCCAACCTTGCTTTGCAAAGCCTGACAGTTTGATTGAAAGGCTTTCTGGCGTTTCGTGATAGCATCCTTCTTCATCCGGCAATCCTGCATTTGGATAACAGCTAATGGCTGTCGCGGCTAGCTCAGATAAAGATCTTATGTGCTCCTGCATGAATTCAGGTCCAGTGGCGCAATTCAATCCGACAGCGACTGGATTCATATGCTCCACAGAAATATAAAAAGCCTCAATGCCTTGACCGGCTAATGTAGTGCCCATAGGCTCAATGGTTCCTGAGATGATTAGCGGCTTATTCAAACCAGTAAATGCATATGCCTTTTTAATACCAACAAATGCTGCTTTCACATTAAGAAGATCCTGGCTTGTTTCTATTAATAATAAATCAACACCTCCATCAATTAACGCACGTGCCTGAACTTCATAATGATCGCTAAGTTCCTCAAAGGTTGTACCCCCTGTGACACTTAAGGTCTTTGTAGTTGGGCCCATTGAGCCTGCTACAAAACGGGGTTTTTCTATAGTTGTATAATTATCTGCCGCCCGGTTGGCGATGATTGCGGCTGCTTTGTTTATCTCATAGCTCTTATGACCAAGATGATATTCATCCAAAACGATTTGTGTAGCACCGAAAGTATTTGTTTCAATAATATCAGCGCCTGCTTTTAAATATGCTTCATGAATCGATTCAATTGTTTCCGGTATGGTGAGGTTGAGCATTTCATTACAGCCTTCGTATTGTTCTCCTCCAAAATCAGCAGCTGTTAGTTCGGCCTTTTGCAGCATTGTACCCATTGCCCCATCCATTATAAGTATTTTCTGTTGGAGTATTTCATTGAAATTCGGCTTCTGCATATTGGCTCTCCTTTTGTTTGTCTTTTTGACGGATATACTTGGTTAATTCTGCTGTTAGTGAATAGCGTAGAAAAGGGGTGACTAAATAAATCCCATTAAACAAATCCATCGCTGTATCGATTAAGCTTTTCGCAATTGTTAAACCTTCCAATTCAGCTTGTATCGGATCATGTGATACAGCCGCCATTTGCTGCCGAATATGATCAGCAATTTTTATGCCTGGGACTTCACTATGAAGATATTCTGCATTCTTGCTGCTAATTAATGGCATGATACCGATGTAAATAGGCACAGATAGATGTTTAGTTTTTTTATGAATATTAATAAGCTGCTCCTCGGAGAAAACCGGCTGTGAAATAAAATAATCTGCACCAAATTGAATTTTCTTTTCTAACCGGGCAACTGCTTTTTCTAAATATCTCACATGTGGATTAAAGGCTGCGCCAACAGAGAATATCGCTTTTTGTCCAAGTTCTTTTCCAGTTGGAGAAAGACCATCGTTAAATTGTTTAATCATCTCAATTAATTCAAAGGAAGATAAATCGAATACTGAAGAAGCGCCAGGAAAATTGCCGACTCTAGCAGGGTCACCGGTAATAGCAAGGATATCGTGGAGCCCAAGTGTGTGCAGGCCCATTAAGTGCGATTGTAAGCCGATTAAATTACGATCTCGGCAGGATATATGAACGAGCGGTCTTATACCGATTTTTTTGTTTACAAGGTGAGCGAGCGCCTCATTGGCAATTCTCGGTGTGGCAAGAGAATTATCTGCAAGAGTAAGGGCATCAATGCCAGCTCTCTTTAATGCTTTAGCGCCGTTAAAAAACTTTTCCGTTGTTAACTGTTTTGGCGGATCAAGTTCTACGATGATGGCTCGATTATTTTTCACTAAATCCTGAATAGGTTTTTCCGTGCGGCTAATCGTAATTGTTTCCACAGCTTTTTTTACTGATGGCTGTTTAACTGTCTTTGATAACACCGGAGCGGCGTGTCTAATTTCATCAGCAAATGCCTTTATATGGTTAGGTGTCGTACCGCAGCATCCGCCAATTAGTCTAATGCCTTGTTCAAGAAAAGGGCGGGCAGATTTTTTAAAATAATTTTCATCGTCTTCATACTGAATCTTACCGTCAATATACGCAGGTAAACTTGCGTTAGGGTAAGCTGAAAGATATGCATGTTTAGGTAAGGCAACACGAGAAAGAGTCTCAAGCATATGGTGAGGGCCAAGGCGGCAGTTTAACCCAACAATATTTGCGCCTTTTTCCTCCAATCGTAAAAAAGATTCATCAATTGGCGTTTGATCTTGAAGAATGCCAATTTCCTGAAGGGAGATTTGGGTAATGATAGGCAAGTCTGTTTCTTTACGAGCAATCATTAAGACAGTTTCAAGCTCTTCCAAATCGTAAAAGGTTTCTAATAATAATCCGTCAACTTCGGCAAGCAATAAACAATATAGCTGCTCTCTAAAGCTTCGTTTGATTTCCTCTAATGATATAGTCAAAGGCTTTATTCCTCTGATACCGCCAATTGTTCCTAAAACATATGTGCCGCTTTGAACGACGGAGCGGGCGATTTTCACTCCGGCACTATTAATTTCCTTAACAGAGTCCTCAAGTCCATACCTTTTCAGTTTTAAATAGTTTGCTGCATATGTATTCGTTTGAATCAGGTCAGCACCAGCCTGAATATATGCTCGATGTATATTCTCTATTTGTGAGGGAGCAGAAAGGTTTAATTCCTCAAAGCAACTATCAGTTCCGTAAGAATAGAGAAGGGTACCCATCGCACCATCAGCTATTAAGACTTCCGTTTCCATTCGTTTTAAAAAAGACATACATTCACCTCTTTATTAAATTGGGAGAGAATAAGAACCGTTTGTTAAAAGTTGTGGATAAGTGTTTAAAAGAGAGGTAGCTGAATGGAAAGTAAATTTGCTGAGCAGAGTTACCTTAAAAGCGCTGCTCTTATTTACGATGCGGATCACGGTTGAAAGGATGAAAAAATAAAAAGCCTTCAAGAAGAAGACTTTACATTACACCGTCATCTTCTCATCTTTCAAGCATGAGCAATCAGCTTGTAGGAATTAGCACCTTTTCAATGAAAGAATCCATTGATGGTTGCTGAGGTGTCATCGGGCCTATCCCTCAACCTCTCTTGATAAGAGTTTAATATTTAATTGAATAAAACTTACAATAACTAAAATTATTTGTCAATAAATAATTTAGAAAATTCAAAACTAAATAGTTAAATAGCATTAAAATATCAGATGGCTAGCCACTTAATTTAGAAAATGATGTAAAGAATAAGATTCACTTGAAAAGGGGGATATGAGCCGTTATAATGTTAAAAGTGTGCAGAACAGAGTCGATTGTAATATTATGTTGCATTTAATCTTTAGTTTCTGTATAATAGACAATGTTGGTCTTTGACTGCGATGAAGTGAAAGGTTGCTGACACACCCGGCCGCTTTGCCATGGCGAGTGTGTGGGAAATTTTCACGGAGAATGTCTATAGTAAAATAGGCGAAAAGGAGGGAAAATAATGGCAAAACAAAAAATTCGTATTCGTTTAAAAGCTTATGATCACAGAATTCTTGATCAATCTGCTGAAAAAATCGTCGAAACTGCAAAGCGTTCTGGAGCGGCTGTATCAGGTCCGATTCCATTGCCAACAGAAAAGTCAGTTTACACTATTCTTCGTGCGGTGCATAAATATAAAGATTCTCGTGAGCAATTCGAAATGCGTACACACAAACGTTTAATCGACATTATCAATCCAACACCACAAACAGTCGATTCATTAATGCGTTTAGACTTACCATCTGGTGTTGACATTGAAATTAAACTTTAATTAATACATTAAAACAATCTAGGAGGTGTGACTGATATGACCAAAGGAATCTTAGGAAGAAAGATTGGTATGACTCAAGTATTTGCTGAAAACGGTGATCTTATCCCGGTAACAGTTGTTGAAGCAGCTCCAAACGTTGTTCTTCAAAAGAAATCAGTAGAAACTGATGGCTACGAAGCAATCCAAATCGGATTTGAAGACAAACGCGAAAAGCTTTCAAACAAACCGGAAAAAGGCCATGTTGCAAAAGCGGATACTACTCCTAAGCGCTTCGTTCGCGAATTACGCGGAGCTGACTTAGCCGAGTATGAAGTTGGTCAAGAAGTCAAAGTTGATATTTTCGCTGCAGGTGAAACTGTTGATGTAACAGGAATTTCAAAAGGTAAAGGTTTCCAAGGTGCTATTAAACGCCACGGACAATCTCGCGGACCAATGGCACACGGTTCACGTTACCACCGTCGTCCTGGTTCAATGGGTCCTGTTGCTCCAAACCGTGTTTTCAAAGGTAAATTACTACCTGGACGTATGGGTGGAGAGCAAATTACAGTACAAAACCTTGAGATCGTAAAAGTTGACGCTGAGCGTAACCTATTATTGATCAAAGGAAATGTACCTGGTCCTAAAAAAGCGCTTTTAAAAGTAAAAAGTGCGGTAAAAGCGAAGTAATTAAGTCGGAAAGGAGGAAGTAAGAATGCCTAAAGTAGCATTGTTAAACCAAAGTGGTTCTAAAGTTGGTGATATCGAACTTAATGACACAATCTTTGGTATTGAGCCTAACAACCACGTGATGTTTGAAGCTGTTGTTATGCAAAGAGCTTCTTTACGTCAAGGAACTCATAAAACTAAAATTCGTTCTGAAGTAGCTGGCGGAGGACGTAAACCATGGCGCCAAAAAGGCACAGGTCGTGCTCGTCAAGGTTCTATTCGTTCACCACAATGGCGCGGAGGCGGTACTGTATTTGGTCCTGTACCACGCAGCTACAGCTATAAATTACCTAAAAAAGTTCGTCGCTTAGCGATCAAATCTGCGTTATCTTCTAAAGTGTTAGAGGAAAACGTACTTGTATTAGAAAGCTTAGCTTTCGAAACTCCAAAAACTAAAGACTTTAAAGGTGTACTTAAAGGTCTTTCTGTAGATTCTAAAGCGTTAATCGTAACTGCTGACCTAGATGAAAACGTAGCATTATCTGCTCGTAACATCCCTGGTGTAACTGTTGTTACAGCTAACGGAATCAATGTGTTGGATGTTTTAAATCATGATAAATTAATCATGACGAAGCAAGCGGTCGAAAAAGTAGAGGAGGTGCTTGCATAATGGATGCACGCGATATCATTAAGCGCCCCGTTATCACTGAACGTTCTACTGACATCATGCCTGAAAAGAAATATACGTTCGAAGTTGATGTAAGAGCTAATAAAACTCAAGTTAAAGATGCTGTTCAAGAGATCTTTGGTGTGAAGGTTGAAAAAGTAAACATCATGAACTATAAAGGTAAATTCAAGCGCATGGGTAAATTCGGTGGTTATACAAACAAACGCCGTAAAGCAATTGTAAAACTAACTGCTGATAGCCAAGAAATCGAAATTTTTGAAGCTTAATATTTTAACAAGAAGAGGAGGGAAATCAAATGGCGATTAAGAAGTATAAACCTACCTCCAACGGTCGTCGCGGCATGACGGTTTCTGATTTCGCTGAAATCACAACAGATAAACCGGAAAAATCCTTACTTGCTCCTGTAAAGAGAAAAGGTGGCCGTAACAACCAAGGTAAGTTGACAGTTCGTCATCAAGGCGGCGGTCATAAACGTCAATATCGTATCATCGATTTTAAACGTAACAAAGATGGCATTCCAGGACGCGTTGCCACAGTTGAATATGATCCAAACCGCTCAGCAAACATTGCATTAATTAACTATGTAGATGGAGAAAAGCGTTATATCCTAGCTCCTAAGAACATTAAAGTGGGCATGGAAGTAATGTCTGGTCCTGACGCAGATATTAAAGTGGGTAATGCACTACCACTTATCAACATCCCTGTGGGTACAGTTATCCACAACATCGAATTGAAACCTGGTAAGGGTGGACAATTGGTGCGTTCAGCTGGAACAAGTGCTCAAGTACTTGGTAAAGAAGGTAAATACGTACTAGTTCGTTTAAACTCTGGTGAAGTTCGCATGATCCTATCTACTTGCCGCGCTACAGTAGGTCAAGTTGGTAATGAGCAACATGAACTTATCAATATTGGTAAAGCAGGACGTTCACGCTGGTTAGGCAAGCGCCCAACTGTTCGTGGTTCTGTAATGAACCCTAATGATCACCCACACGGTGGTGGTGAAGGACGTTCTCCAATCGGACGTAAGTCTCCAATGACTCCATGGGGTAAACCAACTCTTGGATTCAAAACTCGTAAGAAAAACAACAAATCAGATAAATTTATCGTACGTCGTCGTAAAAAATAACGGGATTGAACTACGGTTCCAAAGATGGGCCGTAGAACAATCACGAAGGGAGGTACAAACATGGGTCGTAGCTTAAAAAAAGGACCTTTTGTTGATGAGCATTTAATGACAAAGATCGAAAAGTTAAATGAAACTGAAGGCAAGCAGGTTGTTAAAACTTGGTCTCGCCGTTCCACGATCTTCCCGCAATTCATCGGACACACAATCGCAGTTTACGATGGTCGTAAACACGTGCCTGTATATGTTACCGAAGACATGGTAGGTCACAAGCTTGGAGAATTCGCTCCAACACGTGCATACAAAGGCCATGGCAATGATGATAAGAAAACAAGACGTTAATGAGAGGAGGGCATTATAATGCAAGCTAAAGCTGTTGCAAGAACAGTTCGTATTGCTCCTCGTAAAGCTCGTTTAGTCGTAGATTTAATTCGAGGTAAGCAAGTAGGTGAAGCGGTAGCGATTTTAAATCTAACTCCAAAGGCTGCTTCTCCAATCGTAGAAAAAGTTTTAAAATCTGCACTAGCAAATGCAGAGCATAACTACGAAATGGACGTTAATAATTTAGTAGTTGCTCAAGCTTTTGTTGACGAAGGACCAACTTTAAAACGTTTCCGTCCTCGTGCACAAGGCCGTGCAAGCCAAATCAACAAACGTACTAGCCACATCACTATCGTGCTATCAGAAAAGAAGGAGGGATAAGCTGTGGGTCAAAAAGTAAATCCAGTCGGTTTGCGTATCGGAGTCATCCGTGATTGGGAGTCTAAATGGTACGCGGGCAAAGACTATGCTGATCTTTTACACGAAGACCTTAAAGTTCGTGAGTATATTACAAAGCGATTAAGCGATGCTTCTGTTTCTAAAGTTGAAATCGAGCGCGCTGCTAACCGCCTAAACATCACTATCCACACTGCTAAACCAGGAATGGTTATTGGTAAAGGTGGTACTGAAGTTGAAGCTTTACGTAAATCACTTAACGCACTTACTGGCAAACGTGTTCACATCAACATTCTTGAAATTAAAAAAGCTGACATCGATGCGAAATTGGTTGCGGAAAACATTGCTCGTCAATTAGAAAACCGCGTATCATTCCGTCGTGCGCAAAAACAAACAATTCAACGTGCGATGCGCGCTGGAGCGAAAGGTATCAAAACAATGGTATCTGGACGTCTTGGCGGTGCTGATATTGCTCGTTCGGAGTCTTATAGCGAAGGAACAGTTCCACTTCATACACTTCGTGCTGATATCGATTATGCTACAGCAGAAGCAGATACTACTTACGGTAAATTAGGCGTAAAAGTATGGATCTATCGTGGAGAGGTGCTTCCTACAAAGAAGAACACTGGGGAAGGAGGCAAATAATATGTTAATGCCAAAACGCGTTAAATATCGTCGTGTACACCGTGGGAAAATGCGCGGTCAAGCAAAAGGCGGCACTGAAGTTGCATTTGGTGAATATGGCCTACAAGCTACTGAAGCTTCTTGGATCACAAACCGTCAAATTGAATCTGCCCGTATTGCAATGACTCGTTACATGAAACGTGGCGGTAAAGTTTGGATTAAAATATTCCCGCATAAGCCTTACACTGCTAAGCCTCTAGAAGTCCGCATGGGTTCCGGTAAAGGTGCTCCTGAAGGATGGGTTGCAGTTGTTAAGCCTGGTAAAGTAATGTTCGAAATCGCAGGTGTCTCTGAAGAGATCGCTCGCGAAGCATTACGTCTTGCATCACACAAACTTCCTGTAAAATGTAAGTTTGTAAAACGTGAAGAAATTGGTGGTGAATCAAATGAAAGCTAATGAAATTCGCGACCTTACCACTGCCGAAATTGAACAAAAAGTTAAATCATTAAAGGAAGAGCTTTTCAACCTTCGCTTTCAATTGGCGACTGGACAACTTGAAAACACAGCTCGTATCCGTGAAGTGCGCAAAGCTATTGCACGCATGAAAACTGTAATCCGTGAAAGAGAAATTGGTTTTAGCAAGTGACATTGAGAGGAGGTTCGCACAATGAGTGAACGCAACCAACGCAAAGTTTACACAGGGCGTGTTGTTTCTGACAAAATGGATAAAACTGTAACTGTTTTAGTCGAAACTTACAAAAAGCATGCGTTATACGGTAAACGCGTTAAGTACTCTAAAAAGTTTAAAGCTCATGATGAGCAAAACGAAGCAAAAATTGGCGATATCGTTCGTGTTATGGAAACTCGCCCACTATCTGCGACTAAACGCTTCCGCTTAGTAGAAGTCGTTGAAAAAGCAGTTATAATCTAATTGTACGGAATATGCTTGATCCCGAAGGGAGGTTACACACATGATTCAACAAGAATCACGTTTAAAAGTTGCTGACAATTCTGGTGCTCGTGAAGTACTTACAATTAAAGTTCTTGGTGGTTCAGGCCGCAAAACTGCTAACATCGGTGATGTTATCGTATGTACAGTGAAACAAGCAACACCAGGTGGCGTTGTTAAAAAAGGTGAAGTCGTTAAAGCGGTTGTTGTTCGTACTAAGAGCGGCGTGCGCCGTAAAGACGGTACTTACATCCGTTTTGATGAAAACGCATGTGTAATAATTCGTGATGATAAAGGTCCACGTGGTACACGTATCTTTGGACCAGTTGCACGTGAACTTCGTGAAAACAACTTCATGAAAATTGTATCATTAGCTCCAGAAGTACTATAAAAACAAAACAATATGCCTTTAAGGAGGTGCACACAGATGCATGTAAAAAAAGGTGATAAAGTAATGGTCATCTCTGGTAAGGATAAAGGCAAAACAGGCGTTATTCTTGCTGCTTTCCCTAAACAAGACCGCGTGCTTGTTGAAGGAGTAAACATCGTTAAGAAGCACGCTAAGCCTTCCAATTTGAATCCGCAAGGCGGAATCATTAGCCAAGAGGCACCTGTTCATGTATCAAACGTTATGCCGGTTGACCCTAAATCAGGTGAACCAACTCGTGTAGGCTATCAAACGGTTGATGGCAAGAAAGTGCGTGTAGCAAAAAAATCCGGTGAATCTCTAGATAAATAGATCAAAGAAGAAGGGAGGTACGATCGATGAACCGCCTAAAAGAAAAACATGTTAAAGAAATTACTCCTGCTCTAGTGAGCAAGTTTAACTATAAATCAGTAATGCAAGTTCCTAAGCTTGAAAAAATCGTTATCAACATGGGCGTTGGTGATGCAGTTCAAAACTCAAAAGCATTGGATAATGCAGTTGAAGAATTAACACAAATTACAGGTCAAAAACCAGTAATTACTCGTGCGAAAAAATCAATTGCAGGCTTCCGTCTTCGTGAAGGTATGCCTATCGGTGCAAAAGTAACACTACGTGGAGAGCGCATGTACGAATTCTTTGATAAATTAGTATCTGTATCTCTTCCACGTGTACGTGACTTCCGCGGAATTTCTAAAAAGTCTTTCGACGGCCGTGGAAATTACACACTTGGTGTGAAAGAGCAATTGATCTTCCCTGAGATCGATTACGATAAAGTAAGCAAAGTTCGTGGTATGGATATCGTTATCGTAACTACTGCCAATACTGATGAAGAAGCTCGTGAACTTTTAACTCAATTTGGAATGCCATTCCAAAAGTAATCGTTAAATAGAGGGAGGCGAAAACGTGGCTAAAAAGTCAATGATTGCGAAACAAAAACGCACGCCTAAATACAAGGTACAAGAATATACACGCTGCGAACGTTGCGGCCGTCCACATTCTGTATACCGTAAATTTAAGCTATGCCGTATTTGTTTCCGTGAATTAGCATATAAAGGACAAATTCCTGGCGTTAAGAAAGCTAGCTGGTAAAACCTAAAGTTAGGGAAGGAGGTAAAAACAATGGTCATGACAGATCCGATTGCAGATTTGCTTACTCGCATCCGTAATGCGAATATGGTTCGTCACGAAAAATTAGAAGTTCCTGCTTCTAATATTAAAAAAGAGGTTGCTGAAATCCTTAAGCGTGAAGGATTCGTGCGTGATGTAGAGTTTATCGAAGACAATAAACAAGGCATCATCCGCATTTTCTTAAAATACGGCTCAAACAACGAACGCGTAATCACAGGCCTTAAACGTATTAGTAAACCTGGTCTTCGTGTTTATGCAAAAGCTGATGAGGTACCGCGTGTACTTAACGGCCTAGGAATCGCACTAGTTTCTACTTCTCAAGGAGTTCTTACTGATAAAGAAGCTCGCGCTAAGCAAGTAGGCGGAGAAGTATTAGCATACGTTTGGTAATACAGTTTTAGAATGAATGGAGGTGCAATAAATGTCTCGTATAGGTAAAAAACCAATCGAAATCCCTGCTGGTGTTACTATCACAAATGATAACAACACTGTAACAGTAAAGGGTCCTAAAGGTGAACTTTCTCGTTCATTTAATAAAGATATCGAAATTAAAATCGAGGATAACGTGATCAACGTTTCTCGTCCAACTGATAACAAAGAGCACCGTGCTTTACACGGAACAACTCGCGCTTTGCTTTCTAACATGGTTGAAGGTGTATCAAAAGGCTTTGAAAGAGGTCTTGAATTAATCGGTGTCGGTTACCGTGCTCAAAAACAAGGCAAAAAGCTTGTATTGAACGTTGGTTACTCTCACCCAGTTGAAATCGAGCCTGAAGAAGGTGTCGAAATCGAAGTGCCATCTAATACTAAAGTAATAGTAAAAGGCACAAACAAAGAACGTGTAGGGGCTTTAGCTGCTAACATTCGTGACGTTCGTCCTCCAGAGCCTTACAAAGGAAAAGGTATTAGGTATGAAGGAGAATTTGTTCGTCGTAAAGAAGGTAAAACAGGTAAGTAATGCCGCATAGCTAAACGAAAGGAGTGACCGAAATGATTACGAAGGCTGACAAAAATGCAGTGCGTAAAAAAAGACATGCTCGTGTAAGATCTAAACTTTCTGGCACTGCGGCTCGTCCTCGTTTAAATGTGTATCGTTCTAACAAGCACATTTATGCTCAACTAATCGATGATGTAAATGGAGTAACACTAGCAAGCGCTTCTACAATGGAAAAAGATGCTGGCCTAGAATCTACTAGCAATGCTGATGCAGCTGTTAAAGTCGGCGAATTAATCGCAAAACGTGCTGTAGAAAAAGGAGTAACATCTATCGTTTTCGACCGTGGAGGATACCTATATCATGGACGCGTAAAAGCATTAGCAGATGCTGCTCGCGAAAACGGTTTAGAATTTTAATAGACAAAGGAGGGACAAAAAAAGATGCGTCGTATTGATCCAAACAAACTTGAACTTGAAGAACGCGTAGTAACGGTAAATCGTGTAGCGAAAGTTGTTAAAGGTGGACGTCGTTTTAGATTCTCTGCTCTTGTAGTAGTAGGAGACAAAAACGGTCACGTTGGCTTTGGAACAGGTAAAGCTCAAGAGGTACCAGAAGCTATTCGTAAAGCAATCGAAGATGCTAAGAAAAACCTAATCGAAGTTCCTATGGTTGGAACGTCAATTCCTCACCAAGTAATTGGTCATTTCGGAGCTGGCCAAATTCTTCTAAAACCTGCTTATGAAGGTACTGGAGTAATCGCTGGTGGACCAGTTCGTGCGGTGCTTGAGTTAGCTGGTGTTGGTGATATCCTTTCTAAATCATTGGGTACAAACACACCAATTAACATGGTTCGTGCTACATTGGAAGGATTACAACAATTAAAACGCGCTGAAGACGTAGCTAAGCTACGTGGTAAATCAGTAGAAGAACTGTTAGGATAAGGAGGGAAATCAAATGGCGAATAAACTAGAAGTTACCCTCACTCGCAGCGTGATTGGTCGCCCTGAAGACCAACGCCAAACAGTTAAAGCTCTTGGATTACGCAAAATGCACCAAACAGTTGAGCATCAGGACAATCCCGCTATTCGCGGAATGATCACTAAAGTTGCTCATCTTGTTACGGTAAATGAAAAATAATTTTCGATCTTCTACAAAATAAGGAGGTGCCAACATGAAACTTCATGAATTAAAACCTGCAGAAGGTTCACGTCAAGAACGTAAACGTAAAGGTCGCGGTATTGGTTCAGGCAATGGTAAAACTGCTGGAAAAGGGCATAAAGGTCAAAATGCTCGTTCAGGCGGTGGAGTTCGCCCAGGATTCGAGGGTGGTCAAACACCTTTATTCCAACGTTTACCAAAACGCGGATTCACAAACATTAACCGTAAAGAATATGCGGTTGTAAATCTTGATGCACTTAATCGTTTTGAAGATGGAGCGGAAATTTCTCCAGAGCTTCTTATTGAAACGGGTGTTGTAAGTAACGAAAAAGCAGGAATTAAAATTCTTGCCAAAGGCAACGTAGAGAAAAAGCTTACAGTTAAAGCTCACAAATTCTCTGCCGCTGCTAAGGAAGCTATTGAAGCTGCCGGCGGTAAAGCCGAGGTGATCTAATGCTCCAGACAATCTCCAATTTTATGCGCGTGGGTGACATAAGAAAAAAGATTATTTTCACCCTATTAATGTTAGTTGTATTTCGTATCGGCACCTTTATTCCAGTACCTGGAGTAAATGCAGAGCTTTTACAAGCACAGGATCAAATGAGTGTATTTGGTGTCCTGAATGTATTTGGTGGCGGTGCCTTATTAAACTTCTCAATTCTTGCGATGGGGATCATGCCGTATATTACAGCATCGATTATCGTCCAGCTATTACAGATGGATGTGGTGCCTAAATTTACGGAATGGTCTAAGCAAGGTGAGGCGGGTCGCCGTAAATTAGCTCAATTTACGCGCTACTTTACTATCGTGCTTGGATTTATCCAGGCTCTTGGTATGTCTTATGGGTTTAATAATCTTGCTGGTGGCATGTTAATTGAAAATCCGGGTATCGGCTCTTATCTATTAATCGCTACAGTTTTAACTGCAGGAACTGCATTCTTATTGTGGTTAGGGGAACAAATCACTGAAAAAGGTGTAGGTAATGGGATTTCTATCATTATCTTCGCTGGAATCGTTGCCGGAATTCCTTCCATTGCAAACCAGATTTATGCGCAGCAAATTGAAGGTGCTGGAGATCAGCTATTCCTACGTATTGTGACTCTAGTTCTAATCGTACTTGCAGTGATTGCAATTATTGTTGGAACAATCTTCATCCAACAGGCGTTGAGAAAAATTCCTGTACAATACGCAAAACGTGTATCTGCAGGTAAAACTCCGGTTGGCGTTCAAAATACACATTTACCTTTAAAAGTAAATGCTGCTGGTGTAATTCCAGTTATCTTTGCCATTTCATTCATCATTACGCCAAGAACCATTGCCGGTTTCTTTGAAACGAATGATGTAACGAGCTGGATTCAAAGAATTTTTGACTATACATCTCCAATAGGTATGGTCATTTACAGTGCATTAATTATTGCGTTTACTTATTTCTATGCATTCATTCAAGTGAATCCAGAGAAGCTCTCTGATAACTTGAAGAATCAAGGCGGTTATGTCCCAGGTATTCGTCCAGGGAAAAACACGCAGGAATATTTGACAAAAGTACTATACCGTTTAACATTTGTGGGTGCTCTCTTTTTAACAGCGATTGCGATTATTCCAATGTTCTTTATCAACATTGCTGGATTGCCTGAAACTGCTCAAATTGGAGGAACAAGTTTGCTAATCGTAGTCGGTGTTGCACTGGATACGTATAAACAGCTTGAATCGCAACTTGTTAAACGTCATTATAAAGGCTTTATAAAATAGAAAGGTTTAAGGGGACTAAATTTGTTCCCTCAAACCATTTGAGATTAGGGGGGAATTCACTTGAACTTAGTATTAATGGGGCTCCCTGGTGCCGGCAAAGGTACGCAAGCAGAAAGAATCGTTGAAAAATACGGCATCCCTCATATCTCTACTGGAGATATGTTCCGTGCAGCCATCAAAGATGAGACGGAACTAGGCCTTCAGGCTAAATCCTTCATGGATAAGGGCGAGCTTGTTCCTGATGAAGTAACAATCGGCATTGTCCGTGAACGTTTAGGAAAACCAGATTGTGAAAAAGGGTTCCTTTTAGATGGTTTCCCAAGAACGGTTGCACAAGCTGAAGCACTTGAGAATATTCTTTCTGATTTATCAAGAAGAATAAACTTTGTTATTAACATCGATGTGGATCAAGAAATATTGATGGAACGTTTAACTGGTCGCAGAATTTGTAAATCCTGCGGTGCAACTTATCATTTAGTATTCAATCCTCCAGCTAAAGAGGGTGAATGTGATCGTTGTGGCGGAGAGCTATATCAACGTGCAGATGATAACGAAGCAACAGTTAAAAATAGACTTGAAGTAAATATTAAGCAAACGAAGCCATTGCTTGATTTTTATGAGCAAAAAGGCTATTTACGTAACATCAACGGTCAACAAGAAATCGGTAAAGTATTTACTGATCTTGATAGCTTGCTTAGAGGCTTGCAATAATGATCATAAGCAAAACTCAGCGTGAAATCGATATAATGCGTGAAGCTGGTAGGATAGTTGCTTTAACACATCAGGAATTGCAAAAATATATTGCTCCTGGAATCACAACAAAGGAATTGGATACAATTGCTGAAAAGTTTATTAGTAAACATGATGCATTTCCTTCTTTTAAAGGGTATAATGGGTTCTCTGGTAGCATATGTGCTTCAGTGAACAATGAACTTGTTCATGGTATACCCGGTGATAGAGTGTTAAATGATGGCGATATTATCAGTATTGATATAGGCGCTAAATATAACGGTTATCATGGTGATTCTGCCTGGACGTATCCGGTTGGCAAGATAGATAAAGAAACACAGCATCTGCTGGATGTAACGGAGGAGTCTTTATATATCGGGCTAAAAGAAGCGATCCCAGGTGAACGCTTATCGAACATCTCTCATGCTATTCAAACATATGCGGAAACAAAGGGCTTTTCCATTGTGCGCGAGTATGTCGGACATGGGGTAGGGCAAGACTTACATGAGGAACCTCAGATTCCGCATTATGGTCCCCCGAATACTGGTCCTCGATTAAAACCGGGAATGGTGCTTGCTATTGAACCGATGGTGAATGCGGGAAGCCGCTATGTAAAAACGTTAACCGACAACTGGACAGTCGTGACAGTTGATGGAAAAATGTGTGCACATTTCGAGCATACAATTGCAATCACTGATATAGGTTATGAAATCCTTACTAAGATTTAATCTACAGTAAAGTTCATTTCTTACTATTCCATATCTTAAGCAATTTCTTTTGATTATAGGAGGACTAACTACTCCTCTTTATGTTATAATTATAAGGTTGTTGAGTGGAGGTTTTAATTTTATAGCTAATGTGAATGATGGTTAATACCCTCAACCTAAGCTGTAATTTCGCTTAACAGTTTGAGATTATGTATATCGGGTGTTGTAAATAGTTAAGCAACCAACCGTTAACAATATCGAAATTGCCATGCTTTTTATAAGCATTTCATTGAATTCGTATATGATTAATAGAAGGGAGTAATGTTTAATGGCGAAAGATGATGTAATCGAAATTGAAGGCACGGTAATAGATACTTTGCCGAATGCAATGTTTAAGGTAGAATTAGAAAATGGTCATACAGTGCTAGCTCACGTTTCCGGTAAGATTCGTATGCACTTCATTCGTATTTTACCAGGAGATAAAGTAACAGTTGAGCTATCTCCATATGATTTAACTCGCGGAAGAATCACTTATCGTTTTAAATAATCATTGCACTCCGTACTATTAAGGAGGTTAGGATAATGAAAGTAAGACCATCAGTTAAACCAATCTGCGAAAAGTGCAAAGTTATCCGCAGACGTGGTAAAGTAATGGTTATCTGTGAAAACCCTAAACATAAACAAAAACAAGGTTAATAACAAGGAGGTGCGCATATAGTGGCACGTATTGCAGGTGTAGATGTTCCACGTGAGAAACGTGTAGTAATCTCATTAACTTATATCTATGGTATTGGTAAAACTACTGCTCATAAAATTCTAGCAGATGCTGGTGTTAACGAAAATACTCGTGTTCGTGATCTTACAGAAGACGAACTAAACAAAATTCGTGAGCAAATTGATTCTTTAAAAGTTGAGGGTGACCTTCGTCGTGAAGTATCTCTTAACATTAAACGTCTAATGGAAATCGGAAGCTATCGCGGTCTTCGTCACCGTCGTGGTTTACCAGTTCGCGGACAAAATACTAAAAACAATGCTCGTACACGTAAAGGTCCTCGTAAGACTGTAGCGAACAAGAAGAAATAATCGGTAAAGGAGGGTTTTTAAAATGGCTCGTAAAACTAACACACGTAAACGTCGTGTCAAAAAGAATATTGAAACAGGTATTGCACATATTCGTTCAACATTCAACAATACAATTGTAACAATCACTGATGCTCATGGTAATGCTCTTTCTTGGTCAAGTGCCGGTGCTTTAGGATTTAGAGGTTCTCGTAAATCTACTCCTTTCGCTGCACAAATGGCTGCTGAAACAGCTGCGAAATCATCAATGGAGCACGGAATGAAAACTTTAGAAGTTACTGTTAAAGGACCTGGTGCAGGTCGTGAAGCTGCTATTCGTGCGCTACAAGCTGCTGGTCTAGAAGTTACTGCTATCAGAGACGTTACTCCAGTACCACATAACGGATGTCGTCCACCAAAACGCCGCCGTGTATAATTTTTCTGTATAGATTTTTGTATCGTTGACTATAATGGGATATGATGCAAATTATGGAATTCATACAGACTGAATTATTCCAGTTGTTGTGCACAAAACGGGAACGTATACATGGGGGAATTTCGGTTATGAATAACCGGGGTTTCGACGTTTTGAAGGAGGGTATATTTTGATGATCGAAATAGAAAAACCAAAAATCGAAACGGTTGAGATCAGCGATGATGCCAAATACGGTAAGTTCGTAGTAGAACCACTTGAGCGTGGATATGGAACAACTTTGGGTAACTCCTTACGTCGTATCCTATTATCCTCACTCCCAGGTGCCGCTGTCACTTCGATCCAAATTGATGGGGTACTTCATGAGTTCTCAACAATTGAAGGCGTAGTAGAAGATGTAACATCTATCATTTTAAACATTAAAAAGCTTGCACTTAAAATCTACTCTGATGAAGAAAAAACATTAGAAATAGATGTACAAGGTGAAGGTGTTGTTAAAGCTGCAGATGTTACCCATGATAGTGATGTTGAGATTCTTAATCCGGATCTTCATATTGCTACTCTTGGCTCTAACGGTCATTTGCATATGCGCCTAACTGCTAAACGTGGTCGCGGTTATACACCAGCTGTTCAAAACAAAAGGGAAGATCAACCGATTGGTGTTATTCCAATTGATTCTATTTACACACCAGTTTCTCGTGTGCAATATCAAGTAGAGAATACTCGTGTAGGTCAATTAAGTAACTTTGATAAGTTAACTTTTGATGTTTGGACTGATGGTAGTACTGGTCCTCAAGATGCAGTTGCACTTGGAGCGAAAATCTTAACTGAGCATTTGAATATCTTCGTTGGTTTAACTGATGAAGCTCAAAATGCTGAGATCATGGTCGAAAAAGAAGAAGATCAAAAAGAAAAAGTACTCGAGATGACTATTGAAGAACTAGATTTATCTGTTCGTTCATACAACTGCTTGAAGCGTGCAGGAATCAATACTGTTCAGGAATTAGCCAATAAGACTGAAGAGGATATGATGAAAGTGCGTAACTTAGGTAGAAAGTCTCTAGAGGAAGTAAAGCATAAATTAGAAGAGCTTGGATTAGGCTTACGTAAAGACGACTGATTCTTTCATATGTCAATCAAGCTGTAGATGATTCAACAAAGGAGGGAAACTTTCATGGGATACAGAAAGTTAGGACGCACTAGCGCTCAACGTAAAGCAATGCTGCGTGACTTAGCAACAGACTTAATCATCAATGAGCGTATTGAAACAACTGAAGCTCGTGCAAAAGAACTTCGTTCAGTAGTTGAAAAAATGATCACTCTTGGTAAACGTGGAGATTTACATGCTCGCCGTCAAGCAGCTGCATACATTCGTCATGAAGTAGCTGATGCTGAAAAAGACCAAGATGCTGTTCAAAAATTATTCAGCGATATCGCTTCTCGTTATGATGAGCGTCAAGGTGGTTACACTCGCATTATGAAACTTGGACCTCGTCGTGGAGACGGTGCGCCAATGGTAATCATTGAATTAGTATAATACAATAGAAATCCTCTTTTCATTAGGTTACCCTAATAAGAGGTATTTCATAAATTGTTAAAACAGACTAGGAGGGCGCTGGATGAGTTTTATGACAACTTGTTCTCTGCCCTCTTTCTGTAATAGGGTTTGCTTCCTTCAATTGCTAAAAGCCAAACCAGAGCCAAAGCTTGAGTGTCACGATGGGCACTGAAATTTGTTACATGAGTGTCTCGTCTAGCTCTTTGCACCTCACCCGTTATGTAAGCGCAAAAACAGGATTGCCTGTTTATTGGAATGAGGTGCAGGCTTTTTTAAATTATGGATAAAAAAGAGCAAGTGGATGAGCATTTGTTTTGGAGGCAGTATGGTTCATGCATAGCAATAAACTGGGATGTTTATAACAGTGTACTATTCACCATAGACTCCAATACTCGAAGCTCGCCATTATACAATGGGCGGCTTTTTTGTTATATAATTTAATGAATAATAAAAAATGAGAATGAGTCGAGAACAGCAGAGATCTAGAGAGGAGAGGATTAAGCATGAAGAAGTCTCTCGTACAGTTAAATGATATCTCCTTTAAATATGATTTGGATGGCGATTATGCACTTAGGAATGTGTCATTTGATATATATGAAGGTGAGTGGCTTGCTATTGTGGGACATAACGGTTCTGGCAAGTCAACGATGGCCAAGCTTTTAAACGGACTGAATTTCCCGCAAGAAGGCAGTATTACAGTTGGTGAATTAAAGTTGTCAGAAGAAACGGTTTGGGATATTAGAGAAAGAATCGGAATGGTCTTCCAAAATCCTGATAATCAATTTGTAGGGACGACTGTTCAGGATGATGTGGCTTTTGGTTTAGAAAATCACGGCATCCCAAGAGAAGAAATGGTAGAACGCGTTTACAAAGCGCTAGAAAGCGTGAAAATGGATCAGTTTCTTGATCAAGAGCCGCACCATCTCTCAGGTGGTCAAAAGCAGAGGGTAGCCATTGCAGGAGTACTTGCATTGAGGCCTGATATTATCGTATTAGATGAAGCCACCTCCATGCTGGATCCCCGGGGAAGAGAAGAAGTTTTGGAAACGGTAAGAGTATTGAAGAAGAATCATGAAATGACTGTTATATCTATCACACATGATTTAGAGGAAGCTGCCAAGGCGGATAGAATTATTGTGATGAATAAAGGTCAAGTGTATAAACAAGGGACACCTGAAGAAATTTTTCAGTTAGATGAGGAATTAGTTGCGCTTGGGCTCGATATTCCTTTCCCAGTCAAGATGAGTAAAATGCTTAAGTCTTTGGATCTCCCAGTTTCAAAGTATCATTTATCAGAAGAAGAGTTGGTGGCAGAGCTATGGACATCTCACTCAAAAATGTAGAATACCGTTATCAAGTAGACACCCCTTTTGAGCGTCTTGCAATTAAAGATGTATCCATAGATATTCCAGCAGGTACATTTTTAGCAATTATTGGACATACTGGTTCTGGGAAATCAACTGTCCTGCAGCATTTAAACGCGTTGTTAAAGCCGACTGGCGGAGAGGTTGTTCTAGGAGACAAGGTCATCACAGCTGATAAGAAACAAAAGAATTTAAAGGAAGTCCGGCAAAGAGTAGGAATCGTCTTTCAGTTTCCGGAGCATCAACTATTTGAAGAAACAGTAGAAAAAGACATTTGCTTCGGTCCGATGAACTTTGGCGTTTCTGAAAAAGAGGCAAAGATTCGTGCAAGAGAAGCGATTGCACATGTCGGACTTAGCGAAGAAATATTAGAGAAATCACCATTCGATTTGTCAGGCGGGCAAATGCGGCGGGTAGCCATTGCCGGTGTGCTGGCGATGAACCCTGATGTCATTGTTTTAGATGAACCAACGGCAGGCTTAGATCCTCGTGGCCGCAAGGAAATAATGGACATGTTTTCCGACCTTCATAAACAGAGGAAGCTGTCCACAATTCTTGTTACACATAGTATGGAGGATGCTTCGCGCTATGCAGATAAAATCGTCATTATGCATAGTGGACAAGTTTATCGGACAGGCACGCCTCTTGAAATCTTCTCTAACCCTGAAGAATTGATCAAAATGGGACTCGATGTACCTGAGGTGGTAAAATTTCAGCAAAAATTAGAGCGTGCGTTCCAAAGGAAGTTTTCGAAAACATGCTTGACGATTGAAGAAATCACCGAAGAAATCTCATCCTTCCTAAAGAGGGGTGATGTGCAATGATGGAAAAAATGATTTTTGGACGATACGTACCGGCAGATTCAGTTATTCATAAAATGGATCCCCGCTCCAAATTAATCATCATATTTTTATTTGTTTGTATTGTCTTTATCGCTAATAACGCCATTACTTATGGCGCCCTGGTTGTGTATACCTTTTTAATGCTGGGGCTATCAAAGGTGCCGATGCGCTTTGTGTTCGGCGGCTTAAAGCTTGTCTTTATCCTTATTCTTTTTACTTTTTTGCTTCATATATTTTTAACAAAAGAAGGGCCGGTCATTTTTGAACTAGGCTGGTTTAAAGTGTACGAAGAAGGCTTAAGGCAGGGTATTTTTATCTCATTGAGATTTTTCTTATTAATTTTAATGACTTCGATCCTTACATTAACAACGACGCCAATAGCGATTACAGATGGGCTGGAAACGCTATTAGGGCCACTTAAAAAGGTGAAATTCCCAGTACATGAGCTTGCATTAATGATGTCGATTGCCCTGCGATTCATACCTACTCTTATGCAGGAAACTGATAAAATTATGAAGGCGCAGACTGCAAGAGGCGTGGATTTCACCTCAGGGCCCGTTAAAGACCGTGTGAAGGCCGTTATCCCGCTTTTAATCCCTCTCTTCGTCAGCTCGTTTAAAAGGGCAGAGGAGCTTGCTACAGCAATGGAGGCACGTGGTTACCGCGGAGGTGAAGGAAGAACAAGATACAGGCAGCTAAGCTGGGGATTAACTGATACGATGATGATCTTGCTGCTTGCAGCACTAACAGTCTTACTAATTGTATTTAGAACATAGTGAGGAATCACAATGAAAATAAAATGTATTGTTTCTTACGACGGGACACTTTTTGCAGGCTACCAAGTACAGCCAAAATTGCGCACAGTCCAGGGAGAGCTTGAAGGGGCCTTAAAGAAGCTTCATAAAGGACATGAGGTAAAAGTGGCCGCTTCAGGAAGAACGGACGCAGGCGTCCATGCAGTCGGTCAGGTGATACACTTTGAAACACCATTAAATATTCCGGCGGATAGGTGGGGAGTTGCACTAAACTCCCTTTTACCCGCTGATATCACAGTAATAGACGTGGCTGCTGCATCAGATGATTTTCATGCGCGATTTGATGCGGTTGGAAAGGAATATCGATATACTGTATTAAGAAGCGCGCAAAGAAATCCATTCGTGCGGAATTATGCCTACTACTATCCGTACTCATTGGATCTTGCACTGATAGAGGCAGCTAAAACACATTTAATGGGTACACATGATTTTACCAGCTTTTGTTCAGCAAAATCAGAAGTGGAAGATAGAGTAAGAGAACTGAGGTCAATAGAAGTGCATGAGGATGGCGATAAACTGATTTTCAGCTTTATTGGAAATGGCTTTCTTTATAATATGGTAAGAATTTTAACTGGTACGCTCCTTTCGGTAGGAGCGGGTGAAATTGCTCCAGATGAAATACCAGAGATATTAAAAAAGAAAAACCGCATTTATGCTGGAAAGACAGCTCCTGCTCATGGATTATACCTTTGGGAAGTGTTTTATAATTAATTTTTTTCAAAAAAATATTGGAAAAAAACCACAAGAATCACTTGGCACCGTTGTATAGGTGTTTCATTCGGGAAGAAAAAGAATTAAAACAACTAAACCAGGTGTAACATCTCCTTGACAATGAGCTGGTAAAGTTATATTATAGCATATGGTATTATTATTAAAACCACGATAAGCCCCGGAATCTTATTGTGTATTATATATGAAACCAAAAATGATTATTTATGGATTTAATTTAGGAGGGAAACTGATGCGTACAACGTTTATGGCGAATGCTAACAATATCGAACGTAAATGGTACGTAGTTGATGCTGAAGGCAAAACTCTAGGTCGTCTTGCTAGTGAAGTAGCATCAATTCTACGTGGTAAACATAAACCAACTTTTACACCACATGTTGACACTGGTGATCATGTAATTATCTTAAACGCTTCTAAAATCGAATTAACTGGTAAGAAGCTAACTGACAAAATCTACTACCGTCACAGCATGCACCCAGGTGGATTAAAAACAAGAACTGCTAATGAAATGCGTACGAACTACCCTGAGAGAATGTTAGAGCTTGCAATCAAAGGCATGCTTCCAAAAAATTCTTTAGGACGTCAAATGTTCAAAAAATTACACGTTTATGCTGGTAGCGAGCATGCTCACCAAGCACAAAAACCTGAAGTTTACGAACTTCGTGGATAATTAAATAGAGGAGGTTATTAACTTGGCACAGGTTCAATATAATGGTACTGGTCGTCGTAAGAGCTCCGTTGCACGTGTTCGTTTAGTTCCAGGCGACGGTAAAATCATCATCAATGGTCGTGAAATCACAGAATACATCCCGTTTGCAGCTTTACGTGAAGTTGTAAAACAACCGCTTGTTGCTACTGAAACAGTAGGCAGCTATGACATTCTTGTAAATGTTAAAGGCGGTGGATACACTGGTCAAGCTGGCGCTATCCGCCACGGTATTGCTCGCGCATTACTACAAGCTGATCCAGAATTCCGTCCAACACTTAAACGTGCAGGACTATTAACTCGTGACGCTCGTATGAAAGAACGTAAAAAAT
>NZ_PISD01000024.1 GCF_002835735.1 Cytobacillus horneckiae | reverse complement strand
TGTACTCGTTGCTTACTTTGTATCATTAATTCCATTGGGAAAAATATCAATCTCAACAGGATTCTCATACGTCCAATAAGCAGTGGCATGGTCTCCTTTGAATACTTCATCTAAGATTTTTTGTATCTTACTAACGGCTGATTCCTTTTCTATACAATCCCATGCGCGTTCGTTCCAATCTTCATATAAATCGTCATGTTCGCAATCAATATATCTATCAAACATAGAATGAGCATCTGGAACCCATCTTTTACGAGTGACCGTATACCAGTTTGGAGATTCATGGTGTGGTTCTCCATCAAGAATTTCTGCTTTCAATTCCGCCACTGTATAGACCGTGCTCGTTTCTTCAATAGATACTTCAACATCATCACTTAATTGCGATAATTTTAATTTTTCCATTTCAATTCCTCCTCTAGTGAATACAATTACTCTTTTGTTTAATACTCAACCGCAGCCTTTAAGTGCTCTCCAATACCAAACAATTTATAATTATCACAATCTGCAACTGACACCCTTTGCTGCACACTATTATTTACGACTTCAACTTGCACTGGCAAAGTACTTGTATTACAGTAATAGTGTTTTTTCTGATTAATTTGTTCCTCTGTATAAACTCCTGCTTTTTCTAAGTCTGTTGTATAACCACTATTGTTCGGTCCCCACCAAACATAATGATTCCCTTTAGACCATTTAAGTGATAAAAGATGATATTTCATTTCTTATGTCCTCCCTTAGTAAACTTAATAATTCAAGAGTTGATTAACTCTATATTTTCGTATATATTTCCGATAACTTCCGCGTACTGAGAGTATATTTTTACGCCACTGCGCTGACTTAAAAACACCCCATCTTCATCAAACTTTTTGCATTTATTCAAAACGTAACCTTCCGATGGTCGATAATGGACGATACCAATAAAGTACCCCGCCTCTTCTATCTCCCTATCTACAAACCCTAGAGAGACAGGATCAATAATATCTCTTCCAATCTCATATTCTCGGCGAATAATATCCCCCTCATAGATATCCTTGCCGTTCTTGTCTTTTAGGCCTGTGAATTGACATACGGTATTACCTTTTACGATTATTGGAGAGCCTTCTTTATGCCATTCACTAACAAAACTCCTAATTACATGGTATCCACCTTCAAATGTGAAGTAACCGTGCTCCCAATGGTTATTAATGACCGATTGACCTCTAAACTTTATCTCACGCACGTTCATTCCTCCTTATTTCCTGAACACGCATCCCAAATATGGTTTGCAAGATCTACTATTTGTTCTTCTCCAAATTCTTCAAAATCATCAAAAGACATTGTCCCAACTGAAAAAGCTGATTTTACTCTTGTCAGTTCATAAGTGTAAGAACCGTCTGGATTATTTAAACCGAAGTAATCTGTTAAAATTTCAACCAGTTTTTCTTTTGTCATATCTAACCCTCCAAATTAATGAAACATAATACAAATCCAGTTAACGATTCTTTGCATCCCCATCGTTTTGTCCATTTATATAATCATCAATATTTGTCTGCCCCTTAGGAGCTTCATTATTGAGTTTATTAACCTTCAACTCACAAACGGGACCGATACCTCTCGAAAGACTTCTCTTGCTCTTTAAAGGGCGATTACAAACGGGACAATTCATCTAAATTCCTCCTTATAATGAAAACCCATCCACAGCCTCATCCATGATGTCCTGATTGATTCCGATATACCTCATAGTTACAGCTGGCGATGAATGATTGAATATCTGCTGCAACACCGCAACATCCTTATATTTTTGATAAAAGTGATAGCCGAATGTTTTACGCAGCGTATGAGTCCCTATCTCATTAAGTCCAACTTCACCGGCAGCCGCGTTAAGTATCTTCCAAGCTTGCACCCGATGAATGCGATCATTGCCTCTCCTGGACTTAAACAGGTACTCAGCAGCATCCTTGCTTATGGTAAAATCACTGATATGATGCTGAAGTTCGCTGTTTATTTTGAACCGCTTCAACTTCCCTGTTTTTTGTTCATTGATTATGATGTGACTCGTATCTCTCACATCACCCACTCTTAAAGTGAGTAAATCACTTATCCTCAAACCGGTATTGATCCCTAATACGAATAAGAAGTAGTTTCTATAATGCTGATTCATTAAGACTTGTTTCATAGCAGCTATTTTCTCTAAATCACGTATAGGTTGAACGGTTTTCAATACAACAACTCCCTTTTAGTAATAATTAGCTAACCTCTATAAACCCTCTGTACTGGTCATATTTTAAAAGTTTGATAGAATCCATGTATTTCATTTCGAATAGTTTTCTCTTGATGGAGAACTCCTTTGTGATGGCTCCTTTGATGTCTATAATCTCGACCGTGCCATCTAACTTATGGACCTCAAAATCAGCTTTATAATGAATAGCCCTATAAGTCTTTCCATTCTTCTTAAAACCTTCTTGGAGCAAATATCGCGGTTGCAGCTTGAATGATTCAATTTGATTTGCCTGCTGCAACCACTTTAACTGCTGGTAGTATTTAGCCTCTGCCTTGCTGTCAAAAGTGTGACCATCAACAACAACTTTCTTGTTGCCGTATTTACTTCTTTTTCTTACTGCTGCCATTAATACCCCTCATTCTGCCTGTTGTGATTCACTGCGTTCTTTTGATAATAAGCTTCCTCAATCTCTTCAAAGGAGAATTCGAGTAATTCACCAAGAATCAAGTATTCGGAGATCAACTCAATAAAAGTGACTGTGCTCTTGTTTTTATCCAACATTGATACAAGGAAGAATATCCGTCTAAACTGACTGGTAACTGGTCTTTGTCTATCCACTTCAGCTAATCGATAAATCATTTCAAAGTCTTCAAAGTAGATTTCAATTCCAAGTTCTAAAATGAAGTGCAGACCGTCAACATACTCTTCAAGGAGTGGATTTACGTATAATTTTTCCTCGCAACCGCAGCATGATTTCATTCCGTATCTATTACAATGTTCACAGGTATTTTTTGATATTATTGGTTCTTGGTTTTTACTCCAAAACTTAAAGCCGCGCCATTCATTCGCACATTCGCCTATCTCCACTTGCAGGGCTAAAATAAGCTTTTCAAATCTATCTGAACCCTTATAATCAATCCGGCTTCTAAAAGCCTTCTGAGCCTCATACATCCCTTTAAAATCCATCATTAGTTATCCACCTTTCTTAATTTAGCCTTCCACACCGATGAAAATGAGTTTCCTGCAAGGGTATGGCGGTTGTAACTATCTCTATCAAAAATCTTTCCATCCCTTGAAAACTCAGTTAATGGGAATGTCAGTTCAAACCCTCGTTTCTGTAAGTCTGAAATAGCCTGCTCTGCTTCAAATTTCCTTTGACGAGTTATTATTGTCTCTAACACTTAACAACCTCCTATCAAGCTCTCTGTAAGCTTCTGGCGCATATTCTGTATATCTTGATATGTAATAAAGTTGAGCCAGTGAAGCCTTTCTATAATCCATTCAGCAGTCCTCCACGTCTTTGAGAAATCATGTCTTCTCTAGCTAAGTGGATGAGGCCAATAATAACTTCATCCGTATCCCTGCCTAATTGGTCACTAATGTACATAACGCTGTACTCTTGCTCCCATAACTCAGCCAGCTCCATCAATTCCGGTTCATCCCATACAAAGTTCAAATCCTCTAAGACTACGATTCTATTTTTTCTTGGTTTAAGAAATGTTTTAGGAGCCATTTGAATCAGCCTTTATGATGTATTCCCAGCCTAAAATGTCACCGATTTTATCCAGAGTTTTAGGACCTATTCCAGGAGTATCTTGCAACTTCATAAACTTCTGATTGAAGTAAGCGATTGCCTTTGCTTCTCCCTTCAGTTCACCAAGTTCAAGCCCTAAACTGTAACCCTTGCTCTTTCCATCTTCATAAGCTTTCTGAATGACTGGGTTTCGTTTTTTAATTGTCATGATGACCGATACCTCTGTTCATAGCAGGATGCACAAGGGCCATCGACAAAGTATCCATTTGGCTTTTTGCATACGCTACAAGTTTTTGAGTACGTTCTCCATTTGCTGCGACAATCTGCACATTCAAGTCTGAGAAAAGCACCTTTATGGCTAAATACATGGCCTTTACCTTGGCATTTCGGGCAGTGAGTAACGACCTCAACATTCTCAATCGACATTTTCATTCTCCTTTCAGAACCAAGCATTGGCATGGCTTTCTCTATCTGCATATTTGAATGATTCGATAACATAAACATGTTTCAAGCTTTCATAATCTAATTGATCTAAAGGAATACCTTGAGGACTTTCGGTAACACCGTATTCCTTTATTTTTTCTATTAAGAAATCACTTTTTAACTTCTTTTCCATCACAGCAGCTTTATAAAGACGTCCCATATAATCAGCCCCCAGCATTCATTTTTTTTCGTTGTTCCATCATTTGTTCAAACTGACTTAACTTTTTATCAGTATCATCAACGACTTTTAATTTTGGCTTGTCCTTCTGTTCGTTTTCATCAAACCAATCTGGGAGCATTTCTGTACGGACGGCGCCTTTTCTTTTTGTTTGCTTACTCTGCTGCTTCCTAGCCATGAAGCTTTGCTGTTCACGTTCAACATCTTCAAGGCTTTTAATGCCTTTCTTCGCCCAATTATTTATGATGCTCTTTGCATAAGGATATTTAGCTCCGTTCTCAGCAGCCTTTCTAAATGCCGCACATATCACTTCATCTGGTAAACCGTCATCTAGGTAACTATTAATCTCTTCTCTTTGGAAGGCATTCATATGGCTTTGGAAACAGAGGTAATATTCATCCCCATAGTTCAGCTCAGTAGCAGTATATATATTATTTTCTTTCATTCTTTCATTCTTACATTCTTGTTCTTGTTCGGACTTCGTTCGGGGTTCGTTCGGACTTCGTTCGGTAAAAGTTCGGACTTCCTCGTTTAAGGTGTTCGGACTTTCTTTTTCGGCATCTTCAAAATCCTGATATTTAGAGTAATTGATAATAGTGAAGAGTGTTCCTACTTCCGTTTCTTTAACGTTCACTCTTTCAGCCTTAACCAATTTATTGACGCATGATTTAATTGTGCTTAAAGAGTATTTTTTAAAGCCTCTTCCTTCTTTGTATGACAAATCTTCTGCCAATTTTCGGTAGGAACGAACATACTGTCCACGTTGAAGTGTGATTCCTTTAGTTTTTATTCCGTCTTGATGTGTAGCTTGAGATATTAAGTACAAAAACAATCTAAAGGTAGAAACATCGTGCCAAATATCGGTTTCAAATAATTCTCGATGTAATTTAAACCACCCTCTCATTTAAGTACCTCCTTCCTTCTGAAAATTAGCCGCGATCACAAACTGCAAAGTCTTTAGTGATTTTTTTGATTGTGTAACCTTCATATCTCGGCTTTATAAAAGCAACGACAAGCCTTTTTAGTTCTTCTTTATCCTTTGCCTGCTCGAAAATCCAAGCAGGCAGGACTACATTTGTTTGATTATTCATCCATTACAATCTCATCAAATTTTTCTTTGTTTTGGTTTTCCTCTTCCACTGAGTAATCAGTTATATCAATGATGTCGCTCATGTCTTCGCTAATTTCATTTTTAATGGTGGAATCAGCTTCAACACTCTTTTGTAATTCAATTGACTTAGGTGCATATTTGAGCACCTCTTTAAGGACAGTCTTCTTAGCCATCGCGTCATAATTAGTTTTCCAAGGGCTAGTCCATCCCTTTTGCACAGCTTGACTAAACTTATGAGCGTGCTTATCAATACGCTCTCTCGTCCAGTAAACAAAGTCATAACCTCCGTTTTGAAGGTGGTAGACTGCGTAATAACCAATTGGATCTCCTTCTGGGTTCGTAGCTGGCTTATGAATTAGGTCTTTTGTGAGTCCGTATTGCCATTCAAATTCATCATTTTCATATACCTCATGAGCATAAATCGCTTTATACTGTCCACTTCTTACAGCTAAATCAATTAGACCTTTATATCCAAGTTGGAACTGAACCTGTTTACCATAAGGAATTAGATAGGCTTGTCCTAATCCAGTGTTAGGCTCAACCCCTAATTGAGCTGATTGCATGATAGCCGCTAAGAAAGAGGTTTGATCGCATTCGAGTAATTTTGGTGTAGTCCTAACCGCAGTTAATGCAATTCTCGCTATCCTGTCCGCATTCATATGCTTAGGTAGCGCACGTTGTATTTCTGGCCCCATTCTTTTCAGCAAGGTATTTAATGTATTTTCAGGTGAAACTTGCTTTTGAACTCCGTTCTTTGCTTTATTAGCTAACTGATTTTTTACATCTTCATTCTTGGCCATTAATTAGTTCCTCCTTATTTCACCGCAAAACGACGGTAACTAGATTTTTTCGCATATTTGTTGTAAAGCTCTGGATACTCTTGTTGAAAACCTTTGCTGTCAAAACGATTGGAGCTAATTGATTTCCATGTAATTAACCTATCCCCAGCAACTGCCTTTTCGTTATCGCCCATAAGGTCCTTGATTTTGTTTTCATATTCCTTTTTCTGTGTTTCTAATTGCTTTAATTCTTCATTTACCTGATCTAAAGCATTTATTAATGTATTAGTATCAGGCGGAAGAGTGATTTCTGTATCAGGAATTGATTCAGGATATAAAGCCTTTATCAAATCGACTGAAGCATCTGTACCATCAAATTCAGGCGGCACTTGTTTAACAACATTTTCATTCCAAAAGGAGCTCTCTATTTCAATGAGGTACTCAATTAATTCCTCATCGCGATCAATCTTTTTGTGAATGAATTTATTGCCACCTATAAGAACAGCTATGTGCCATGATTGATATCCAGTAACAGCCATATAATGTTGGCATTGCAATAAGTATGATGTCGGCACTTCTTCATCTTTCCATTGATCACGGAGATATTCTGATGCTGTTTTGCACTCTAGTCCTGCTTTTTCTCCAACGATTAAACGGTCAACATTGGCTAACATAAAAGGGTATTCAGGATGCTTTAAAATAGCATTCCTGCGCCTTACCTTAAGCCCTGTCCTTTTAGAAAACTCTTGGGCTACGATGTCCTCCATCTTATTGCCCCAATACGCTGCTTCGCTTGTTAAATCTTCATCCGGTGATTGACCCAGCTTGTCCAGATAAACACCTACTGGCGACTTATATTTATTAAGTCCTGCTATTGCTGCAGCATCTGAGCCACCAATACCGTGTTTCCTTGCTTTCAGCCACTCTTCCCTAGACATATCAGAAGTAATTGTTAAAACCTCTGCCTGCATTGATAGTCCTCCCTTTACCACCGCCGCAGCTTATGCTACAATGACGGTGATATATTTTTGTTTTAGCTACTAACTCCTGTTGCAACCAGGAGTATTTTTTATGCCGTTTTAAACTCAAAGCCCATTTCCTCTGCTAAATAACGATTCAAGTTGTCTACTAAAACCAACTCACCGTCATACTCCACAAACTCATCACCGTCAAGGATTTCATCACCGAAAAAATCAATTCCAGCATGTGCTGGCTGGTCAATCATATTCGGATAGCCTGTCCTCTCAATTTGAGTCACCAATGGATGGTCCATATTAATCCTCCTTTCCTTGATTTACTTCTACTTCAAGTTCAAGGTCTTCAATCTCTTTAAGTAGCTCATTTAAGCGATCTAAACCTTTTATATTAATTTGTAAAACTATTTTCTTGTTTTCCAATGTTTTCCTCACATCCTTTCGATATAATTTAATTAGGTTAAGCGCAAAGAACTAGAAGGAGGAAAATAATGAAATTAAACTTCAATACTAGAGACCTAGAAAAAGCCATTAAAAAGGAAGCTGAAAAGGCAATCCGACAAGGTAAAGCTAATATAACTACTACTAGAGAATGCCCTTTCTGTAACAAGCCTGTAGATATCAAAGTTAGTGATAAACCAGTCCGATGTCCTCACTGCCGTAAGGAGATCAAAGTAAATTTAGATATAGGATTTAATAAATAAAATAAAATTTCTAAGTTCTTTGCGTTAACCTATCAGGTGCTTTATTCGCACCGCGCAAAGCCAAAATGAATAAGTGATGGGTAGGGTAAGATATATCACTTTGACTTTGCACGGTGGGAACAAAAGTTCTTGTTCCACCTTATATAGTGTGTTAAAATATAGTTATAAGTTGTTATTATCAGATTTGTCGTTGAGAGTAGTTAGCCTGCACGCTTACTGCTCTTTTTTTTGTTTTTAAAATCACCTATCATCAATCCGATGATGAATGCTATAGGTGGCGCACATAATATATAAGCTATATCCATCTGATCATCCCTCCTACTAACATTGTTAAAAGCTTTGTAAGTGAAGCTATATCAACTCCGCATAACATTGCTGCTAAGGCTTCGGGAGCATTAGTGATTTGCCCCCACCTAATCGCATCAGATAACTTCAATTCCATTTTGTTATTTTCAACTTTTGATATCGTTGTTCGTGGCATAAGCATCTGTTCAGCCATTTCTTCTTGCGAATATCCCCGAATTAATCTCAATTTTTTAAGGAAAGTTCCATATTGCAATTCATCACCTCCCCTCTATGTTCCGATTCAGAACAATAAGTATAAAATTCACTCAATTTGTGTTATGTGACATACTGCTATATTCATAGATTTGCTTTAAAATATATTTATGAAAGAACTCATCCGGTTGTTTGCCTGGCAGCTTCTTACCGGATGCTAACTACCTCCATCATTGAATAGTGATAATACAATAAGTCTCAGAATCGTATTTTGATGTGAAAACGACTTCTTCATTTGATATGTTGGTTAGGTAGTTTTCCTTTTTGAATGAAATGTCTGTACCATTTTCAAATCTTAGATTTATGTATCCGTCGTCATCATTTGAGATAAATACATCTGTTAAAACTCCTAAAACAGATATTGATGGTTCTGACGGCATGTCATGGTGATAATACTCTGCTAAGACTCGTTGGTTCAGAAAGTCATCGGACAGACGGCAATAACTAACTGGAAAGCTGTTAAATTGCTTAATTTCAGCCATTAGATAGCCTCCTGCTCTATTTCGTTTCTTAAACGATTGAGAATTCGCAATTGACCTTTTGGTGTTACTTTGGTTGTTCTGGTCAACTTCGGCTCTCCTTCTGGAGAATGAATAGTCCGTTGTAAGATTTGGAAGTATCCAGCCTCTAACGCTCTTTGCGTAGGTTGAGTGTTATTCTTTTGGATATAACCCCAATCTCTCAATTTGTTGTAAAGCTTGTTTTGTCCAATCATAATTCCTTGGTTACAAGCAAGTTTTGCAACATCTTTTACTAGAACCGTATCTTGTGATACTAAACATGATTCTGCGAATACCACTTTGGGTTTTTGTTGTTCAATAACTCTTTCAGCTTCCATGCGCTTATCACGCTCATCTTTTAAGTTAGTAAGTAATTTGATGCCAAAGTCTGGATCACTTATGATATTTTCAATTGTTTGTGGTGTTGCGTATGCTCCATGTTTTCTGATAGATGGGAGAACTTCCGATGTAATCCATTTTCTGAAACGCTTAGCTTCTGGCTTGCGACTATCGAGAATTACATCATATAAACCATCTTCATTAACAAACGTTACTTGTTGGGTCCTTCCTAGTGAGTCTAAGATGGGGTATGTTGAACATACATCATCGGAAAGCCTTTGCCTTACTACCCTTGGAGCTAAGCCTAGGATTTTGCATACATCGTTTAGTTTGAAATGTGACTGTTCATTTTGTTCAATAATAGTAAGGTTTTGGTTTTCAAATATTTTCGTTAATTGGTTCATAGATTAATAACCTCCTAGTGGTCCTCCCTTTCTGATAGAATAATTTGGAAAGGGGGTGCGAAAAATGGCTTACAAAGAATCGATAGCAATTGAGATACGTGAACTTTTTAAAAATGCTCCGAAGGGAACTACCGAATATTACTTAGAGCATTTTGATCAACAAGATGTTAGAGATACAGCGAATCATTTACATTCTTTACACCCTAAATCTTTACAGGATTCACCATTTGATTACACCGGCAAAGCAACAATCACGATAATGAAGTAATTCATTGATTTCCTTTTTGGTACGAAGGTCGCTTTTCGATTCCTAATGCTTCGCAAACTTCCTTCGTTACCAAATGCGGGTGATAGTGAACTGAAATCTCAGGTTTTCTATCTGCTTGTATAGAAATATAAAATCCGGCAATGCCTTTACCTTGGTTTTCATTTGTACTTCCTATACCGAACTCAATGCTATTGATGACCACAGAACCTAGGGCACAAATATTTTGACCATCCATGTTAATTTGGATATCTTGTAATTTTTCTGTCGGCACCTTTCGTTTAATAACCATTACATTGCCTCCTTGGAATAATAGTTTGTGTTTTGTTTAACCCAGTTTGAATTTTCCTCAATCCATTTATAAACTTGGTCTCTGGGGAACCTAGCTTTTATTTGGGTGGACCTCGGAAACTTAGGGTTAGCAGTCATTTTCAAAACCGTAGGATATTTAATTTGAAACATTTCTTCTAAATCACTTAATGTCAGAAGTTCAGGTCTTGAAAATTGTTTTCTTCCGTCAGCTACACCTTGTTCGTATGCTTTACGGAAAAAGGCTTCTAAGTGTAAGTTGAGTAGTTTATCTTCGATTTCCCGAAGAGTGTGAGACATGATTTCACCTCCTGTTAGCATCTTAGCAAATCAGGCTTTTTCCATTTTTATATTCACTCTGCTATACCTGAGTTGATAACAATGGTTTTTCACCTAAAAAACTATACTAAGTTGCATATGGATATATTTAGAATGCGATATTTGGAAATTTTCTCAATATCTAAAGTCAAGTGTTTTTTTAGAAATCGGGGAATAATTCTTCTCCTGAAACCTTAAAAACTTCTTGGAGCATTAAATAAACCTCTAAACCAGGTTTACTCCTGCCTGATTCTAAACTAGCTATCATGGCACCAGAAACACCTACTTGTAATCCTAATTGGCTTTGGCTTAATCCTAATTTTTTTCTTTCGGCTACTAACCTTTGCCGCATAGGTCCTTTAAGATTTGAAAACTCTTGAGATGGGTAAATTTTCTTTTTCCGCTTAGTTTTAATCGTTAACACCTCCATTCGGTTCAGTGTTATCAAGGATTTCAACGACTTCCATAAGTTTTGAAATGACGTAATCTTTAGATTCACCGTTTTCTAAATTCATTGCAGCTTCTAGAATCCTAAATTTAATCTCAGCCCAGTTTGCTCTTTCGGAAAGATTCATGATGTTGCCTCCTGGTCTCATCGCTCTTATTCATCATCTATATAGCCCTTTTGATAAGTTTTTTATCATTGTTATCAAAAAAAAGATCAGGGAATAGCTTTCTCATATCAGTTTTAAAAAAATTTTCATATTTAATCATTGTTTCTCTGCCTGGGTTAGCTACACCCTTCTCAATTTTCCTGACATAAATTGTAGATATACTAAGTTTATTTGATAAATCTTGTTGTGTTAATTGCATTTCAATTCTTAATGACTTAAGTAATTCGCGTTCCAAGTTTGTCACCTCGCTTTTGATAAGAATTTTATCGTTGAATTAAATATAACTGATAAGTTTTTTATCGTCAATAACTTTTTGAAAAATATTTTATCATTGATACAAAAATTATCGGTCATTGACTATAATGGAGGTGAAAAGAGGTGGTTCTTCTGATGGAAAAGAATAAAATTCTAGGAGAACGATTGAAAAAACTTAGAGGGAAAAGGACCCAAGAAGATATCTCTTCTTCTCTCGGTCTTTCCAGAGCTCGATACTCACACTACGAAAATGACAGGGTAGAACCAGATACTGAAACGTTAAACAAAATGGCAGATTTTTATAATGTAACTATTGACTATCTTCTTGGTAGAACTGATCATCCTGAGCCTATAGATATAGATGATGAAGAAATCAGTTTGGCTTTTTATATGAGTAAAATTGCTAATGAATTCCCTGATATAAACCTCATGTTTAAGGATATGGAGTCATTAACCGCTGAGGATATGAAGGAAGTTTATGAATATATAAAATTTAAAATGAGTCAAAAAGGGGATAAGGATGTTTAATAAAAAAAATAAAGTTTGTCCTATATGTGACAATAAATTAGGTTTTTTTAAACATGAATTCAGTGGTGGAGTTAGAATATGCGATAAATGCTTTAATTCATCGGGTATAACTGTAAATGAATTACTGGAAAGAGGACAAACAAATATTCCTATCGATGAATTAGAAGAACGGGTTAATGCATATAGAGAAGTTGTTGATAAAACTGAAAAATTCGTTATCACCAAACAGATTGGTAATTTTGTGGCTTTTGATGAAAATCAACAAAAATGGGCCTTATTATCTTCCTTTAAAGGTGAAATTAAACAAACCTATAACTATTCAGACGTTATTAATTTCGAATTACTCGAAGATGGAAACTCCGTTGCTAGCGGTGGGCTAGGCAGAGCGTTAGTTGGTGGTGTTCTGTTCGGTGGAGTAGGAGCAATAGTAGGAGGAGTTACTGGAAAGAAAACGTCAAAAGGTATTTGCAGCAGCTTAAAACTAAAGGTAACCGTCAATGACATGGCTAACCCAGTTGTCTATATAAATTTTATTGAAACTAAACTTAAGACAGACGGTTTCGCATACAGAACCTTTGCAGAATCAGCTCAAGAATGTCTATCTACATTTCAATTAATATGTGATCGTTTCAGTGAAGAAAAAACAGTAAAACCATCAAGTGATACTGCTGATGAAATTATGAAATTTAAGAATCTACTCGATGCAGGAGCAATCACTGAAGAAGAATACAATATAAAAAAGAAGGAACTCTTAGGAATATAGAGGTGTACATACGTACACCCAATTTTTTACACTATGGACGAACATATATTCGATGAACCGGGGGTCATTATTTGTATTCACACCTTGAAGATTTCATTTATGAACTATACACATCAATCGGAGTGGGAAAACCTGAAGATTTAGATATGTTTAAGATCGCAAAAGAGTTAGGGATTAAAATAGTGTATGAAAAGAGAGCATTTATGTTCGATGATGAAATATTATTAACTAGAGGAACGGAACGAGAAGAATGGATGTTATTTGGACATGAAACTACACATTATTTAAGACATTGCGGACACCAAATAAGAATGCACACTTTATTTAGGCAATTGCAAGAATATCAAGCAGAACACTTCGCTTATCACTTTTGTGTACCAACATTTATGTTAGAGGAACTAAAAGAAGTAACGGTACGTGAAATTATGAATCAATTTAATGTTGATTATGATTTTGCACTAAGAAGATTTGAAATGTTTAAAAATAAATTATTTTTTCAGTCTGGTTACTATCTCCCCTCTAGAAAGAAAATAGCTGTTGGAACAAAATAGCAGAATGAATTCCGAGTAAATTCATGGAAAAGGTGATTAATGTGGCTTCATATCAAAAGTATAAAACTAAGCAAGGCGATAAATGGATGTTTAAGCTATCAGTAGGAATTGACCCTGAAACCGGGAAAAAGCTAATGACAACCCGTAGGGGATTTAAGACGAAAAAGGAAGCTCAGGCAGCTTATATGAAGCTTAAACAAGAGATTGATTCGGGACTTCTTTCCAAACAATCCTTACTATTTGAAGATGTTTTTAAGGAATGGTGGGATATTCATTCTAAAACTGTAAAGCCAAGCACTAAATACAGCAAAATATCCAAATTCCAAAAACACATACTTCCTAGATTCGGTAAACTAAAGATGAAAGACATAACTAAAGGATATTGCCAAAGAGTCATAAATGAAATAGCCAAAGAAATTGATTCTGTAAATGACATCAAGATTCAAGCGAATTTAGTCTTTAAATATGCTGTTAAGATGGACTATATTTTAAAAAATCCGATGGAGTATGTAACAATCCCTAAGAAAGAAGAGTCTTTTCTTGCTAATGAAGAAGATGAACGGAATTATTGGACAAAAGATGAGTTAAAACAATTTTTGAAATTAGCAAAGGAACATATGTCAAAACAATACTTTATGATGTTCTATCTACTGATCTATACAGGAATGAGGAAAGGTGAACTTATAGCATTAACCTGGGATGATATTAATTTAAATGAACAAACCATAAATATAAATAAAACAATGTTCTTTGAAAAAGGAAAAGAAATAATTCAAACTGCGAAAAAATATGCATCAAATAGAGTTATTGACATAGACACTCATACAACCAAGCTTTTAAGCAACTGGAAAGTGAAGCAAAAAGAAAGTCTACTTGCTGACGGAATAACCACAAAGCCTCAGTATGTTCTATTTAGGTCAGATTTAAGACCTTTGAGGTTAGCTTACCCAAACGAGTTATTAAATAGCTTTATTACGGTTTATGACCTGCATAGGATAACCATTCATGGATTGAGACATACGCATGCTTCAATGTTATTTGAGGCTGGTGCAAGTATCAAAGAAGTACAAGCTAGATTAGGTCATAAAGATATTCAAACAACTATGAATGTATATACTCACGTCACAAAAACAATGTCTCAAAAAACCGCTGAAAACTTCCTCAAATTTATGGAATTAGAATAAAATAGGTCAAAAAATGGTCAAAAGCTATTTTTTACATCAAAAAAGACCCTTGAACATAACTGTTCGAGGGTCTTGAAACGTTGGTATATTAACGTTTTGAGAACTGAGG
>NZ_PISD01000023.1 GCF_002835735.1 Cytobacillus horneckiae | reverse complement strand
CATCATGCTTCACATGCAAGCAAAAACAACTTCTGAAATGTACTAATTTTACAGTTGTGAGCCATCCCTTTGGGGGTGGCTTTTTTTTTAGCCGGATTCTTCTCAGCTACTAAGAGATGGCGGATAAAGAATCGAAACAGAGAAATACCGAAAATAATAGGACGATAAGGAAAAAGAAACAGCCAAATCACCTTGAAATAACCACAATAAACACAAATATAATCTCCCAAATGAAATCCTCACTCAAAGATTAATGTCACATTCTGTCGAAAATAATTTCAGATAATTTAGAATTAAACAGTTCCATTTCTAAATTATCTGTTATATAATACAAGATATAAATAAGTTATTGTAATACAACAACTAAGACAGGAACAAAAACGCTTACTCAACAATAAAGGGAGGATTTTTACAAATGACAAACGAAAGAGTACGTCAATTAGAAGAGAGCTGGGCAACGGATTCACGCTGGGTAGGGATTGAGAGACCATATACGGCGGAAGAGGTAATTAAACTAAGAGGGTCTATTGACATTGAACATACATTGGCTCGCAAAGGCTCAGAAAAACTATGGAAGCTAGTTAATGAAGAAGACTTTATTAATGCACTTGGTGCATTAACAGGCAATCAAGCAGTGCAGCAAGTAAAAGCTGGCTTGAAAGCTATATACTTAAGCGGCTGGCAAGTAGCAGCTGATGCAAACCTTTCTGGTAATATGTATCCTGACCAAAGCTTATATCCTGCAAACAGTGTGCCGAATGTAGTAAAGCGTATTAATCAGGCTTTACAGCGTGCTGACCAGATTCACCATTTAGAGGGTGACCAATCGATTGACTGGTTCGCGCCAATCGTAGCAGATGCAGAAGCTGGCTTTGGCGGACAGCTTAATGTATTTGAATTAATGAAAGGCATGGTTGAAGCAGGAGCTGCCGGTGTTCACTTTGAAGATCAGCTTTCCTCTGAAAAGAAATGTGGTCACTTAGGAGGAAAAGTGCTTCTTCCAACACAAACAGCAGTAAAAAATTTAATCTCTGCCAGACTTGCTGCAGATGTAATGGGTGTACCAACACTTGTTATCGCTAGAACTGACGCAAATGCGGCTGACCTGATTACAAGCGATGTTGATCCTTATGATGAAGAATTCATTACGGGTGATAGAACGCCGGAAGGATTCTTCCGTACAAAAGCCGGCTTGGATCAAGCGATTGCAAGAGGATTGGCGTATGCGCCATATGCAGACTTAATCTGGTGTGAGACTTCTGAGCCAAGCTTAGAGGAAGCGCAAGCATTTGCTGACGCTATTCATGCCAAATTCCCGGGCAAATTGCTTGCCTACAACTGCTCTCCATCTTTTAACTGGAAGAAAAAGCTAGATGAAGAGACAATTGCGAAATTCCAAGTTGAGCTTGGGAAAATGGGCTACAAATTCCAATTCGTTACGCTTGCAGGCTTCCATTCCTTAAATCATGGCATGTTCGAACTTGCCCTTGGCTATAAGGACAGAGGCATGGCTGCATACTCTGAGCTTCAGCAAGCTGAATTTGCAAGCGAAGTGTCAGGCTATACTGCTACAAGACACCAGCGGGAAGTCGGTACTGGTTACTTTGACCAAGTATCAATGACAATCACAGGCGGAACATCCTCCACAACAGCTTTAAAAGGGTCAACGGAGGAAGAGCAATTTACTTCTGATGAAAAACTTAAAGTGTAATTTAAGTCTTACGTGATTTTTTCTCAAACTTATTAAACTCCAATTTTCTTGCCTCTCATTTTAGAGAGGCCTTTTTTTATGCACTGTCACCTTTCATGAAAAATAACATACCTTTTTAGTAAATCGTTTGATTGTAATAAGCAGAACCAGCTATACTAAGACGAACATATCCATTAATCAAACATTTGATTGAATGGGTGGAGGTGCATCTGATGACAGAAAAGATAGATGAGTATTTAAAACAAGGGATATACGGCCAAAAGCAGACGAAGCCGGATGAACGCCGGCGTTATTTAGGAACCTTGAGGGAGCGGACAGTGATCGTCCTTACCCAGCCGCAAGTGAGAAAGCAAGGCGTCATGAGTGAAGTTGAAGCAGCAATTAAGCAAAACCAGAAAGCCAGACTATACCTCAATGGCCATATGGGCTACGAGGATATCTCGAAATACTCCAAAATCGCTACAATACATCATGTAGAATATACAATTGTCACGAATAAAGACTATAACTCTGAGCTAGGACTTGTTCTAGCTTACGATCATGCTATTGATAAAGAGGAAGTATATGTGAAGGATGAAAAGCCGAAAATAGAAGAAGCAGAGCAGAAAAAAGGCGTGCTATCTTTTATAAAAAAGGTGTTGAAAAGAGGCTGACCGATTCTTGCATGGTTAGCCTTTTTAGTGCATAATTCCAATTTGTACTTCTTTTCACATGCCCATGCGATCTCGCTCAACTCATGGTAAAATAGTCAGAGGGATATATCAATCAATGCTTCATATTGCTTTAACGCGTGAAAGTTTGATATGATCTATATAATTGCGTATTTTTATTTGGATTTGGAGGTGGCTGCGATGTCAAGAATTACAACTGATCAAGTAAAGCATGTGGCAAACTTGGCGAGATTGGCAATTACAGAAGAGGAAGCAAAAGATTTTAAAAACCAGCTGGATGCGATTATTTCATTTGCTGAAGAATTAAATGAACTGGATACGGACCATGTGGAACCAACTTCCCATGTATTAAATATGAAGAACGTATTACGAGAAGATAAAGCAATTGAAGGGCTTCCGCAGGAGGAAGTATTGAAGAATGCTCCTGAGCACAGGGACGGATATGTGAAAGTACCGTCTATTATTGAGTAGGTGGAGGGGAAAACGGTGAGTTTATTCGATCATAAAGTGTCAGAGCTTCATGAGCTTTTACATAAAAAAGAAATTACTTCTTCTGACCTTGTTAGTGAATCTTTCAAGCGTATTAGTGAAGTAGATGATAAGGTGCAGGCATTTTTAACTTTGGATGAAGAAAATGCTCGAGCGGCCGCTAAAGAAATTGACGAGAAGCTAGGAACGGATAATAGCAATGGGATGCTGTTTGGTATGCCGATCGGTTTAAAGGACAATTTAGTCACAAAAGGACTTCGTACAACATGTGCGAGTAAAATCCTTGAGAACTTTGATCCGATTTATGATGCGACAGTCGTCAATAAATTGAAAGATGCGGAAACGATTACAATCGGGAAGTTAAACATGGACGAGTTTGCTATGGGATCTTCTAATGAAAACTCCGGCTTCCAGGCAACGCGCAACCCATGGAACTTAGATACGGTTCCTGGCGGTTCATCTGGCGGATCGGCGGCTGCTGTTGCAGCAGGAGAAGTTCTGTTCTCATTAGGGTCTGATACAGGTGGCTCTATTCGTCAGCCAGCTTCATTTTGCGGCGTCGTTGGATTGAAGCCTACATATGGACGAGTTTCTCGCTTTGGTCTCGTTGCCTTTGCTTCTTCTTTGGATCAAATCGGGCCAATTACGCGTACAGTTGAAGATAATGCTTATCTTCTACAGGCGATTGCAGGCATCGATCCAATGGATTCTACTTCAGCCAATGTAAGCGTACCAAATTTTGCTGAAGGTTTGACAGGCGATGTGAAAGGCTTAAAAATCGCTGTGCCTAAGGAATATCTTGGTGAAGGCGTGCAAGAGGAAGTGCGCCAATCTGTGCTTGATTCATTAAAAGTATTAGAAAAGCTAGGCGCAACATGGGAAGAGGTTTCGCTTCCTCATTCTAAATATGCGCTAGCTACTTATTATTTGCTTTCTTCTTCAGAAGCCTCTGCTAACTTAGCAAGATTTGACGGTGTTCGTTACGGATATCGCACGGAACAGCCGGAGAGCTTAATTGAGCTGTATAAAAAAACCCGTGCTGAAGGATTCGGCGAAGAAGTGAAGCGCAGAATTATGCTTGGTACGTTTGCTCTTAGCTCAGGCTACTATGATGCCTACTATAAGAAAGCGCAAAAAGTGCGTACATTAATCAAGAAGGATTTTGAAGACGTATTTGCAAAGTATGATGTCATTGTTGGTCCGACAACGCCAACACCAGCATTCAAACTTGGCGAAAAGCTAGACGATCCGCTGACAATGTATGCAAATGATATTTTAACCATTCCAGTCAATCTTGCTGGTGTTCCGGGGATTTCTGTTCCTTGTGGATTCACAGGCGGCCTTCCGCTTGGCTTGCAAATTATCGGTAAACATTTTGATGAGAGTACGGTGTATCGTGTCGCACATGCTTTCGAGCAAGCAACAGACTTTCATAAACAAAAACCGGAACTGTAAGGGGGGAAAGTCATGGACTTTGAAACAGTAATAGGATTAGAAGTGCACGTTGAATTAAAGACAGATTCAAAAATATTTTCAGCAAGCCCGAATCATTTCGGTGCTGAGCCTAACACGAATACAACCGTGGTCGATCTTGGATACCCAGGCGTATTGCCTGTCGTTAACAAAAAGGCGGTTGAATTCGGCATGAAGGCTTCCATGGCCTTGAATTGTGAAATAGCACCAGTGACGAAGTTTGATCGTAAAAACTATTTTTATCCTGATAATCCGAAGGCATTTCAAATCTCTCAATTTGATAAGCCGGTTGGAGAGCATGGCTGGATTGAAATTGAAGTGGACGGCTATAAGAAAAAAATCGGCATTACACGCATTCACTTAGAAGAAGATGCAGGAAAATTAACGCATGGCAATGGCTATTCTTTAGTAGATTACAACCGCCAGGGAACGCCATTAATCGAGATTGTATCAGAGCCGGATATCCGCACGCCGAATGAAGCCTATGCTTATCTAGAAAAATTGAAATCAATTATTCAATATACTGGCGTGTCAGATTGTAAAATGGAGGAAGGCTCTTTAAGATGTGACGCAAATATTTCGCTTCGTCCTGTAGGACAAGAGGAATTCGGAACAAAGACGGAGCTTAAAAACTTGAATTCATTTAACTTCGTTCGCAAAGGACTTGAATACGAAGAAAAACGTCAAGCGGAAGTATTGCGTGCAGGCGGAGAGATTGAGCAGGAAACACGTAGGTTTGATGAAGCCACTGGTAAAACATTGCTTATGCGTGTAAAAGAGGGCTCTGATGATTACCGCTATTTCCCGGAACCGGACTTGCTTGATATCCATATTGATGAGGATTGGAAAGCTCGTATTCGTGCAGAGATACCTGAGCTACCAGATGCCCGTAAAAAACGCTATACAGAAGACTTTGGCCTGCCGGCATATGATGCTGGCGTTCTGACTGTAACAATAGAAAGTGCAGACTTCTTTGAAGCGACAGTTGCTGCTGGTGCAGATCCAAAACAAGCATCTAACTGGGTGATGGGTGAAGTATCTGCATACTTAAATGCAGAAGGATTAGAGCTTCATGAAACAGAGCTGACGCCAGAAGGCTTGGCGGGAATGATTCAATTAATTGAGGATGGAACGATTTCATCCAAAATTGCGAAAACCGTCTTTAAAGAATTAATTGAAAACGGTGGAGACGCAAAGAAAATTGTTGAAGAAAAAGGATTGGTGCAAATTTCTGATGAAGGTGCCCTTCTTAAAATCGTAACTGAAATTTTAGATGCGAACCCGCAATCTATTGAAGATTTCAAAAACGGCAAGAAAAAAGCAGTCGGATTCCTAGTTGGCCAAATGATGAAAGCAACAAAAGGCCAGGCAAATCCGCAACTAGTAAACAAACTGCTCATGCAGGAAATTCAAAAGCGATAAGATAGATGGCTAGCGGAAACTCCGCTAGCTTTTTTATATATAAATCATACTCTTGAAAAGGGAGCGGTGAAAATAGTCGAAATCACTTATATAATTCAAGTGAGGAAATAAAGGCAATTTAATGGAACGAAACGGTAGGAACTAAGCGCAATACATCATGTGGTTTTTTTGTCTTTTTGCATTAAAATTATAGTCAAATTTACCATTTCCTAATACTTGTAATAATAGGACCATTAGGAATGTGGGTGTATGAAATGTTGAATTACAATAAAGTCGTTTAATAATAATATAGCTGTTGAAAAATGACCGAGCTAATCCTCATTCTACGTTTTTTAAACAACTTATATTTTCAGAGAAAAATGCAAGCCAAGTTTTATCATTAAACGAGTTAAAGGGATGGTTAGAAACAGAATATCAAATTCTTACTGGAGTAATAAGCAATTGGCAAAAAAAGTAGTCACTAGTTATTGAAGAAAGAAAGGACATTCTTCAAATTTCCATTAGACCGCCAATTTAGAAGTTTAAAAGATTTACAGTGAGAATTAACTGGTTACGTGATTGGTATAACCATATTCGGCTTCATGGGACATTGGAGCACATGAGTCTTATCCAGTACCAACTTGAACATCTTAAAAAAGTTTTGGTGTTGACAATCCAATCCCTCTATACATCTTGTAATTTATTGAATGAAATTTGTTTTAAAACGCAATAACCCCAATTGAATCCTTCTTAATTAGTGCCTTTGATGGATTTTTTTCCTCTTTTACGCACAAAAACAAGAATACTCCAAATTTTTTAGGGCTTAAGCCGTTAAAAAAAACCCCCATTGTAAGTGAAAATTAAATTGATATACAATTCAGTTAACTTCGAATTCTATTTTGTGAAACTAGATTGACGTTAGGTGGTGATTCTAATTCCATGAAAAAATAATTTTTCCTTTATTTCCTTACTGTAATCTCTTATTAAAACATTAAATCAAGACATTTCTATTGTTATTTCGTCATTTATAGCTATTAGGAGGGTGTATGATGAAAAAAATGAACATGAAACTATTGATAGCAACCTCGCTATCTACAGTTATGCTTGCCTCAACTTTTTATCCCGTTAATGCTTATGATAAAAAACCGCTCGAAAATACAATTGAGATCTCATCGGTTGTAAACAGTATCAATGGTGCAAATGAAAAAAAGATTACGCTTATTACAGGTGATGTTGTGTCCATACAGGAAATTGAAGGTGGTAAAAACGTTATTAACGTGGAACCTGTTGATCGGAACGGTTCAGGTGCTCAAATACTCAATATTGGTGAAGATACGTATGTTATTCCAGGTTCGGCTATGCCTTATCTCGCGGCAGATAAGTTAGATAAGGATTTATTTAATGTAACAAAATTGATTGACAATGGCTATGATGACAAAAGTCTTTCTTCTCTACCCATTATCGTGGAATATACAGATACAAAAGGAAAGTCTTTTCAACCTAAAGCTGAGCCCAAAGGAGCTAAAAGGGCTCGCGTGTTAGAGAGTATTAATGCTGTTGCCCTCTCTGCTACTAAAAAAGAAGCAGATACGTTCTGGGAAGATATTACACCAGAGGCTCCTACAAAAGCTAAAGCTAATTCAGTCGTATTCGACCAAGACATTGAAAAGATCTGGCTAGATGGTCGTGTTGAAGCAACTTTAGACCAAAGCGTACCACAGATTGGTGCACCAACTCTTTGGGAGTCTGGTTTTACGGGTAAAGGTGTTAAAGTAGCCGTACTTGATACGGGTATTGATCCGAACCATCCAGATCTTGCTAGCCAAATAGATGAAGTGAAAAGCTTTGTATCGGGAGAAACGGTGGATGATGCTCATGGGCATGGTACACATGTTGCTTCAACCGTACTTGGAATAGGCGCTGCTTCTGAAGGCAAGAACAAAGGTGTTGCCCCTGAGGCTCGATTGCTTGTTGGGAAAGTGTTAAATAACCAAGGAAGCGGTTTGGATTCTTGGATTATTGATGGTATGGAGTGGGCTGCAGATAACGCCAAGATTGTAAGCATGAGCTTGGGAACCAATGAACCAAGTGATGGAACAGACCCGATGGCTCAAGCAGTAAATAATCTAAGTGAAGAAACAGGTGCATTATTTGTTATTGCTGCTGGAAATGCAGGCTATGAAGGAGCCATCGGGTCACCAGGAGCTGCCGATGCTGCTTTAACAATTGGTGCTGTAGATAAGGAAGACAAAATTGCTTATTTCACATCAAAAGGACCTCGGTACGGAAATATGGGATTGAAGCCTGACCTGTCTGCACCAGGGGTGGGTATTGTTGCAGCTCGGTCTGCTCTTTCGCCTGGAAGCGGCTTTTACACGAGCATGAACGGAACATCCATGGCAACGCCTCATGTAGCGGGTGCTGCTGCGATTCTTCTGCAGAAAAATCCGGAGTGGAATGGAGCTCAACTAAAAGAAGCGTTGATGAGTACTTCTAAAAAATTAGATTACTTGCCTTCTCATATCGGATCTGGCCGATTGGATGTAGCAGCAGCCGCATTCAGTACAGTGAGAGCAACTGGTTCACTTTCGTTTGGCTTCTTCAAATGGCCACATGATCATGCACAGCCTGTACAGAAAACGGTCACGTACACAAACAGCAGCGACTCCGCTGTAGTCTTAGATCTGCATCCTGATTTTAAGAATACAAAAGGTGATGCTGCACCAAATGGTTTGTTAACGGTTTCTGAGAGCCAGATCACCATTCCAGCCAACGGCACAAAAGACATAACAGTCACTTTGAATCCACAACTCGGAGACTTAGGCACTCGTTATGAAGGACATCTAACAGCAACAGATGCCGATGGGAAACAAGTGGCTCATACTTCAATGGGCATGGTAAAAGAAGAGGAAAAGTATCCGCTAACGTTTAATGCTACAGACCGTAATGGAAACCCTACCCTTACGTATGTTGGACTCGTTAACAAAAACATGGATCCTGAGTTTGTTGCTGTTAACGGAACAACAGAAATTCGTTTACAACCTGGTACGTATTCAGCTATGGCAATGATGGATGTGGATACGGAAACAGATCATCGTGGTGTGGCATTGGTCGGTACACCTGAGATCAAGTTAGATGGTCCTAAAACCGTGGAACTTGATGCTCGAAAAGCAAAAGAAATTTCAGTTGATGTCCCAAAGAAAACGGAACCTAGCTATCAGCGCATGGAATACTACCGTTCCCTTGATGGCAAAACAATGAATGCTATTTATTTAATGCCAGTATGGATTGATAAAATGTATGCTGTCCCTACAAAGAAAGTTAAGACAGGAGACTTCGAATTTTTGACTCGCTGGCGCTTAATAAAACCTTACCTTGAAATCAACTTTAAAGGGAAAGTATTGGATGATATTCCGTTGAATGGAAGCACGCCGCTCGATGGAAAATATAACTTATCAACGGTTTATGCAGGAAAAGGAACACCGGCCGATTATGATCGTCTAAAAGCAAAAGGCAAAGCGGTTGTCGTCGATCGCAACAGCGAAGTTACGCCATCTGAACAGGCAGTTGCGGCACATGCGGCTGGTGCAAAGCTATTGATCATTGTAAACAATGAAGACAAGGAATTCAGTGAGTATGCTGGAAATCCAGATTATACGGATATTCCTTTAGCCGTTGCGGGAGTCAGTAAAAGTGAAGGCGATAAAGTAATCAAAGCAGCACGTTCCGGTAACCTAAAGCTACATGTTGAAGGCGAGGTAAACACGCCATATGTCTATGATCTAATGGATGTGCATCAAGATCAGATTCCGAAGAATTTAAAATATTCACCATCTAACAAAGAACTCGTTAAGATTGATACAAGGTACAAATCAGACCGTGAAGCACCTGGTGGAGAGTTCCGTTATGATTTGCGTCCGCACACAAGAGGAGCCGTTGGGTTTTTATACAAATTGCAGTTGCCTTCTGTTCGAACAGAGTGGGTATCAGCAGGGAAAGATACTCGTTGGTATCACCAAGCCCAAGTATTAGACAGTCCTTGGGAAGTACGTCAGCCTGCCGTTACGTATGAAAAAGGAGAGAGACTTCAGGAAGACTGGTTCTCACCTGTCGTACGTCCTCGTCTAGGAGATGGGTATTGGACACCTAACCGCCAAGGGAACAATTTACAATTTAATATTCCGGCTTGGGCAGATTCAGGAAATGGTTCTACAGGCGGTACCGGTTATGATGAATCGATTAAAAATCAAACACATAAGCTGTACCAGGGAGATACACTAATTAAAGAAGGAAAAAGCCAAGCGCTAAATGTATCCAGCGGCATTTCTGAAGAGCGAAAACAATATCGTTTAGTGACTGATGCAAAGCGTGATCCGAATCGCTGGTCAACTTCTGTAAGCACTCATACAGAATGGACATTCTGGTCAGGAAAAGGTGAGGATTTCCTTACATTGCTTCCGTTCTATTCTCTTGATTATAAGGTTGAAACAGACATGAATGGCGATGCTCTTGCCTCTTCATCCACTACACTTGAGCTATCTGTTGCAAAACTTGATGGCGTATCGGGTTACGGTAAATTAGAAGGAGCAAAGTTAGATGTGTCATTCAATGACGGGAAGTCATGGAAAACCGTGAAGGTTGAGCGTAAAGCCGGTGATCGCTGGATAGCAACTATAAAAAATCCAAAAAATAAAAAGTATGTCTCTTTACGAGCATCAGCTTGGGATGATCAAGGAAACAAGATTTCTCAAGAAATTATCAAAGCTTACGGTCTAAGATAAACTCAAACCTTCCTGAGTATAAGGTGGAGCTGATTTCAAACAGTAAGACAAATAAAAACACTTTTAAGTTAAATTAGGGTATTGTTTTACCTAATAATAACTTGGAGGTGTTTTTTTCTATAGTGATAAGAGTAAGTTATTCCGTAGGAGTGATCCCATGGTTACCACTAGGTGATAATCAAACAGTAGTTCAATGGCAGTAAGACCTCCACTTCAAGGCTTTAAATTATAAAGGATAAGTGAGGGATTAACTGCCTGTAAAAACCCGATTATCAGTAAGTGGATATACTTAAAAGATAACCGAAAAATTATTTAGTAGAATCGTTTCAATGGCCACATTTGTGTCTTAAATAAAGGAGTTTTTTGTATAAAAAAATTGATAGAAGAATATTAAAGTCATAAAAGGCTATTCAATCGACATTTTTGCATATGTTAGTTGATAAAAGAGCAGAAATCAACGACACCGCACGACTTAGTAATAACAAGAAAGTATGCGAAACCAGCCTGTTAAAAATATAAAAAAATAGATGAGCAAGTAAGGGGGAAATGACATGCATTATGATGTAATTGTAATTGGCGCAGGTTCGATGGGGATGGCGGCAGGCTATTATTTATCAAGAAAAGGAAAAAAAACTTTATTGCTAGATTCCTTTCAGCCACCGCATAACAAAGGAAGTCACCATGGGGAGACAAGAATTATTCGATATGCCTATGCGGAAGGAGAAGAATATGTTCCGTTTATTTTAAAGGCTAGGGAATTATGGAGTGACTTAGAGAAAGAGACCGGTAAACAATTGTTCCTTCAAACAGGGGTGCTAAATGTTGGCTATGAAAAATCACCGTTTATACAGAACATCATTGCTAGTTCAAACAACTACTCGCTCCCACTAGAGGTGATGGAAGCAAGTGAAGTGAATAGACGCTGGCGTGGAATCTCGCTATCTAACGATACTATTGGGTGTTTTGAGCCCACATCCGGGGTGTTGAAATGTGAGGAATGTATTGAAGCTTATCGTGAACTTGCCGTTACATATGGTGCTACGATTTTAACAAACAGTGAAGTAAAAGAAATATCCGTAAAGGATAAACATATAACAATCAAGACAAGTAGCAGGACTTTAACAGCTGACTCGTTAGTTGTTGCAGCAGGAGCATGGTCAGGGAAACTCCTATCTATGCTCGATTTAGACCTGCCGCTTCATCCTGTCAGAAAAACATTTGCCTGGTATGACTGCAATGAAAAAATGTATAATCATTATGATTTTCCAGCCTTTGCGTTTGACACATCCAATGGTCTTTATTATGGGTTTCCGAGCATTGATCGTTCCGGTTTAAAAATCGGCCGCTATGATGGAGGAGAGGAGATTAACCCTGATAAGCCTTTAGACGGCTTTGGCGAATTAACGGAAGATGAAGCAGATATAGAGCAATTTTTATCACATTATATGCCAGCAGGCAACCAATTGAAGTACGGAAAAACATGTATGTACACACTTACACCGGATGAAAAATTTATCATTGATTTGCATCCTAAATATGCAAACATTGCGATTGCAGCGGGATTTTCTGGTCATGGTTTTAAATTCAGCAGTGCAGTAGGAAATGTACTAAGTGATTTAATTATTTCTGGGAAGACGGAGCTAGATATTTCTCCATTCTCTATGAATCGATTTAAAAGCATATGAGCATTTAGTTATAGGTATAAAGAATTAAAATAATCCTTACTAATTCTTTACACTCTCTTCACATTAGTCCCTCATAATTTCTTTAAGGGGGATGAACAGATTGCTTTTTTACTCTAAATGGTTTAAACGATTAATTGGCAGATTTTCTTTGCAAACACGGCTATTAGTTATTGTTATTAGTATTTTACTTGTAACTGTTTCCTTTGTATCGATTATTTCCTTTTGGAAAACAAAAGAAACGGTTACTGAGTTAATGGAACAAAGGCTGGAAAAAGAAACTGAATTCATTTATGAGATGGCGCAAAATTTAATGTTGATTTACGTGGGAAACGATGCTGATTTTATAAATAAAATGAATCAAGTGATTAAAAGGCAAGATGCGAAGCTTTCTCAAGATGGTTTTAATGGTGACTTCTTTCTAATTAATGACAGCGGGGCAGCTCCTTTTCATGTGAGTCAACATCGAAAAATGGATTTTCCTGACTCGGTTTTAAAAGAAATACAGGAAAAACAAAACGGGCTCATTCATCGGGAAATAGATGGAGAAATCTATACGATTTCATTTCGGAATATTCAGGAACTTAGGGGGATATATGCGCTCGCCATTCCTCAGGCTCAATATTTAAGCAGTATGAATGAAATGAGTCAGTACATCATAATCACTGTATTGCTTAGTTTGATCGTTACTATATGTATTGTTATTTTGTTAGTGCGAAATTTAACAAAACCGCTTTCCAAGTTAAGTGAGGTGATGAAAGAAGCAGGAAGTGGAAATCTTCGAGGTGAAGCAATGGCGAAGACGACTACTCCTGAAATTGCATCATTAGTAAAAAGCTATAATGCGTTAATAGTACATATGAGATCACTATTATTTAATATAAGTGAAGTGATAAAAGATTTATCAGCGACAGGCGCAGAGCTAAGAGAAATGTCAGGGAAAGTTATGGAGGACAATGATGAACTAAACGCAGGTATTAATATAGTGAAGCTGGGAGCAGAACAAACGGCTGCTAGTTCTGAAGAAAGTATCATGCAATTCCATGAAATGAAAGAGTCGTTATTTCAAATTTTCAATAGTATGGAAAGTATGATGAAGAAAGCAAGTAAAATGGAAGTAGCTGCAATTGATGGAGAAGCAGGGTTAGGTAAATTAATTAATGGCATTGATTCCTTTGCAATAGAATTCTCTGAAGTATCCGAAACGGTAGGAGAGGTGAGAAATCACTCATCATCTATTGAACAAGTAGTCATATTAATCCAAGAACTTTCCAGTCAGACAAAGCTGCTTGCTTTAAATGCTGCTATTGAGGCGGCAAGGGCAGGTGAATCGGGAAAAGGGTTTGCGATTGTTGCAAACGAAGTAGGTGTTTTAGCAGAAAAATCAAGTGAAGCTGCGAATCAAATTAAAGTGACAATTGAACAAATGAAATCAATCTCACTAAAAGCGTCAAATGAATTTGAACAAATGAGCAAGAATTTCCAAGAACATCTTCAGACTGCATCTGAAAGTAGAAATTCCATTGATGTATTAATGAGTGAGATCACTGCTGTCGGTCAAATGATCAATCAATCGCAACATGAATTGTCAGGATTAAGCAGCATCCTGCCGCTGATGGAAGTAAATGCAGAAAACTATGTATCTGTGTCCCAAGAAACACTGGCAAGTTCAGAACAAATGGTAGATGCTTCAAAAGTATTAATGGAAAAAATGATCATGAGCCACGAAGCAGGTGAAAAACTACATACCCTGTCTGACACTTTGAAAAAGCTGAATAATCAATATAAGGTCTGATAAAAACTCATTTTTTTTAGATGAGGGCCAAAGCCTAGCTCCTTTAAAGCAAGTAGATTCTAATGTTACTGAAGTTGCCTCTCTAGTAGGCTTTAACCGTACTAGTTAGTTCATTGGTAAATTCCGAAAAGGAACAAACATGACTCCATTAGAGTTCAAAGTACTTAAGAAATAAGCTTAAGTGTTTTTTTTATGTAGTAAAGAATGAATTTAGAGAAAGAAAGCAAAATAAGAGAGACATTACTACACAAAAGGAGCAGATATTATGAATAAACAGTTATTAAAGATCATGTTATTGCTGATGTCTTTTACGTTATTATTTTTGCCATTAACAACAGAGGCACAAAGAAATGACCACCAAGAAAGGTCATTAAGCGAAGAGGCATGTCAGCTAAAAAATGACGTAAGGAAGCTTTGGATTGATCATGTTATGTGGACACGGCTTTATATTGTAAGCGCACTGGAAAATTTGGAGGACCAAGAAGAGATACTGGCTAGATTATTAGAAAATCAGGAGGACATTGGAAATGCCTTCAAGCCGTATTATGGAGAAGCAGCAGGCAATAAGCTGACTGAGTTGTTAAAGGACCATATCCTCATCGCTGGAAAAGTGGTCGATGCTGCAAAAACCGGAAACAAGGCTAATTTGGAGAAATACAATAAAGAATGGTATAAAAATGCTGACGATATCGCCGACTTCCTTAGTAAAGCCAATCCAAATTGGCCAAAGGCAGAATTAAAGAATCTATTGGATATGCATTTAAACTTAATTACAGAGGATGTTGTAGCAAGACTGAGTAAAGATTGGGAAGCAAGTGTTGTTGCTTTAGACAAAGGGATTGATCATATTATCGAGTTTGCTGATGTATTATCGAATGGGTTAATGAAGCAATTCCCTGAGAAATTTTAAACAATATTCAATACCAATTATCTTTAACCATTGAGCACAATTCTGAAATAAGATTGTGCTCTTAGTTTTTATAAAGGGTCACAATATTAGTATAAGCAGGGATTTTTTAATCTCTTGGCGAATAGGTTACTTTGATTAAATAGCATGTAATAAACACTCAAGAAGGTGCTAAGTACTCTCTACTTCATAGAAGAATGTTCTTTAAAGTGAAAAAATATTGAGGTGAAATGGATGAATATTAAAGGGGGTGGAGGCGTTTTCTGGAGAACTAGGGACATTGATATATTAAAAAAATGGTATAAAAAAGTACTAAATATAGAAATGGAAGACTGGAATGGAACTGTTATTACACCTCATTCAGAAACTAGTACAATTTTTTCATTCTTTAAGGAAAATGACGATTATTTTCCAATCAACCAGCAGGTGATGTTGAACTTTCAAGTAGAAAATTTAGAGGAAAGTATAATGCATCTCGAACACATAAATGTACCTATTGTTAAGGAACGAGAGGACAGTGAATTTGGCAAGTTCATTTGGATTGAAGACCCGGAAGGAAGAAGGATAGAGCTCTGGGAAAAATAGGACAGTTTAATTAGTATATAAATCGATGCTATGAAAAATTTAAATTATATTATTTATACGTTGACGAACATATGTTCTGTGTTATAAAATGTATTTATAGGTAATAATGTTGTTGTTTTCTATTCAAGTTTTTTGAAGATATATTAAAAAATGAAGGAGCTGTTTAATGATGACATTGCGATTGTCCCCTTATTTAATGCTGAACGGAAATGCAAATGAAGCGATTCAATTTTACGAAGAAGCACTGAATGGTACGGTTCTTTTTAAACAAACTTTTGGAGAAATGCCTGAAAATCCAGAATATCCATTGCCAGAAGAGGCAAAGGAACTTGTGTCGCACGCGATGATAAAGATTGGTGACACGGAGCTTATGTTTTCAGATAATTTCCCAGGTCAAGCAAGTGATATTGGCAATCAAGTTACAATTTGTATTTCATCTGATGATATTGAAAAGTCAAAAAAGGTTTTTGACTCTTTGCAGCAAGACGGACAAGTGAAAATGCCTTTACAGGAAACTTTTTTTAGCCCTGCTTATGGGATTGTAACAGACAAGTTCGGTGTAACTTTTCAAATCAGTACAGAGGGTCAGCAATAAATTATACTCTTTTTTGTAATAAATCAGAAAGCCGAGATTTTCTTTGTGAAGAAAAATCGGCTTTTTGTTTTAGACAAGATGAACAGTTAATATAACCATCTTAAATTATTTAGGGATGAAGAAACTAAGTTTACGGTGCAATGATAAAAAATCTGTAACAATCATATATAAAAGGAGAGATAAAATGGAGAAAAATAAGGTCCAGAAAATCACAACCAATCTATGGTTTGATACACAAGCTGAAGAGGCAGCGAGGTTTTATGTGTCTGTCTTTGACAATGCAAAGATTGGAAGAATTACTCGCTATGGAAAAGAGAAGTATGAAAAGCATGAAAGAGCTGAAGGGCATGTAATGACTGTAGAATTTACACTAGAGGGCAATGAATTTGTCGCATTAAACGGCGGGCCGCAATTCAAATTTACAGAAGCAATTTCGTTCATCGTCAATTGTGATTCACAAGAAGAATTGGACTATTATTGGGAGAAGCTCTCGGAGGGCGGGGACGAGGATGCTCAAGTATGCGGTTGGCTAAAAGATAAGTTTGGTGTATCATGGCAAATCATTCCTGCTGATCTAACTCGGATGATAAGTGACCCCGACCCAGAAAAATCAGAGAGAGTAATGAAAGCAATGCTGCAAATGAAGAAAAAACTTGATATTAAGATATTAAAGCAAGCTTTTGAGGGATAGGCTTATGTTAAAAACAGCAATAAATCAGTAGCTGATTATCCATCACTTGAGGAATTTAATAGTTTCAACATTCTCGAAAAAGCTTAGAGTGCCCTGAATGGAGCAATAAAATAAATGTATAATTTTTACAATCGGGAATCAAACCACTTATTCAACCTCTATCTTAATGGGATTGGGGTTATTTTTGCATCTAAAATGGATTCATTTTACAGTTTTACTACTTTAGTGAGCATGGAGTGTCCCGCTCAATTTCCGACATTCTTTTATTATATTTCCCAGGAAAAGATATAAATGTACAAGGATGGACAACAAATATCGGTAGTTATTTCCATTAATAATCTTTATAATAAACATATTATGCCCAGGTTAGGTGATGATTCAATGGAAATCTTAAAAATTACTGATTTAGAAAAACACAATAAAGATACGGTGTTATTTTCTGCATTTCAATTAACGATTTCGGCAAATGAAATCGTTTCTGTTCATAGCAGTATGAATGTAAGAAGTGCTTTACTAAAAATATTAATGGGTGAGCTGCCAGCCTCTAGTGGAAGTATATACATAAATGAAAAGGATATTAATGAATCGAAGCGTTCATACTTGAAAAATATTAGCGTGTTGTTTTTGGATGATGGTTTATATGAACGTTTAACTGTAAAAGATCATCTTAGTTTTTATCAAGCGATCTTTTCCTCAAATTTTCCAATCGAAGAAGTAGCCCGCTTAGTGCAATTGGAAGATAAGAGTAAGGTTAGAGTAGGCAAGCTCACTTTTTCTGAACAGAGAAGGCTGCATTTAAGCCGGATTTTCTTTCAAAACGCTGAACTCATTATATTTGAAGAGCCTGATCAAAATGTGGATTTGGAAACAAAGCGTGTATTTATCAAGGCTGCGAGAGAATTAAAAGCGAGAGGAAAAGCGATTCTTGTACTGACAGGGAATATGGAAAGCGCATTAGCTGTTACAGATACGGTTTACCGCCTGGATGATAAAGGTTTGCATCCTATTGAGATTCAATCCGAGGAAAATGAAGAAGAGATGCAGGAAGGTGAGCCGGAAGAGATCATTATCCAGCCAGCCAGGTTTGAAAAAATTCCGACAAAGGTCAATGATAAAATTGTATTATTTGATCCTCCCGAAATCGATTATATTGAAAGCAGTGATGGTCAGTCACATTTAAATATTAAAGGGGAATCATATCCATGCATGTTTACCATGACAGAATTAGAGAGTAGATTGATTCCTTATGGATTTTTTAGATGCCACCGTTCATATATTGTGAATTTGCAGAAAGTGCGTGAAGTGATTACGTGGACCCGCAATAGCTTTACTTTAGTGCTCAATGATGAATCTAAGTCTTCAATCCCCCTTTCTAAGTCAAAAATGGCGGAATTAAAGGAAATGCTCGGCTTGAAATAGCTCCATTCGCGATTCGATGACTCCATTTACCCTGAATTATGCTCCTTTCATCCCTATTATAATGAATGGTTTTCGTTTGCCGGTTAGGATTAAGACATGGAAAACAAACGAACCAACCAATCAGGAGGATGAACATGGAAAACATAATTGAAGTGAGGTCGCTGGCGAAAATATTTGGAAATCAGACAGCATTGGCTGATGTTTCATTTAATGTAGGAAAGGGAGAAACATTTGGTTTCCTAGGCCCAAGCGGATCGGGAAAAACAACGACAATTAAAATCTTAACCGCGCAGATGTCGCAAACAGATGGCGAGGCATTTGTATTCGGATCACCGGCAGCAGACTTGCGGAAGCCGGATAAAAGAAGCAAAATTGGTATTTTAACAGATAATAGCGGTTTATATGAAAGATTATCTGTTTATGATAACTTGAAGTTATATTGCGACCTTTATGATGTTTCTTATACAAGAATCGAAGAAGTATTGCAAATGGTAAACTTGGAGGATACGAAGAAAAAGAAAGTAGCAAAGCTTTCGAAAGGGATGCTGCAGCGTGTGAACTTGGCAAGAGCATTTTTGCACAAGCCGGCACTGCTATTTCTCGATGAACCAACTTCGGCGCTCGATCCAGTCAATACAAAGCATATATACAAAGGTCTTCAGACGTTAAAAGAAGAAGGAACGACCATCTTTCTGACGACACATGATATGAATGAAGCTGAGGAGTTGTGTGACCGTGTCGCTTTCCTGAATAAAGGAACGATTCAATTGCTCGATTCGCCAAAGTCACTGCGACGCCAATTCACTGATCATACGATAACGGTGGAGCTCGTGGATGGTAACAAGGAAATCATTGATATTGGTGCAAATGGCGCAAGCAAATTATATAATTATATGTCCGAAAATAAAGTCATTTCTATTAATTCGAATGAACCAACACTAGGAGATATTTTCGTTGAGGTTACAGGGAGGAAATTATCATGAATATGTCAATTAAGCGTTTAATGGCTATTTTTAATAAGGATTATAAAGATTTATCACGGAATTTGTATGTATCCTTTACAGTGGTTGTGCCGCTTTTCTTAGCAGCATTTATGGGCAGACAAGGAAATATCGCACTAGAACAGCAATATATGGTGTACAATCTAACACTATGCTTAGTAACTGCATATATTCAATGTGCATTAATTGCAGAAGAGAAAGAAAAGAATACGTTGCGCAATCTAATGCTTTCGCCTGCTAGCACGATGGAGATTTTAGCTGGAAAAGGACTGCTAAGCTTTGCTACAACTCTTTTAGTTCTTGGTTTATCTGCATTCTTCTTAGATTATATGCCTAAAGATTTGATTGTTGTCACTGCTGCGATGGTTCTTTCAGCAATCTTCTACATTGGTCTAGGAACAGCACTTGGACTGATGACAAAATCGGCAATGGAAGCCTCTGTCATCATCATGCCATTTGTATTCGTATTTTCATTCGGAACATCCTTGTCTTTCTTTGCAGATAAATATCCTTTTCTACATGCTGCTGACTATCTGCCTAATGCACAGTTATTGCTTTTAGCGAAGGAAGTAGAGCTAGGCGCAGGATTTGCAGATGTATGGAGCAATCTAGGTATTATCGCTATATGGGTAGTTGTGATGACAGCAATCACTGTTGCGATTTATCGGAAGAGAATGGTGGACTAACATCTAAAACTTGGGAATTTCCGAGGCTTACGGCCCGCTCTGTCGCTACGCGCCTTTAGTGTCTTGACTGTCTCACTACTGCCGCAGGAGTCGAGCCATCACCTCTCTAAATTCCTTTATTATCACTTGCTCAACACACTGAAAAAAGCTGCAAACTATGCAGCTTCTTTTTATTATATGAGAGAGAGATTAAAACACCTAGGTTATTGACTATTCTGAAAAAGAAAGATTACTATAATAATAGAAATGAAATGATTGATATGAAAAGGAGAGTTTATTATGCGTATTCTTGTCGTTGGGGCTGGAGGAATTGGCGGATATTTTGGTGCAAGGCTTGTGGAAAAAGGAGAGGATGTCACATTTCTTGTGCGGCCAAATCGCTATAATCTATTAAAGGAAAATGGTCTTCGCTTGAAGAGCATTCATGGAGATTACTCTTTTTCGCCGCAGCTCATTACAGCAGACAGCAAAACAGCATCTACATTCGATATTGTCCTGGTGTCAACTAAGTCGTATCACTTAAAGCAGGCAATCAATGATGTAAAGCCGTTTGTATCAGAGGGGACAATGGTGCTTCCATTATTAAATGGCATGGCACATATGGATCGATTAGTTAGTGAGTTTCCTGGACAAGTGCTTGGCGGCCTATGCTTCATTGAAACGGCAGTCAGCAGTGAAGGTGATATTGTCCAAACGAGTGCAATGCATAAGCTCGTTTTTGGCGAAATGGATGGCAGTAAGAGCGAACGGATAAACAAAGTTATTCACTGTTTTGAAGGTACGAAAGCGCCGATTATTTACAGCGATAAAGTAATGGAAGATATGTGGAACAAATACTTGTTTATCACGGTGCTGTCTGGTGTCACAACGCTTTTTAGAAGTCCAATTGGAGCCATTAGGGAAAGCAGCGGAGGGCTTGATTTTATCCGTACATTATTTAAAGAAGTTGAAAGTGTTATGCTTGCAGGCGGTGCACAATTGTCTGAAGGAATCATCGAAAAGCATATGGCAACAGTTGAAGCGCAGGCAAGCGGCATGAAGTCGTCCATGCTTCGCGATATTGAAAACGGTCAGGAAACGGAAGGCGCCCACCTGCAAGGGGAATTAGTGCGTCTTGCTGAGAAAAAAGGAATAAATGTTCCGTATTTACATGCAATTTATCAAAACCTGTCTGTCTATGAATTATTGAAAAATGAACGATGAAATAGTAAAAGGCAGAAGAATGGTCCTCTGCTGTCTTCCTTATGGAGGTGAAAAATGAATCATTTAAAGGAAATTTTAAATAAGTATTACCGCCTTCAGCCAGCTAGTATAACTGAACAGCAGGGCGGATGGGCAACTTTAGCGTATAAAGTGAATACAGAGGACGGGACATTTTTTTTAAAAGTATATGAAAAAAGCAGGGTTTCCACTAAAACGCTGGCAGCTGGTATCGATGATTATGTGCCACTTACGATTTGGCTTCATGAAGCAGGGGGCTTGTCAGAAAGGATCTCAGTTCCGATTAGAACTGTCACTGGGGATCATAAGTGTGAAGATGAGACAGGAATTTATTTACTCTACCCATATATTGTCGGAGAAACAATTGGAAACAGGGATCTGTCACATGGGCAAGTTGAACAATTAGCCGATCTATTAGCAAAGCTGCATTCCTATGATAAACAGCTTCCTATTCTTGCTGAAAAAATGATCGAGGATTTTCATGTTCCATTTATAGACCCGTTAGTCAGTATGATAGCGAAAGAGTCTGTCGAAGGGATCGTTCTCCCCTATCGCCACTCGATTTTGAACGCCATTAAAGAAGTAATGGAGCTAGCAGCAAAGCTGAAGCACGGAGAGATTTCTTTAAGATTATGTCATACAGACTTGCATGAATGGAATATGATGCAGTCGGGCGGGAGGTTGATTTTGGTAGATTGGGAAGGTTTAAAGCTTTGTCCGGTGGAAGCCGATATGATGTTCTTTATTGATAAACCATATTTCCGCCAACTTCTATCACACTATAGAAAATCGCATCATGACTATGAAATAAATGAGACGGCATTAGCTTTTTATCAAAAAAGAAGAAAGCTTGAAGATATTTGGGAATTTCTGCAGGAATTGCAGTGTGATCAACCTACTGTAGAGAAAAAGGAGCAGACCATTCAATACTTGTTAACAGAACTAAAAAATCTATAAAAAAGAGGTGCAGAATGGAACGGATTGGACATGTCGGCAAAATTATGAGATACCCTGTCAAATCATTTAGCGGTGAGGCCGTCCAAAGTACGAGAGTAATGGATTACGGAATATATGGAGACCGCAGCCATGTGATTACAGAGAAAATCCGCCATCGATATTTAACGATCACGCATTTTCAAGGAATGGTAAAGTATAAAGCAGCTTTTACAGGCGGGGAATGTCCTGATGATCATTATCCACCTGTAAAAATAATTGGGCCGGACAACCGCAGCTATGATTGGGAGGACGAAGAATGGAGAGAAGAACTGAGCAAGCAGAGCAAAAAGCCGCTTTCGTTTAAGAAATACGATCCGTTGCACGTACCAATTGGAGCGATAGAGGAAGAGAATTTGTTGATTGTAACCGATGCTTCCTTGAAAAAAATAAGCGAGTTAACAGGGAGAGATGCGATCAACGAGCAGCGTTTCCGGCCGAATTTACAGCTGGAGCTATTGAATCAGATGCCTTTTATTGAAGAAGAGTGGTTTTCCAAGCGGCTCCAGATTGGAAAAGAGGTAGAGATAGAAATCAAACGCCATTGTGAGCGCTGCATGATTATAACGGTCGATCCTGAAACAGGTGAAAGAGATGCAAATGTGCATAAGCAAGTTATTACACAGCGAAATAATCATTTTGGCGTCTATGCAAGTATAGTAAAAACTGGCACAATTTCAGCCGGTGATGAAGTATGGCTGGAGTGAGGTGAAGCATATGAATGAAAGAGAAGCGATATTGGCCCATCATCGAAAAGCAATCGAATTCGTTAAAAATATTAGTAAGAATCAGTGGCGAACGAGGATAGAAGAAGGAAAATGGACAGTGGCTGAAGTAATTGGCCATTTGCCGGCATGGGATGAATTTGTTCTAAAGAAGCGAATCCCTTTGCTATTTTTCCATGTGCCTTTACCGAAGGGCCCAGAAGCTGGAAAGCTGAATGAAGCATCTGCCAAGCTTGCCAGAGAGCAATCACAACGAGAAACAACCGCGCAATTTGTGGACATTAGAACACAATTATATGAAGCAATTAGAAACATCCCTCTTCATCGATGGCAGGAATCCTTAACAATAGGATCATCCACATTAACGTTAGCTGACTATTTACAAGGACTGAAGGAGCATGATGAGCATCACTTTAGCCAAATCAAAGCACTGTATGAAAGAGAGTAGCAGAAGACAGGCGTGAAACCTCGGAAAATTATATCCTCCTTTAAAACATTCAAATGACTGAATGTTTTTTCTCGTTAACCTTCTAAATTGCTCGTAATGATACGTTTAAAGGCTGCTTTCTTTCTATGCAAAACAAATGGCAAGTCATAAATCCAATGAAGCTCACGTAAATAATATTGTATCAGTAACTTGTGACATGGGAGGTAGGAGGATGGAAGAAAATAATGGAAATGGCTGGTTCCAATTAGAAGCGAAATCCCCCCTAAAAAACACAACGCCCCTAAAAAGTACAAATATATCCAAGAAATCGCCGATGAAAGAGCAAGCTAAGGAAAATAGAAGAAATAACAAAGAACATATAACGGAATCAAAGTTACAAAAAGAGGAAGAGATTTTTCACAGGCCAGCGGTAGACGAGAAGCCAAAAAGAAGAAATAGCCACGAGCAGCTAACAGAATCGGTAACACAAGAAGAAACGGCTCATCAAAGGCCGTCAGTACAAAGCTCTCTGAAGGATAAGCATGTTAAAGGACAGAGCAACAAGTGGGAAGAGGATATACCAGCGGCTTTTCATTCGCAGACTGTAGGCAAAAGAGGTCCTGTACTGGAGCAGGACAATATTTTACATGAAACGCTAGAGACATTTGTCCATGAAAAAATCATCGAAAGACCGGTGCATGTTAAAGGCTTTGGCGCATTTGGCTACTTTGAAACGATGAATGCCATGACGGAATATACAAAGCTAAGCTTCTTGCAAAATCCTGGTCAGACAGTACCAGTCACAGTAAGGTTTTCACTTGCTGTAAGTACGAAGGGCACACCGGATACATCTCGCAATGTACGTGGATTTTCCACTAAATTTTACACAGATGAAGGCATTTTTGATTTAATATGCAACCATATCCCTGTGTTTTCCGTAAGGGATGCTATTCGCTTTCCAGAGTCTATAAAGGCCTTTTTGCCATCGCCGAAAAATAATTTGATTGATCCTGAACGTTTTTGGAGCTTTGTTGCCCGAGCTCCAGAAGCTACTCATTTCGTAGTCAGAATCTATTCTGATGCAGGTACAGTAAAAAGTCTTCGCCACATTCCCGGGCATAGTGTGAACACTTATGTCTGGAGAAACGCGCAGGGCGTTCGCCGCTACCTGAAATATCGCTGGATTCCTTTTGCAGGTGAGGAGTATATTGATAGTCAAGAAGCTGCTAAGCTTGCCGGTGAGAATCCTGATATTGCCGGCAAAGATTTATTCGATACGATCGCATCAGGAGAGACAGTCGAATATGGGCTGTATGTGCAGCTAATGAATCCTGAAGATGAAGCCAAACTGCCATTTGATCCGCTGGATGATACGAAGGTTTGGGATGAACAGCAGTATCCTTTAATGCCGGTTGGGCGGATGGTATTGAACCGCAACCCTGATAATTATATGGAACAGGTGGAGAAAATCGCTTTTTCACCATCCAATCTGTTAGAAGGCGTAGAATTATCAGACGATAAAATGCTGCAGGGGCGTGCCAATATTTACTGGGATTCACAGCGACGTCGAATCGGGCCAGACTTCCGCAATATTCCTATTAATCATCAGCAAGATTGGTCGCCCGCTGACCTTCAAACAAGCGGAGAAGGCAGATATGTAGAGGGGCAACTCGTCCGGTCTGACCTGACAAAGCAGGACGACTTTACCCAGGCAGGTCAGTATTATCGGTCATTATCACCTGTAGGGCAAGAACATCTAGTCAATAACCTTGCTGCAGATTTAGCCGGTATCTCCAACGAGACACGAGGCATTGTCTTGAATTATATGTATCAAGCATCATCTGAACTAGGAGAGCGGGTTAAACGGCAAATAGACATGCAGGCAAAAAGATAATTTAAAGCTCCCATATAATTAAATATGGGAGCTTTAAATTGTAGACAGTGGAAATAATTAAATTTCAGTTGGGAGCGGTTCAATTTATTTTAAGATTCACAAACTAAGATCATTTTCAGCCTGCCCACACCTAATTTTGGTTTCAGATTCAACTCCGCCCATTTTCAACGCTCACCCCCGAAAAGCGAGCGGTAAGTCTCGGAAAATCCCAAACTCGAACTTTTTATTTAGGAATGAGTTTGTATATAGTCTCAAGCTTCCAAGAAAAAAGGAATAAAAATCCCTCAGGGTGTCGAGAAAGTTCTCGACAGCCTGTAAGTCTAGGCACTGGGAATGTGTCCTAAATTTAAATTGCAAAAAAGGGGATAAATTATGATAGAGGAGAAGAAAAGGAAGACACGCTCAGACAAGAAAAAAGATATCAAGCCTACAATTAATATTAAATTGCATGAATGTATAAATCGCCTTTCCTATATAACCAATACACCTGTTAAGGATGTTGGTGTCCATATATGTATGGCTGAACTTGAATCAAAAAAGTAATTGAATTAATAAGGAACTAAGCCAGTTACAAAATGGGAAGGTTCTAGTAATTGGTGGAGGAAATTCTGGTGCCCAAATAGCTGTTGAGTTAGCGAAAGAGGGGCATGTATTATTTGCGGTTTCACATAAAATGAAAATACTACCCCTAAGAATAATGGGGAAAAGTCTATTTTTCTGGTTAGATGTATTTAAATTACTTTACGTTGGGAGTGATACAAAGCGAGGTAAATGGTTTCAAAAACAGAACGATCCAATCTTTGGAAAAGAAATAAGACTCCATATATCCAACAGAACTATTATCAAGAAGAACCGGGTTACTCAGGAAAATGGAAATGGAGTTATGTTTGAAGATAAGAGTATAGAAAACGTGAATAATATAATTTGGGCTACAGGATTTACTCCTTCTTTTTAAATGGATTGATATAGATGGAGCATTATCGAAGAAGGGACAACCAATTCATAAACGAGGAGTAAGCTGTATAGAAGGATTATATTTAATTGGTTTACCTTGGCAATATCAGCGTGGATCAGCTCTTGTATGTGGAGTACATCGAGATGAAGAATACCTTTCTAAAAAAATCTATCAAGAATAAAGAAATAATACCTGGATACGTTGTTTCAAAAGGAAGAATCGCTTTTTGTTTTTGCCTAGGTAACAAACAGGTAGGATACCTGTGAAAAATATAAAGTTTGTGAAACTATAAAGGGACTTCTTAAAAAAGGGAGCCTCTTTGTATTATAACTAAAGGCGCAGTTCAGTTAAAGAAGGTTGATTCTTGGTAATTACAGAACTCTTATAGAAATAAAATATGTGAGGTGTGAGTGAAAGTGGAAATTAGAAAAGCAACAGTTAATGATATTGAGGGGATAACTAAATTGATGGAACATCTTGGATATCCTACCACAATCGAAAAAATGAAAACACGATTTAGCAATATTAAATCAAGTCCAGATTATCATACTTTGTTAGCATTATATGATGACAAAATAGTTGGAATGATGGGACTTGTTAAAGGGTATTACTATGAATTGGATGGCTTATATGTTCGTATTGTAGTCCTTGTGGTAGACTCAAATTATCGTAATAAAGGGATAGGTAAACAGCTATTAGAAGAAGCAGAAAATTGGGCAAAGAAAATTGGAGCAACGGGAATAGGACTAAATAGTGGGAACCGACCAGAGAGAATTAGGGCTCATAAGTTTTATAAAAATAATGGCTATGTAGAAAGGAGTATTGGATTTGCAAAAAGAGTTATCTAAATTGCACAATAATGATTAATATTATATAAAAGATATTGAAGAATTGTACTTTTCTTTAAAAAACGAGGGCTTTCCTCTAATAAGAAAGCTCTTTTCTTATGGAACAAAAGGGACAGGTTAGTGAAATAAGAAAAAGTTACAAATAGAGGTTTGGTTCTTTTCTACGTCGAATTATTTATGAAATTATAGTATTAACGTAATCAATAGGTTAAATATTAGGTGGAGGAAATATAAAATGCTTATTCGTGAATATAAAGAGACTGATGAATTAGGATGGGTTAGATGTAGAACACTATCATTTTTAAATACAGCTTATTTCGATATTGTCTTGAATAAAAAAGAAATTTATGATAATCCCTCGATTGAACTGGTTACAGAAATAAATGGACAAATTGTTGGTCTTATTGATGTTGAGTATGAAAAGGATTCATACTATCATATTTACTTTAAAGGAAATGAAATGAAATGAAAAATCGAATTGAAAGTATCATACCTAAGTTATACTTAGTCAATACATATACACATTACTTAGGAAAAGAGATTGAGCAATTTAAAACAACTAACCAACGAATTTATGAATGTGTTTGTTATGAATAATATCTAAACAATATACCTTGACGGTCACTGATGGAATGACAAAGCCTTTTGAATGTGTAGTTAAACTAATTGTGAATTCATCTCCTACTGTTAATGACAGTGAAACTGCAATTGGAAGTGTTATACATATAGATATATTTAGAATACCAGTCTTAATTAGGGAAGTAATTATTTTGTAAATAAAAAAACACCTCAATGTTTTTAATAAATATTAACAAGAAAATGCCAAAAAACTCCGCAAAAATTTTAAAATAAAAAAAGAATCGAGTTGCTTATCTCTGATAAGAATCGATTCTGATAAAAGTATTACTTATAAAAACCATCACTTAATTTAGTTTATTTTGTTTTCAAAAGAGAAAATTTTATGAAGAAGAATCTTCGAAAAACACTAGATTAACTGTATTGTTGTTATACAAGTGTTATCGCCTTCAAAAGTAGAAATCTCAGATTCTGCTGTTTTTCCATCATATTGAATCTTTACATAATAATTTTTGTCACGGGGTAACCAAAAATCTATAAATCCATTTTTTAGTGAAGTCATAGGCTCATCAACAATTACATTGCCGTCTTCGTCTTCAATGTATACATCGAATTTTTTTTCTACCAATTCTCCTTGGCAGCCAGTTAAGCTATGATTGGTACAAGGATGGGTTACTTCAACAAATGGTGCAATTGAAACAAAAAATTCATCTTCGGGAAGGCTGTAAGAAATCTCTTTATTATCACTATTAGTTACAATAAGTTCTTCTGAGGTGATGGAAGCGGTAACTTCCTCATTTGAATCTTTACCACTGAAATCTTGAACCATTTTCTTGATATCTTGAGTCTCTACTTCATTTGCTGTATCCTCACTACAAGCAGCCACTACTAAGATAAGTATTAATCCGATTACTGCCAATAAACTTTTTTTCATAAGTTGCTTCTACTCCTTATTCATATAATTGGTTAAATTTCTGGGGAAGTAAAGTATATCCTAAATATCTTTTACCATTACTTATAAGGCAAATTATAAAATCAAAATATGCATTATTTTTGCAAATATAAAAGACAAATTTATGGTAAACGCATTTAAAACCATAAAAACCAAACAAATCAAGCTAAAAAGGATAAATCATATTTAACTACAAAAAATTGACAAACAATTCTGTGCTACCCAGCCTAACTGCAATAATATTAATTCCTTTTTTCTGTATATTCTGGATAAAGTTCTTACATGTAAGGCTCGTCTGGTATATACCAACACCAAGTAGCCCAGAAATTTAACAAAAGTTGCCCTTTAAATTACTAAATTCTATCATTATTCTTATTAATCTGTTTTAATCGTGAAATCATGAGCATCATCCACTTCTTGAATATCTGTGTTAAATTTGAAAAAATAAACAAATTTTGCTCTATAATTCCATTATTTATTAAGATTTTGTGCAGTTTTTATGGAGTTTGTTACTTTCCGTTTATTTAAAAACTATTAGGTAAAAGTATGAATGTATTCAATAATTTTAACAGGAGGAATAAAACGATGGCACATGAACAACATTTAGAACTAATTCAGGCTTTACATGAGTGTATGACTGCATGTAATCACTGTTACGATGCTTGTTTAAAGGAAGAGGATATCCAAATGATGGCTGAATGTATTCGTCTGGACAGGGAGTGTGCGGATATTTGTAATTATCTTGAACAAGCCCTTTCAAGAAATACCCCATTTGTTTCTGAATTGGCCGCCGTTTGTGCAAAAATTTGCGAATTATGTGGAAATGAATGTAAAAAACATAATCATGATCATTGCCAAAAATGTGCTGATGCTTGCTTTAAATGTGCAGAAGCTTGTAAAAGTGTAGCATAGCGGTAGTAAACAAAAAAATTCTCGGAAATGAACTGTTCATTTCCGAGAATTTCTATTTTATTGACCATTTATTGTACGATTAACATCTCTTTCATTTCCTAATGACCCGATCTACAAGGTATATTACAGTAAATCGTATATTCTCCTAGTTTATCTGGAAACCTAACAAATCCATATTTTCTTGATATTTTAAATGTATACTTATAAAAAATAACTATATAAGAACAATGTTCATTATGATACTTTTTTGGGTAGGATTAATAGTTATTGGTTCTTCTCTCATCTTGCTTTATGTTCAGAGTATGAACAACTTAAATTAATTTTGAAACAATAAATTTATATGTTAGGAAGATAGAGTAGTCAGGGAGGTATAAATATGTTTGATTTGTTTAATCAAATAAGCCAAATGTTGAGTGGTCCAATACATGGGCTTGCCTATGGCTTTATGCATATACCACTATTATTTTCTTTTTTTTTGGGATTAGTGGGAGCGGTTGCACCATGCCAGCTGACAAGTAACGTTAGTGCAATTACTATTTATGGGAATAGATCGTTGGTCGATCGCGTTCCCTGGCTACATATAACCTTATTTATATTAGGAAAGATTGTCGTTTTCTTTTTACTGGGAATCATTATCTGGTTACTGGGGAATGAAGTGAACAATACTTTAGTACAATTCTTTCCGGTCTTAAGAAAAACAATTGGTCCATTACTTATTATTATTGGGCTAATAATGATAGGGGTATTTAAATTTAATAAATCTATAGGCTTAATCAGATTGCCAGATAAGTTAAAAGATAGCTATATTGGAAGCTTCTTATTAGGAGTAAGCTTTACATTGGCATTTTGTCCGACAATGTTTATCCTCTTTTTTGTGACATTAATGCCAGTTGTATTGACAACATCATATGGCGTCCTACTACCGTCTATATTTGGAATTGGAACCTCTTTTCCTCTTCTGCTGGTAATCTTTCTGATTTGGTATTTTGGTGCAAGTGGGGCAATCATGAAGAAAAGCAGAAAAGTAGGGGCTATCACTCAAAAACTTGCTGGTGGATTACTCCTTATTATTGGTATTTTTGATTCATTAACCTATTTGTTTTAAAGAGGTCTCAAATATGCTTAATAAACTGTCTTTTTAGCGAAACAATGATAATTTATTTTTCCTAAAAAAGCCTATTGACTACTACCCTAGGTGTTAGCTTATGCTTCTTTTGTGAGGTGATAGTTATGTTAATTAATGAAGCAAGTAGATTAACAAATTTGACTAAAAAAGCTATAGAGTATTACATAGAACAAAAATTGGTATTTCCCAATATTTTAGACAACGGGTACCGTGATTTCAGAGAAAATGATGTAGAGTGTTTAAAGAAAATTTATGTTTTTCGTAAACTTGGGCTTAGCACAGAGGAAATCAAGGCAGTGCTTGCCGATAAGACAAACAACATATTGCAAAAGATATCGGTACAAAGGGAATTAATTATGCAGAGGGAACAGGAAAAAAAATCCATTCTCCACCAACTAATTTTTGGTAAAAATTATTCTGAATTAATTAAGGATCTGAGAGCTATTGAACAGAGTTCAACTGTAACCGAAAAGCTATTAGAGGCGTTTCCAGGATACTACGGTCGATTTATTTGCCTGCATTTTGCACGATTTTTGAATGAGCCTATTACAAGCTCAGATCAGCAATCTGCGTATGAAGAAATTATAGCATTTTTGGATAATGCACCCTCATTGCAGTTAACTGAAGACTTACAATTGTTCTTAATGGAAAGCACAAATTATATTAACATACAAAATATTCGTGACGTGATAGAGAATACAGAGTATTCTATTGAAAATCCAGATAAGTTCTTGTCAGAAAACAAGGAATTTATAGAGCTATACTTGGCCCACAAGCAGTCCGAAGAATACAAAAATTCACCAATCTATAAGATCCAAACAATTCTTAAAGAGTTTAATCATACAAGTTGTTATTATGATATATTCATTCCTGCAATGAAAAAATTAAGTGTTTCTTATTCAGAGTATTGTAAGCAGATGGAAGTAGTAAACGAAAAATTATCTTTACAATATCCAGAAATAAACAAATTGAACAACTAAGCGAATAGGGTGATTTTACTAACAGTTAGAGCTTTTCATTCTAATGATATGAAATAGAGTAACTCAGTCATATTTTCATAAAAACATTTAAAGTGTAGAAGTAAAGGGTTATTTCCTCAAAATAAGAAAGCTTTTTTCTTATGGAACAAAAGGGCAGGTTAGTTGAATAACAGTTGCATAAAAAGTTGAAATCCTTACTTCGTTGCAGGAAGTAAGGATTTTTTGTTGAATAAACTGGAATATTATGAAATTATCGAGTGGTTAGGAGAGGTTAATATGTCATTTATGATGGTTAAAAAAGAATTTAAGCTTGTTGGATTAAAAGGTAGTGGGGAGTTTGTTAACTTTGGTAATGAAGTGCCCTTGCTTGCAAAGCAACTATTAAGTCGCTCCAACGAAATCCTAAATCTAGTAGAGACCGAAATTGCATTATTAGAACCTAAAAAGGATGAGGAGCATAGGGTAGGTCATTATTATGTAGGGTTAATTGTGAGTGAGAAATTAAATGAGGTACCAACTGGAATGGATTATATTGAAACATATAAAAGTTACATAACTACAAGAGGGGATATATCTAATTTGGGAGAACTTCATTTGAATTTATTGAATTGGGCAGAAGAACAAGGTTTTCAAAGAGATCTCGATTCTTATATTATCGAGACATATCACCCTATGGGGGAAGGAGATGAAGAAGTACAGATTTATTTACCAATTCAAGATTAAAAGTACAAATCAAAAATCTTCTTAAACAAACGGGCAGTTTAGCTTAACAAGAGGGGAATATATAACCTGTAGAGAATTAATCTTGTATACTCGAAGTGTATTTTGGAGGTAGTTTAATGAACCCTATATTAAATAAAATCGGAACAATTTTTATTCCTGTAAGTAATGTTGAAGAAGCTCGTGATTGGTATTGTGACATATTAGGGTTAATAGCAGAAGGTGAGATACTATATGGTCATTTATATATTGTACCAATGAATGGGACAGGAATTGTATTAGATAGCAAGATTTATTCAGAAGATAATATTATAAAAACTCCACTTTTTCATTTTAACACTAACAATATTGAGCGAGCATATGAGTATTTGAGAAGTAAGAATGTCGAATTAACAACAGAAATTGAGCATAACCATTGGTTTAATTTCAAAGACCCTTATAGGAACCATTTGATGGTATGCAAGAGTTAATCTTATTTCACTATCGTGTGCTTTCCTTATAATAAAGGCGAGCCTCTTTACTATGATGCTATAGGGGGCGGTTTTGTTGAATAAGGTTATGATAATATAAATGCTAAAAATAGGAGTTGAAATCATATTTTAAAGGAGGTTAACGATAAAATGAATCAAGAAACTACGGTATTAGATAGTATGTTACAAAATATTGATCAATTAAATGAAGAAGAAGCGAAAGCCTTTTTGAAATTAATATATACAAGAATAAATATTTACGAAAAAGGAAATGGGAATTATCTAGCTGAAAAATTAATTAAAGATATTTCAAATGTTTTTACAAGGATACCTGAAGTAACACAAATTAGAGTAGGTAAGAAATAGTTGATTCTAGCTAATTTATCTTTGATTATAGGGGCAGTTTAGTGGAAGAAGGGAAACAACGGGACCTGACTCAGATATGTTGAAATTGGTTTCCCCAGTTGCGTGGCAGCATATCAATCTTTATGGTCGACGAGTTTAATAAAAAACAAGAATCGATCGACATGAGCGAAATTATTCAGGAATTGACCCAATCAAAAGTTATACCAGGCGTGGGTTTGAAATAAAGTTTGATTTTTAATGAATTAGGAGCTGTTAAGGATAGAATTGTTCCGTTAAAGGGCCATTTAATTGAGTAAAACCCCACTTTTTTATGCAGCATCAGACGTACTTGAGAGCAGGTAATCGTTGATTAAATCAAGCATAAACGATAAATGGTGATAAAATGAAACCCCTTGTGTGCTCAAGGGGTTTCATTTAGGCTAGGTTCCGAAAGGAGACATTATTTAACAAATATTGTATATAGCATACAATATTTGTTAGAGATAAATTATTATTACTTTGAAATAAAGTGGAAATATCTATAAAGAAGTTGTACCGTTTTGGAAAACATTAAGTATTTGTCTGAGATTGTAGACTTTTTAGTACGAATGATTTATAGTAGTTGGTACATTAACTACTAAGAAGGTGAGTTTATGGAAGACAAGGCCATTATTGAATTGCAAAAACATGGATTTTCAAAATACGAGTGTAAGGCCTATATAGGTTTATTGAAATCACCTGCGATTACTGGCTATGAATTAAGTAAGCGTTCTGGCGTCCCAAGGTCAATGATTTATGAGGTATTGGGCAAATTACTTGATAAAGGAGCCATTCAAACGGTTCCCTCTGATCCTATTGTCTATAAACCTGTCGATCCAAAACAGTTACTTTCTCGTCTTAAAGAAGAGATGAATACGTCATTTGAATTGTTAGAGTCATCTCTTACCGTTTTAGAAAGTGATCAAAAAGTTGATGTCGTGACGAGAATTGTCCAGTACCAGCATATTGTTCAAGAAATGCTTTCGATGATTCGATCCGCAGAAAAAGAGATTTGGTTATCAATCTGGGCTCCTGCGGTGAAAGATATTGAAAAGGCTGTGCGGGAGAAAGAAGGTTCTATACCGATTTTCACCGTTTTATTTGGAGCTGAAAATAAGACATTGGGACATACCTATCATCACAATTATATGGCTCCAGACATTGTGAGTAAACGAATGGACGGATATTTGACTATTCTTGTTCGAGATGAAGAAGAGGCCCTTATTGCTAAGTTTAGTGATAGAGGTTCTGAGTGGGCAGTGAAGTCAACAGATCCTGCTCTCGTTCTTATTGCTACTGAATACATTAGGCACGATATTATGGTAGAAGAAATTACAAATGCATTCGGTCCTGAAAAGCTAGATGAGCTATGGAAATCGCGAGAAGATTTAATTCAAGTAATGACAGGAAAAAACAGCTTAACATAAAGCTGTTTTTTTACCACCAAATTATTAGTAGTTATAACAATAACGACTCAGGGGGGGATTAAATGTATGCCAAATTAAAGTTTGCCATCTCGATGGCCATATTTGGTTCAGTCGGTCTATTTTCAGAAAAAACAGGTCTACACTCGATTGAACTAGTTTTTGTGCGTTGTCTCTGTGCTAGTATTCTTTTAGGTACAATATGGGGCGTTATCACATTAAAAACACAACAACCGAAGAAAGTCTCTATTCCTCGTAAGGAGTATTTACTTGCCTTATTATGTGGTGTATTCCTTATCGTAAATTGGGTGTTTTTCTTCCGTTCTTTAGAAGTAATGCCTATCACTGTGGCGGTATCCATTTATCATTTAGCACCCGTTATTGTACTTCTCTTAGGCTCTGTTATTTTTAAAGAAAAAATAACAAAAATGGGATTAGTCTTTTTCTTTATTTGCTTTGTAGGAACATTATTAGTTGGAGGAATTCATCAACATACAACGATGACCGGATTTTTATCCACGGGTGTTTTATGGGCGTTTGCAGCAGCATTCTTCTACGCTCTAACTTCTATTATGGGAAAAGGAATTCAAATGCTTAGTCCTTTGTTAACAACCGTTATCCAAACAAGTCTGGGTATTTTATTATTGATACCATTAGTGGATTGGTCAAACTTTATGCATCTTACCATTGAAAACTGGTTCTATATCCTTGTTACAGGATTTATTCATACAGGATTTGTGTTTTATTTATTTTTCAGTAGTTTGCGTGAGTTAAGAGCACAAACAATTGCTATTTTAGTTTTTGTTGATCCGGTTATTGCAATCTTATTGGATGTAACTATTTTGAACTACCGCCCTGATGTCTACCAGCTTCTCGGAATATTTCTAGTGTTTGTGGGAATCAGTTATTCTCCGAAAAAAGAAAGAAATTTAGAAAAGCCTAAATTTATTCGCTCAAACTAATAATGTTATTTAAGATATCAAATAATAATGATAAATTTTGAGGTGGTGAAATTCCTTGTGATTGCAAGGGATTTCATTTTTTGTGTGTTTCTATAATATTGATTATGTGAAAGAGATAGACAAAAAAATCTCAACTTGTTTAAGAGGGATTGACGCAAACCCCTAAAACGGTTTTTTTCTTCTTCTAACCAAGAAAAAGACTCTAAATAAGTCTAGGACACAATTAAATTAACTAGACTATGATGAATAGTGGATACTATGTTTAATATAACGTAGATTATCCACTATTTTTTTATATATTATTTTCGCTGCCTATACTATTTTATTTGGTATAAAATGAATAATATATAAGTAGATACATGAGTATCTCATTAGAATTTAGAGGGGGAGAAAGTCCTGAATATATATAATAATTTTAATTATTGTTTTATAATTTATATATAATTATTAATAGTATGCGGACAGAATGATGAAGGGAGATAAAATGGAAGATAAATTGTTAGTTGGTGTTGATATAGGAGGAACCAATATTAAATTTGCGTGGATTAGCACTCAAGGAGATTGCTTAGTTGGGCAATGATGCGGGTATATTAGGTGCTGGATTGTTAGCGAAATATTACATAACTGATTTAAAACGAAGTGTATAAGGGGTTATATTATATAGTTTAAGATAGATAAATTTAACAGTACTTTCTTATCTACTATTTCTAAGTTTTATATTTAATTTATAGAATAATCCGAAGTTGGATTGTAGGTCAATGGTATAGTATTGCTCCCCATCCCCTTTAAGGTAGTATGGCATTCTATAGCACTTAAAATCTGTTGATTATCTATATTAAAAACTTCATTCGCAATTACCCTAGATATTTTTTGATGTATTATCATTGGAAACATTCTTTCTTCTGGAAGGATGGTAATTCCTAAATCTTCTGCAAATGAAATGCGTTTACTATTTGGTATTATTCCACTTATATCATGCAATAATCCCGCATTAAATGCTGCTACTTTATCTGAATCGAATTGCTCGGCTAACTTTTCGGCCATGATACCAACTTCAAGAACAGGTTAATGAAGTAGAAGATCTTTTTAATGTGGTTATGGAAATCGAAAATAGTAGCTTAGATATGTTCACTCTTTCTAATAACGCAAAGAGTGATATTTCTTCTATTAACTGTTAAGATAAAAAAGGGAAGTCGCTCAGACTTCCTTGTTTTGTTATGTTCCTTTATTAAAAAGCCCTACTTCACAAATTTCCCCTTATTTTATTGATTTGTAAGTGTAATTACAATTAAATGAATAAAAATTAAACAAATATAAGAGCCTTACTACAATAAAATGTAGCAAGCTCTTATATTTTTATATAAAAAGTAAATAACTTTATTGTCACTTTACAGTACGCTGTTTTATCATTTTATTGCCCGAGGAAAATTAAATTCAGATATATTAATATTATTTATTTTCTATTTTTTTGCTTTATTCACTGTCATCCTAGTATGTTTATCTTATAGTGCTGCAACAATCCCTTCTAATTGAGCTTAAGATATTTTATGACACACGTTTCTCTAATGTCTCTGTATTTAATATTTATATATGTGCAAAATATATAACGGAAAATTCTTTTTAGAAAGAGGGATAATTTTATTTGGGGGCTAAAGCCAAGTTTTCTATTTACATGTTCTTATTCATATGCATTTTTATTACGGAACCAATCCAGGCAAATGAAGTTGACTCTTCACATAAACAAAGAGGAAGCGAAGTCAGACAATCAGATGCTTTTCCTCTATGGTAATTACAAAATGTATATCCTCACCTAATATTTAACCAAGGCGCTTCAAACTCTAATCAAATTGCTTTAACATTCGATGACGGTCCTGATCCAAGATATACCGAAAATATCTTGAACATCCTTACCACATATAATGTTCCAGCTACATTTTTTGTTTTAGGTGAAAGAGTTGCGATGTATCCAGAACTTGTTAAACGTATGAATAAAGAGGGACATGACATCGGTAGCCATTCATTTACTCATGTGAATTTTGCTGTAGCTGATATGGAGACATTTGAAGCTGATATGGAGCAATCTGAAGAATTAATTGAAAAAACGATTGGATATCGTCCTCGATTCTTTCGTCCACCATATGGAAATATAACATTAGACCAGGTGATTAAACTAGAAGAGTCAAATAATTTAATTATTGGTTAGAATGTGGATACTTTAGACTGGACAGGGAATAATGCAGAGGAAATCAATAACATTGTACTAAGTAATGATGGACCGGGAAGTATTATTCTATTTCATGATGGTGTTCATTATACTCAAGATATTAATTCACCTGAAGCCTTAGCTGATCTTATTCCAGAACTACAAAGGCAAGGTTATGAATTTGTAACCGTTTCAGAATTGCTTAACATTCCAAAAACTAAGTAAACAACTGAACAAAAAGCACTTTCGAACTTCCGTATAAAGAACTATCAGGAAAACCAGCCATTTGTTAACTAGCAAAGTTATAAAACAAAAGAAAGGGCTGTCTAAAAAAATAACTTTTTAAAGAAAAACTACGTGATGTGAAATCTCGTAGTTTTTGCATTTTTTAACTACTTAATCATTATTATTAAATTCAAAATATAACTTTAAAAAATTTTCTAGTATTTCCGAGTTATTATCCTTTCGCCATGCAAGCGATGCTTCAATTGTAGTATTTATATCCTCAACTTTCCTTTGTATTAAACCACTTAATGGATTAATTGATGAAGGTAACAATGCAACTCCCATACCATTCGCGACCAATGCCGAAACTGTTTGAAGGTCATTTGCCTGAATTGTAATTTTCGGTGCGAACCCTACATTTTGGAACAGGTCCATAAACGTTTCATAATAGAATGGAGCAGCTGATTTAGTTGCCATTATAAATGATTCATTTTCCAAATCACGAATATATATTGATTGTTTGAAAGCAAGGGGGTGTTTTTCTGGAATAATTGCCTTTAAACTCACCTTTCGGACTGGTTTTACATGAATTTTTTTACAATTCACTGGGGCAGCTACTATACCAATGTCAATTCTTTTTTCATTTAAAGCTTTAACTTGAAGAGGTGTACTGAGTTGTTGTAATACTATTCCAACTTTAGGGTATCGCTCACGATAATTTCGAATTGTTGGAATAAGGTCTTGCACTGAGCCACTAAACCCAATTATAAGTTCACCTTCAGATCCTGTAGAGGTTAATCTTGTACTAATACACGCTTGTTCAACTTGATCAATGATTTGATAAGCTTTATTCAGAAACACCTTCCCGGCATTTGTTAATTCAACATGTCGCTTCGTCCTATTAAATAATCGTACCCCCATTTCCTCTTCTAATTCTCTGATTTGCTTACTTAGAGGTGGTTGTGCGATGTGGAGTTTTTCTGCAGCTCTACTAAAGTTTAGTTCTTCTGCCAAAGTCAAAAAATATCTGATGTGCCTCAATTCCATTTCTTTTTTCTTCCTTTCGAACAATTATACCTAAAAGATATTAATAAGATGCTTTTTAAGTATTTCTCTTAATTATTATTATTGTTTAATATTAAGTCAAGGTTAAGTTATGGTTTTAACCTGAAAGACTGGAGAATTTCTTCTGATTGCCAAGTTAACAATTGTTGATTCTATAGGATTTTTTCGAATTAATATAGATGAATCCGTAAATAATATTTTTTTTTGAAGGACGGTAAAGATATGTATCAATTACTTGGAGTGATTTTTGGCTCTTTAATTACAGCACTTTCTTTTAATCTTTTCCTAATCCCCAATAATATTTTAAGTAGCGGGATTGGTGGAGTTGCAATTATCATTGGTATCTTAACACCCTTTAATACTGGATTAGTAAACCTTTTACTAAATTTACCTATTCTTATTTTGGATATGTTAAGCTTGGAAAACGATTCATTGGTTATACAATTGTATCAGTTTTCACATTTTCGGCAGCGTTATATGCTATTCCCATAAATGCAGTGACAAGCGATTTTCTACTTTCTTCAATATTTGGTGGTGTAGTTGCCGGTGTCGGTATTGGATTGGTATTCAACTGCAAGGGTTCAACAGGTGGATTCGATATTATCGGGATGTTGCTTTCACGAAAAAAAGACATTCAGATTGGGAGATTCTTAATCGTACTTAATTCAGTTGTTGTCATTGTTTCAGGATTATTCTTCGATTGGGACACTGCCTTATACAGCTTATTATCCATTTTTATTACAGGAAAAGTGATTGATACGATTCATAAAAAACATCGAAAAATAACACTAATGATTGTAACTAGCCAGGCAGGAAAAATGAAAGAAAAGCTATTATCAAGCCTTATACGCGGGATTACATTATTGGATGGAGAAGGTGCATATACCAATGAGAAAAAACATGTTTTAATGACTGTAATTTCTCGGGAAGAACTAACTAGAATAAAAACATTAATTTCTGAAGTTGATCCACAAGCTTTTGTAAACATTACAGAGTCAACTGAAGTATTAGGTCTATTTAGAAAAGGCTAAAATTGAGAGGGAATATATTAATGGGAAAGTTTAAAGAGCAAAAAGGTATGATTTAGATTTTCGTCGATAACTGTACTATCTTTTTAAGGTATAGATGTGACATCATTCGGGATTTCTGTTCGCTCACTGTAAAACGATTATGTACTAGGTTATTTAATCTATCAAATATAGATCACTAAAGAGCCACTTATATTAACCGATTTTTGCATCAATAGAGGACTTAATACCAAATAATTTTACGGTTTTTTATTTAATTGAATGATAAATTTACTATTTAAATCGAGGATGATAATGATATGAAAATGAAAAAAGCATTAATTAATTGCACAGTTATAAACGGTGATATGGATCGGGAAATTGAAAAAGATATGATTATTCTCATAAATAATCAAGGCATTATTGAAAAAATTGAAAGCCGTCAAAATATAATGATTTCTAAAGAGTATGAACAAATTGATATTAATCATCAATATGTTATGCCAGGACTCATAAATGCACATGCACATTTATTTTCTGATGGAAACCCTACTGAACTATCTTTTAGTGAAGAAACGCTAAATTTTGGAATTAAGTTATTGAATACTAAATTGGGCAAGAAATTTATTTACAATAGAATGAAGAAAAATGCTTTAGTCGCATTTCAATCCGGCATAACTACAATGCGCTCTGTTGGTGAATTCTTTTATCAAGATGTAAAACTGCGAGACGATATACAAAACGAAAAAGTTATTGGTCCAGACTTATCCGTCTCAGGTTTCTTTATTAGCGCTACTGGGGGTCATGGAGCCCCGTATTTAGCACTAGAGACTGACGGTCCGTGGGACGGTGTGAAAAATGTACGTAAAAATGTGCGTCAAGGTGTAGATTGGATTAAAATTTGTGTAACAGGTGGCGTAACTGATGCAAAAACAATTGGTGAAGCCGGACGTATTCAATTAACCGAAGAAGAAGTATTCGCCATTTGTAAAGAAGCTCATAAAATTGGGATGATGGTTGCAGCACATGTAGAGAGTAGTGAAGGTGTTAGGATTGCTTTAAAAGGTGGGGTAGATTCAATCGAACATGGAGCTCCAATGGATGAAGATATTATTTCTCTTTATAAACAAAACCCTAATGCCTTACGAGGATATACATCACTAATTCCGACATTTCAAGCTGCTTATCCCTATGCATTACTAGATAGAAGCCAAACAAATATTAATGATGTCCTGTTTGAAAATGCTAAAATTGTCTATGAAGATATGTTGATTAGTTTCCAGCAAGCAATCAAGAATAATATTAGTGTTGGAGTTGGAAACGATGCGGCAATGGCTTACGTATCACACTATGATTTATGGCGTGAGTTAGATCATATGATTCGTTTTGGTGGTATTACTGAAAAGAAAGCCATTCATTTGGTGACAAAAAGTAATGCGGAAATTTTAGGGGTTGATAAACAAATAGGTACAATCGATGAAGGGAAGAGAGCGAATTTATTGATATTACCTAATAATCCTATAGAAAATATCAAAAATCTTTCAAAGCTTAGTATGGTAATTAAAAATGGCGTTTTATTTGAAGATTTAATCATTAAAAAGAACGAAAGGTTGGATTTTGCATTGGATTTAATTTAAGAAATCGGTCCTCACCACTTTTACTGTACGCTCGTTTATCCCAAGAAGCAAGAAAATAGCTGTATGATCAATACGAATTAACGTATTCACAAATCAGTTTTAAAAAACGCCCAAAACCCTTGGTATATATGAGATTGGGCGTTTTTTTATTATACCCTATTTTAGGGGTACAGCCAGGGTACAGCCAACCAAATGACATAACACCCACGCTAAGAAATATAAATCCCTTTATATCAAGAGTTCTAGCGTAATAAAAAGGATCGTTTTCGTTACAGCTAATTACCTTGTGAATTAAGTATTTAGCGTTCATTAAATTGTTTATTGCGGTCTATAGCAGCTTCGCTGGTATTAGGCCAATTCAAAGAAAAGCTTTAAATGATATGAGAATGACCGTAAGGTATTACGTGAAGCTCCACGGTTATCCTTAAACTTTAAATATTGTAAAACTGGTTGGACCGGCTCATTGTTATGATCTAGTAACATGTACCGAGTTTTTCCTTCTTTTGTAGAAAGGGTAATTACTCTCATAAATTCCTCCTGTTGAAATTGTTCTTTTATTCATTTTAGAAAGCTCTCAATCTCTTAATTTTAGATAATCTTCCCCCTTTCTTTATTTACTATAAATACTATAAAAATTAGTGTGGTTAAATAGTCTTTAAAGAAATAAAAAAACGGATAACTTTACATTGAATACTGTAAAGTCATCCGTTTTGAATGGTTAAGATAATCGGAAATTTTGTACGCTAAGCAAATTTAACCATAAAAAAATGTCGACTTCCTATACGTTAAGAAATCGACACTTTTATGTTTTTTGTTGGCGAAAGCTTTAGAGTACTTTTCTTACATTCATTTTATGAGATATAAATTGATTGGTTGCTCATTTTCCTTATACCAAATTTGATTTATTGTTTTCTTTTTTAGATTGTAAAAATATACCTTAGCATTTTTTTTATTTAAGTCCGCCTGAATGGAAAGCAGTGTCAGGAGCTGTGGTTGGTAAAGGTCAGTATGGTAAAATAAAGCTTTATTCTACTGGGATTGCAGGTTTATCGGTGCAAGAAAAGATCGGAAATGACTGGGTAACTATGGGTGGATCTGCTGGTTTAACCTTGTTCGAAGAGGGTGGCGAAGTTACGCAAGATTATTGGATGGAAAAAGGTAAGCTGTATAGGATCGAGGTAATCTCAGGTACTGCGCTAAAATCAACTGGAACTATAAGAAATTCACTATAAAAATACACTCAATTGAATCAATTACAAACCTATTTCCCTTATTTTATAAGTCAAATTTACAAAACGTGCAAAAACCCCTTTAGCTAAATCCTTTTTCTTTTTTAAATATGCTTCTACAGGAAACGAATAAACTTTATGTCCTTCTTCACTACTAATCTCCACTGATGGTATAAAAAAATATGGAAGAGAAAACCTATATAATCCTTCGTTAGGTAAAGGAAGCATTGAAGCTTCTTTATTATTTTTTAACATCTTAATTCCTCACTTTCTTTATTCTTCATTACAAAAAATCCATCCCACTCTTTTTTTCGGCAATACTTTTATAATCTGAAATTTAAATTGCATATTAGATATTCACTTAATAATGTTTGTAAAAGTATGCTTTTAGGCCCATAAAGTAACGTATAAAATTTCCGTTTATATATGTCTTAGATTTCATTTATAAACGATTATATATTATTAATACATACAAGGTTTACTAGAATTAAACTTATTAAAAGTACAAATTCATTCCAGAAAAGAATTTTTTAGCTTATTTTTTCTTTTGTAGAGGTAAAAGCGATTACTACAGATAATTCAATAATATACCTATTCTATCCTGGAAAAATTAATTTTTATAAAGTAGGTGTTCTATGTTCCTAAAAGCCATCATTTGTTTCATCCGGCGAAACCATAAATATAGCTATTATACAGGCAAATGTGTATGATGCGGAAAGAAGAGAGGCTAATTTAATTAGCTACAGCTTGTAGAGAAACCTTGGTTTTTCTACAAGCTGAAGGGATAAAAATATTTTATTTCAATTTTTTCAAATACCAAGCGTCCATTGCAGAGTGTTCTGAACCATTAAGTGGTTCCTGCAAAAGGTCAAATTCAAATTTTTTATACAAGCTGCTTGCCGCTTTTAAATCATGACGTGTCTCAAGATAGCAGTATTGATAATGTTTTTCGGCAAAATTAATTGCAGTTTCCATTAATTTAATTGCACACCCTTTACCTTGTGCTTCCGGACTTAAGTAAAGCTTTTGCAATTCGCAAATTTCTTTCCCTTCATCAAAAACGGCAATCCCAATGCCACCAACAACTTTATTGTCAATCTCAGCAACCCAATATTTAGAATGGCTAAGCTGATTGTAGAATTCAGAAAGTTTACCTAGATGAGGATCAAAGTAAGCTGTCCCTTCAATATTTAATCCAACGGACTCAAGTGAATTTTTAATGATGGCTTCGATGACTGGATTATCTTTTGGCTCAATTTCTCTAATGTTCATTGATTTTTCTCCTTTGTTAGTAATCTCATTAAATGAATGGTAACGATGTTTATATGTAAATTCAAGTAAAAAATACTTAATATAGTAAATTGCTGTTCGAAGCAGGAAAGCATCATAGTCTTTAGGAACCGTTATCGGCAATTTAACTTGCATAATTATTATTTTGTTCTATACAAACTTGTTCAGAATGGCTTAAAAACTAAATAGCCCGCAAGCTAGATTATTTTATTTTTTCGAAAATTGAATGGTATGATAATAGAAGATGAAACCTAATGAAAAAAAGGAAGTGTAATGAGATGGAATTAAAACAGTGGTTTGAAAAAGGCTTAACAGCAGAGCAGTACATAGATGGGATGAACGTCAACAAAGAATCAATGCTTTCAATTTATGAAGGATTTACATTGTCAGAGGAAGAAAAGAATGAACTTCAGCCTAATAAAGGTAAAGGGCTAAAGGCAATTGTGCTGACTGAGGACTGGTGCGGGGATGCGAAATTAAATAACCCTGTATTATTGAAAATTGCAGAGGAAATTGATATGGAGGTTCGCTTTGTTTTAAGGGATTCCAACCTGGAGCTAATGGATCAATATTTAACAAACGGTACCTCCCGTGCCATTCCTATTTTTGTTTTTCTGAATAAGGATGGCGAGGAATATGGTGTTTGGGGACCGAGAGCGTCGAGATTGCAGGAGCTTGTTACAGAAAGAAGAGCCGCTTTGCCGGATAAAGAAGACCCTTCATTTGAAGAAAAACAAAAGGCATTATATAAAGAGCTAGGAAAAGCATATGAAACAGATTCAAGCTTATGGCATAGCGTAGCTGGCAGCATTATCGAGACACTCGTAAAAAAATAGAGAAGGGCGTGGAGAAGATTGGGCTGGAATCAGAATCGAGTTACCGAACTGTTAAAGATAGATTACCCAATCTTCCAGGCACCGATGGCTGGAGGAGCAACCACAGTAGAACTAGTTAGTCAAACCTCCGAATGCGGCGGGCTTGGAAATATTGGAGCAGGGTATATGAATCCGATGGATATAGCCAATAGCATTCAGGAAATCCGGAAAGCAACGAATCGGACATTTGGGATTAATTTATTTGTACCTGAAGAACCAGACGCTTTTACTGAGGAGAAGGTGAAATCAGCTATAGCAGCACTATCGCCTTACAAAAACGAGCTTGAGATAGCTGAAGACATCATCCTTCCTCAAAAGGACCATTTGCTGTTTTATGAAGAGCAGCTCGAAGCAGTGATGAAAGCGATGGTGCCCGTATGCAGTTTTACATTTGGCATTCCTCATCATTCAGTGATTGAAAAGCTTAAGCAAGAAGGCACGGTAGTGATTGGTACAGCAACGAATGTAGAGGAAGCGCTACTATGGGAAAAAAGCGGTGCGGATATTGTTGTTGCTCAAGGCAGTGAAGCTGGCGGTCATCGCGGTACATTTTTGAATGATGATACGACAGGCTTAGTCGGCGGGTTGGCACTCATTCCTCAAGTCGTTGATGCTGTACAAATTCCAGTTATCGCAGCAGGAGGCATAATGGATGCACGCGGTATTGCAGCCGCGTTCATGCTTGGTGCAGAAGGTGTTCAGCTGGGGACTGCCTTCTTAACAGCAGAAGAAAGCGGCATTCACCTGACGTACAAAGATGCGTTGCTGAATACAAATGGCGAAACCTCCATCACAAAGGCGTTTTCAGGCAAAATGGCACGCGGAATAACCAATCGATATATGCGGGAAATGGCAGATAAGGAGATCCTTCCTTTCCCTTATCAAAATGACCTCACAAACGCTATTAGAAAAAGAGCGGCAAGTAAGGAAAATCCAGATTTTATGTCATTATGGGCCGGGCAGGCCGTAAAGCTGGCAGAACAGAAAAATGTGCAGCAATTGATGAATGAGTGGATTGAAGGGACAGGGAGGCTGCTTGATTGAAAAGTGAAAATCGGTAGTCAGAACTGACCCAGTAAATAAAAAAATGCCAGAAAGTCGAAGCTGACTTTCTGGCATTTTCAACACTTAAGCCAACACGTTTGTAAGTGGCGGCACAATTTGTTTTTTGCGGGAAACGACACCTTTCAGCAGCGCCTGCTTGTTTTCAAGCTTGACGTTGAATGCTTTTTCAACTGCTGCAGCTTGTGAACCTAGAGCAATACCGACAGAATCATTGTTTAATATATCTGTTAAGACGAATAGGAAAAGGTCTAAGCCTTTTTCATCAATTGTTTTTGAAATGACTGCTTCCAGTTCATCCTGGCGGCTTAATACTTCGTTTAAATCAACCGCGTTTACTTGGGCAATATAAGCTTTATGGCTGCCCATTTGGAATTCCTTTGCATCGAGTGAAATCAGCTGATCAATTGTTTTATCACTTAAGTCAGCACCGGCTTTTAACATTTCTAAGCCATATTCCTCAGGATTTACACCAGCAATGGCTGCTAGTTCTTTGGCAGCTTGTACATCTTGCTCCGTGCAAGTAGGGGATTTGAATAGTAAAGAGTCAGAAATAATTGCTGAAAGCATCAGACCAGCGATTTCTTTCTTAATCTCTACGCCATTTTCTTTATACATTTTGTTTAGGATGGTTGCTGTACAGCCAACCGGCTCAGCACGGTAGTATAATGGATCGCTTGTTTCAAAGTTAGCGATGCGGTGGTGGTCGATGACTTCAAGAATTCTAACTTCTTTAATATCATCTGCACTTTGTTGGAATTCGTTATGGTCCACAAGGATGACTTCATTTACTTCTTTTGCTACAGCCTCCACTAAACGGGGTGCTTCTGCTTTGAAATAGTCAAGCGCATAGCTGGTTTCTGAATTCACTTCACCTAGGCGTACCGGCTCAGCGTCAACACCTAGTTCTTTTTTTAAATCTGCATAAGCGATAGCAGAGCAAATTGTATCAGTATCTGGATTTTTATGACCGAAAATAAATACTTTAGACATCGTATATCTCCTTGATTAAATAGATTATTAATTGTTATTTTAACATATATACTTACTGTAATCATGAATGAGCAAAAAATCAACTTGCCTTTTCAAAAAAATAGCAGAGTAGAAAATGTAATATAGATTATAAGGGGGACTTTCATCATGACCATCGCCGTCATTTCAGATATTCACGGTAACTTAACGGCTTTAGAGGCAGTTTTGGAAAATGCGCATGAACGAGGAATTGAACGCATTTTTTGTTTAGGAGATTTAATCGGCAAAGGGCCGAACGCAATCAAATCTGTAGAGAGGATTCGTGAAACCTGTGAAGTGGTGCTTCTCGGCAATTGGGATGATTTTATTACAAAGAAAATCGAAAGTGATGAAATAAATTGGCACCAAAGCCAGTTAGCAGGAGAGCCGATGTCATATTTAAGGTCATTGCCGTTTCATTATGATTTTTATATGAGCGGAAAATATGTGAGGTTATTCCATGCGTCTGCCAAAAGTGTCTACCACCGCGTGTTTCCTATGAGAGCACCCCATGACGAGAAACTTGCAATGTTCGAAAACACAGAGCATATCACCCCTCTGAAGAGCAACATCACTCCGGATGTGGTAGGGTTCGGTGATATTCATGCTGCACTTGTTGAGCCGATTTTTCCGCAAAAAACATTATTTAATTGCGGCAGTGTCGGCAATTCTCTAGACATTCCGCAGGCAACCTATGCGATTCTCCATGGAGCGTACTTATCGAAGGAGCCTGCGCCTTTTTCAATTGAAATCGTCAGAGTTCCTTACGATGTGGAGAAGGAGATAGCAATTGCCCGTGAGATGGGACTGCCAAATGTTGAGGCCTATGCATTAGAACTGAGAGAAGCAAAGTATAGAGGAATACCGACTAAATCCTAGGGGGCTAAGCCAATGGAATTTAAGGGGTCTGCAGCTTATGAGGATGAGCTGTTTTTTCAAAACTATATGAAGCGACGGCATCGCAAGGATAGTCCGAATGAAATCATCGAAAAACCTGCCTTGTTAAAAATGATAGGTGATGTATCTGGCAAAGATGTTTTAGATTTGGGCTGCGGCGATGCTTCAATGAGAAGGGAGCTGCTTCAAGCAGCCTCTTATCTTGGGGTAGATGGTTCGAAAAATATGATTATGAGGGCGGAACAAAATCTATCAGACTTGGAAAATAGCGAGGTCATTCATTCCTCGCTAGAGTCCTTTCCCTTTCCAGTGGAAAATTACCATCTAATCTTTTCTCAATTAGCGCTTCACTATCTTGAAGATTTTCGTCAAATTTGCGAGAATATTTACAACAGTTTGCGATTTGGAGGCAAATTTGTTTTTAGTGTACAGCATCCGGTCATCACAAGCGCTTTTAAAAGTAGCGGGACGAAGCGACCCGATTGGATTGTTGATGATTATTTTCAAATCGGCGTACGAGCAGAGCCTTGGATTGGCGAAAAAGTCGTAAAATATCATCGTACAGTAGAGGAATATTTTATGATTTTACGAAACAGTGGCTTTCATATTAACGAGCTTTGTGAAGCGACCCCTGATAGAAGGAATTTTTCTTCAGAGGAAGAATATGAAAGAAGAAATAGAATTCCGCTATTTCTCCTATTTTCATGTGAGAAGCCGGTTTGTGAGTATAACATGAGCATAAGGGGATAGACAGATGAGTGTAGAGGCGAAGAGTTTTCCGGTATCATTTGATGCACTTGAGCAGGAAGCGAAGGAAAAAATGTCAACAGGCGCATACGGCTATGTTCGTTCTGCCGCCAGTAATGAAGAAACGTTAAGGAAAAATGCAAAAGGCTTTGAGAAATTAGCCATTGTCCCAAGGATGCTGCGCAATGTAGCAGCTGTCGATATGAGTGTAACAATCGGGGGACGGACATATCCATATCCGATTTTTCTCGCACCAGTTGGAATGCAGAGGTTAACACATGAAGAAGGAGAGCTTGCTTCTGCCCGGGCGGCTGCAGCAATCGGTGTGCCGTTTACCCAAAGCACAGTTTCAAGCTATGCGCTTGAAGAGGTGAAGCAGGCTACTGGGGATAGTCCAAAGTGGTTCCAGCTTTATTGGTCACGCAATGCAGAAGTATCCTACAGCATGGTGGACCGTGCCGAGAAAGCGGGCTATGAAGCGGTTGTTTTAACAGTAGATACGGTCATGACAGGCTGGAGAGAGACAGATTTATCCACCAACTTTTCACCATTAAAACTTGGATTTGGGAAAGCAAATTATGAATATGATTCTGTATTTATGGCTGCATTGCAAGCCAAGGATGAGGAATCTATCATTCAATCAGTACTGGAAAATATTCATTATCCTGAATTGAACTGGTCGCATGTGGCAGAGTTAAAAAAACGGACGAGCCTGCCTATCTATATTAAAGGCATTCTTCATCCTGAGGATGCAATACTTGCAATTGAAAACGGAGTGGATGGCATCATTGTATCCAATCATGGCGGAAGACAGCTTGACGGCATCATCAGTGCAATCGATGCCCTGCCAACCATTGTACAAGCAGTTGATGGAACGATTCCAGTCCTGTTTGACAGCGGTATCCGCCGTGGAACAGATGTCGTAAAAGCCCTCGCATTAGGTGCGAAGGCTGTGTTCATCGGCCGTCCATTTATTTATGGCTTATCAGTGGGCGGGCAAGCAGGTGTGGAAAAAGTGCTGGAAAACTATATCGAAGAAACAAAAATCACGATGTCACTCGCTGGCATTTCAAAAGCGAGCGACCTTTTAAGTTTAAAATTGATACGTGAATAGCATTAACTCATGTTTAAGTGAAAAGCCTGCAGCCTGATAAAGAGAAAGGGCTGAATCATTTGTCGCACTTACACAAAGAGTGACACTTGCGATTTCCTCAAATTGAAACAGCGAGGCTAAAGCAGACTGAGTGAGCTGCGTACCAATGCCCTGCCTGCGGTATTGAGGAGAAACGGTAATGAATTCAATGTTTCCTTCTCCATACTCAGGCAGGGCTTCAATGTATACATAGCCTTTAATATTATGTTGATCGGTTAGGATAAGCAGTCTATTAAGATCATCTAATTTACTAATGATCTCTTTTGCAGAATGATAAGTATTTGGAAAAGCGGCTTCATGCAGTTCGCTAAAAGAATCGGTATATTGCGGCTTGAAGTCTATCGCTTTTTGCTCGTAATGATTTTTGGATGCTTCCAAGATGAAGTGATTGCCTTGATGGTGTGCACCAATATTTTGTGCAAAACGGATTCCCTGCTGATTTTCTTTATTTATGAAAAAATAAAGAGTGTTTAAGGTAGATTCATAGGTTTCTTTAAGCTTTTTCCAAAGCTGAAGGGCCACTTCTTCACTTGTAGAAAAAGGTCCCCATACTTCTGCTGTTTTTTCCTCATCATCAATATCTAGTCCGATGGCGCCGTTGATCTCCATATCTTTGCTTACGAAAAAAACATCCGCAAGCGGCGAAAAATCTTTTTCGAGTGTTTGCAGAATCTCTGCCACGTTATCACCGCAATAACCGATATGATGCTGCTTTTGCTGATTCATGCTCGCTAGAAAGTGGGCCAGTTCCTTATGCATTATGCTTTCCTCCTATGCTTGCTTTGTATTCTTAGGGGGAAGACGGTCATCCTTTATCCGCTTATCGTTAATTTTCGGCTCGTTCTGACTAAGGTGGTTTTTAATATTAGAGCGGTGAAGAAAAATCAACAGGATAAGGAATAGTAAAAAGATAAAATCATGCTCATTCGCCGGTTTAAAAAGCGCATATATAAGCAGCGTAACGCCAACGGAAAGTGAACCGAAGTAAACATATTTTGTGACATAAATAACGGCAACAAAGGCAAAATAAGCAATCAGAAACAGCCAAATATTCGCAACAATCAACACACCAGCTGTCGTTGCAATCGCTTTCCCGCCGCGAAAACCAGCAAAAATCGGAAAGCAATGCCCAACAACCGCAATTAATCCGACTGCCAGCGGATCATGCTCCGTTCCAAGCAGGATAGGCAAAGCCGCAGCCAGCGCCCCCTTACCGCTATCAATAAGCAGCACAACAATCGCTGCCCGCTTCCCCAATACACGCAGCGTATTCGTCGCCCCAGGATTGTTGCTCCCATGCTGGCGAATATCAACCTTGAAGAAAATCCTCCCAATAATTAAAGCAGTAGGAATAGAGCCAAGCAAATAAGCGGCAAAATAAATAAATAAGTCCATAATTGACTCCTTGTTAACAATTTTCTAATAAGACTTATTTTACCATATAGTGTACTAGCAGAATATATGCATAAAAAAATTGATATATAGGCTGATTTTTATATGGCAGTGAAGAAAAGCACGAACGCACAAGGGAAAGAACCAATCGCCATTATAAAACGCAAATAAAGTGACGCCATCTCTTCAAAATAAGTTCCCGCATTTTAATAGCCCGACAAATGCATACTGTAAGAGAAACCCTGACTATATAAATAGGAAATAGTGCGTCAAAAACGCTCAAAAAGAGCAAGTTGTTACTTTATAAGTCGTGCAAAAAAATAAATTAAAATAATTTCAAAAATCCTGTAGGGATAGTTCTAACTAGTTTCGTCTATTAGGGTGGAAGCTGGTAGAAAGGGGGAGAGAGAGATTAGCGACCAAGTTCTTATCCAAAAAGTATTAAGCGGCAATGATCATGCGTTTCGCTTATTGGTTGAGAAGTACCGCAATGATTTGTTTAAAACGATTTTTGCGGTCTTGCGAGATCAAAAGGAAGCGGAAGATGCCGCACAAGAAGTGTTTTTAAAGATCTATACCTCTCTCCCCCAATATGAGAATCAAGGCTTTAAAACATGGATGACCAGAATAGCAGTAAATCACGCCATCGATATGAAGAGAAAGAGAGAACGAAGGCGTGAAGAAATGATGGAAGTGGTTGACTATGATTCTGCCGCACCGCAAAATAATAGCATTGAAGTAAAAGTTATTAGAAATGAAACAAGAGAGCTCGTCAGGCAGCGTCTTCATGAAATGCCTGACAATTATCGAAATGTAATATATGATTTCTATATTAAAGAAAAAAGCTATCAGCAGATGGCTGAAGAGCAAAATGTACAGGTGAAAACGATTGAGACAAAATTATACAGGGCGCGTCAATGGATGAGGAAGCATTGGAAGGAGGACGATTTTTCATGAAACATTACGCTTATGACGAATGGCTAAAATACGTGAAGAATGAATTGGAAGATGATGTCCGCGAGGCTTATGAGGATCATCTATATAGCTGTGACCAATGCTTAGAGCTCTACTTGACCGCAGTTGAAGAGGACGATCTACCAATCATCGAAAATGAACCGGACTTTACTGATTTGGTCATGGCGCAAATCACCAATCAAAAGCAGCTGACAGCAGTAGAAGAAAAAGAACCAAAGCATCCGAAGAAAAGAGTGGCATTCTATCAGAAATCTATTTTCCATTACGGCGTTGCAGCCGCGATGACATTGATTTTAATGTCGACTGGTGTGTTCCAGTCGCTGACTCAATATGCAGGTGGTGTTGAAAGTCAAGGATTTAAGGAAAAGGATACATCAATGACCGAAGGCATTGTGGATAAAACCTTTGCCTGGATGGATTCACTTGAGAGAAGTAATAAGGAGGATAACAAAGAATGAAAAATCCGTTGATCGCATTTTTATTAGGCTTTTTTCCAGGCGGAGGATTAATGTATTTAGGAAAAGGCTTTAGAGGTTTAGCTTATATGCTGGGAGAGTTTTTCCTAATTGCCTTAACCTTTTTCCTATTGGCTTCAGGTGTCGGCGGAGAAGTGATGTTTATCGTATTAACAGGCGTGTTTCTCTACATTGTCAACCTCGTAGATACAGGCATTCAGGCATCAAAGCTTTTAAAAGCGAAGCAGCCTTTAACTGAAGAAAATAAACCAGAAGAGCTTGACTATGAAAGATTCCGCACGATTCTGCTTTCGTTTATCCCGGGTGTCGGCCATTTTCATCTTGGGTTAATGAATCGCGGACTTACCTTTCTGGCGGCATCGCTCGGGTTAGGAATTATGGTCACTTTTATCGCATTCCTGACTAATCGGGGTGAATTTCTAGTTTTTCTTCTTTTATTCCCTGTCATTTGGGTGTATAGCTTCTTTGATTCTATCCAGCAATTGAACATGAAGCAGCGTGGTGAAGAGCTAGTTGACCGCACAATTTTAGAGGATTTTGAAACAAGGAGAGAAGAAGGAAAGAAGAGCAAAGCGATTGCCACATTCTTATCCATGTTCCCTGGTGCCGGCCATTTGTATCTTGGCATGCAGCGCCGCGGCATTCAGCTTATGGCTGGTTTCCTGTTCTCAATCTATATCTTGGATGTATTAAGGCTCGGCATCTTTCTTTTCCTCATACCGATTATTTGGTTCTACAGCTTTTTCGACGGTTTACAAAAGGCCTCCAGATACGGTGATGAAGAGCTTGAAGATGTTCCGATTATCTCGTACTTTAACAATTATCAAAAGTGGGTTGGCATCGGCTTAGTCTTAGTCGGATTATATTATTTAACAACGAATATTCTGCTTCCAGCGCTTTCGCCAATGCTAAATCAAATGCTCAACATCGATCTATGGTTCTGGTTTGACCGCTACTTCCAAACGGCGATCGTATCCATTCTCTTAATTGGCGGCGGTTTGAAGCTATTGGCTGGAAATAAAGAAAAGAAATTAAAGAAAGCAGAATAGGAGAGTGAAAAGATGAAGACTTGGAGAGTAGGTACATTTTCGATGGGAGCATCGTTGCTCCTTCTCGGTATATATTTAATATTATCCCAATTGATGGGATTGGATATAACGAATATGTTAATCTCATGGTGGCCTGTAATATTAGTCGTACTAGGCATAGAAATTCTGCTTTACCTGCTTTTTTCAAAACAGGAAAAGCCTTATTTAAAATATGATATCTTAAGCATCTTTTTTGTAGGCATCCTCGGAACGGTCGGAATAGGTGTTGCATTAATCAGTTCCACTGGAATTGTTGACAAGGTGAGTGCAAGCATGGACCGGGAGCATCGTACGCATGAGCTTCCTGCTTATGAACAGGCAGTATCAAAAGAGGTAAAACGTGTCGTAATAGAAACAGGCAACAATGCAGTAACAATTGAAGGATCGAATGCGAAGGATGTTTCGATGTTCGGTACCTATACTGCGTCCAGCGGAAAAAATGAAAAGCTGATTGAGACATCAGAAGACTATGTGAGTTCAACTGTAAAAGGGGATACATTGTACTTAGCCATTAAGGATATTCCTAATGAAGCCGTTGGCATGTTCGATCAATACGGCATGATGTCACCAACCATTCTTGTTCCGCAAAACGTCAAGCTTGAAGTTGTCGGCAATCATAACGAAATTACGATAAAGCCACGTAAATTGATGAGCGACTGGTCCATCGACAAAAGCTCACACCTGGATATCCAGCTTGAAGAAAATAGCGATGTTAAGCTCGTTGCCTCAAAAATAAATGATATTGTCGGTGAACTGAAGGGCTGGAAAATCAAAAAGGAGAGCATAAATGAAGCGGACGAAGAATATGATTACGATGATTCTGGCTTGATTGAAGAAGCGACTTTCCAATTAGGAAAGGGTAGCCAAGAAATACAAATCAATGATACGTCACAAGTTCAATTGAAAATTGTCCATTAACAGGAAGAAGCTGATTCCATTTGTGAACTGCACCCCAATTGTT
>NZ_PISD01000022.1 GCF_002835735.1 Cytobacillus horneckiae | reverse complement strand
CTGCAACTACTTTTGCGTCTCCACTTCGTTTTGCGTCAGTGATCCTATCTATCTTGTCTAATTTTGTCTTTATTTGTAGGTGACAGGTACCTACAAGGATTTGATGAAGTGGTCGACGGATGTGTTAAAGTTGGCTGTTTCTTCAAGGAATGGGCAGTGGCAGCTGTTTTGGAAGATTTGCAGCTTTGCATTAGGCAGTTGTTCGAGGAGGTGTTCTCCTGCTGCAACTGGTATTAGCTTTTCTTCCTTTCCAAAGCAGAGCAGCGTTGGCACATTAAAGTTAGGCAAGTCTGAACGATAGTCAACAACAGATTGGTCAAATAAAACCGCGCTAGCGATTGATTCCGGTAATTTAGTCGTCTCTTCCAGCATCCATTCTAATTCTGCCTCACTTAAATCTCCTTTAAACATTAATGGAATAAAGCCTGACAGAAACCCCCTTTGATTGCTTTGAATTTCTCTCATAAAGCTTGTTAAGGTTGCCATATCAAATGCGCCGATTTCAAAATCTGGCCATTTAAAATCTGAAGCTAACTCATCGACAATGACTGTTGCTTTTATGTTAATATCACCAAATTGCCTTAAGTAATCCCAAACAACGAATGCCCCCATTGACCAGCCGACAAGCGTTACATTCTGCAAACCGAGCTTCGTAATAAACTGGTTCAGATCATTTGCATAATTGGCTATTGTATGGCCGTAGTGAACATGCTCAGACTGGCCATGAGCACGCAAATCAGGGACAAGAACTCGATACCCTTTCTGGAAAAACGGGACCTGCTCTTTAAAAAACTTTCCGCTCATCCAAACTCCATGGATGAATATTATTGGATCACCGGCACCCGCCTCTTCGTAGTACAGGCTAGCTCCATCATTCAAAATTAAATTAGCCATCAATAACCCCTCCTTATTAAAATATATCTCTTATAAGGGTGAGAATATACTAAATTTTCTATAAACTCAAGCAAGAGTTTTTACGGGCAGTTGGTCCCAGGCCCCACCAACTATGCTTCTTCGATTTCACGAATCTTTGAGGCTGGAGTCTTACTCCCCGTTAATCTGCGATTTATTAATGCTTCGCATTGACTGCTGTTTTTTCTAAAGCTTCGATAATCATATCATCTGCAGGATGCATGGAGAGCGCACATTGTACATCTCTAAATAGCCTCTCAAGCTTGAAGTCTTTAGAAAGTCCTCTTCCACCTGCTATTCTCATACATAATTCAACAATTTTGATTGCTTGATGGCAAACAATATATTTTGCAGCATGAAAGTCTCTAAATAAATCATCTCTTTCTTTATCACTCTCAGAGGCATCCCATTTATCGGCCAATGAATATACGATTGTGCGGGAAGTTGTTAATAACGCCTCTATTTCACCTATCTTTTGGTTTATGTGAGGAATTTCGCAAATTGGGATGTTTAGGCTCGATGAAAAATGATTGACTGTGTAATCTAAAATAAGGTCACGTGCAGCATGTGCAACTCCTAAAAATACAGCTGAAATGAAAAGTAATGTTGAACGGTTTCGTGTGCCCCCTGTTTTCACGAATCGAGAAAGAAGTGCATCCCTAGGCACTTCCACCTCATGAAAAATGAGATGATGACTGCCAGTTGAGCGCATACCGATCGTGTTCCAGCTTTCAACAATTTCTATGCTTTCATTTCTTCTAACTAGAAATTCCCCCAGCACTCCTTCATCTTCAATCCATGCCACAACAATAAATGGATCAGCAATAGGGGATAAAGTTGCAAATGCTTTTTCTCCTGAAATAATATAGCCGTCCTTTATGCGACGGGCAATTGTCTCAGGTTTACTCCCTCTAAATATATTCCCTCCCTTTTTTTCGGTAGCAAAAATATTGATTACATCCCCATTTTCTATTAGTCCTCTGCAAATTTTCTGGAAGCTATTTTCATCCCATTTAAGGGCATTTCTTTCATTTAAAAATAAACATAAATGCCAGCCTGCAGCGAGTGCAACCGATCCATCTCCCTTTGCTAATGCTTCCAAAACGATAATCGTTTCATATAGCGTGGCCTCCTCCCCGCCATATATTTTAGGAATCGTTAAATTTAGCAAACCAGACTCCCTTAATCTAGCAAAAGAGGCAAAGGGAAATTGTGCATCCTGATCATTTGTACTTGCAAAATTCTCAAACTCTAGTGCAAGTGCATTCGCTTTTTCAGCTAAATTCCCCTCTCTGTCATTCCTAATATGAATATCCTTCGTTATCGTTCCAATCATTCCATCACCTCTTCGCTTTAAATTGATCTTCTTCTCTACTATGATCCGTCGCTAGCGGGGGTGTTTCGGAAATGGCTATCACTTCTTCGTAAAGACGTGAATCCATCCATAAATCAACTGCATCTAAAGAGTATTTTAATTGTTCACAATTTCGCGCACCTATAATAGGGGCTGTTACATCCGAATGATTCATCGCCCATCTTACTGCTAATGTGGCTGGATGATAACCATTTTTATGACTAAATTCAACAAACTGATTGGCTATAGAATGATATTGATTGTCCCCGTAGCGTTTCTCATAATTCTTTTGGTCAACTAGCCTTCCTTGAGCTGGCTTTACTCCATTCGCATATTTTCCGGTTAATAATCCTCCTCCTAAAGGGCTGTAAGTGATTACACCAAGGTTTTCTTCGCTGGCAAAAGGAAAGATTTCTACTTCCGCTTGTCTTTTGACAAGACTATACATCGGTTGAATAAGCTCAAACCGGGCAAGGCTTTCCCTCTCAGAAATTCCAAGGGCCTTCATCATTTGCCACGCTGCCCAGTTGCTCACCGCCGGATATAATATTTTCCCATCTGTTTGCAAATCATCCAGTGCCCTTAAAGTCTCCTCCATATCAGTTTCATAATCATAAACATGAATAAAGTAAAACTCGATTCGGTCTGTTCCGAGCCGTTTCAGGCTTTTTTCAACCGACTGAAAGATATGTCTGCGAGATGCACCCCTATCATTCAACCCTTTGCCAATTGGAAAACCAACCTTTGATGTTAAAATGACTTCATCCCTTGATTCCGCAATGCACTTTCCTAAAATCTCCTCTGAACGTCCGCTATTGTACACATTGGCAGTATCGAAAAAGTTAATGCCCTTTTCTCTGCAAAGATGATACATTTTCAACGATTCGGTTTCATCAGCAATACCGCCAAACGACATCGTCCCGAAGCATAAATTTGACACTTTGATACCTGTTTTACCTACGGTGCTATACTCCATTATTAACCCATCCTTTAAGTTTGGTGTAGACGATTCAGACGGAATGCGGCACCCGGATGATCATCAGGCAAAAGTGAATGGCCAATTCCGAAAAGTTTCTCACGCAATGTACCGTTATTATATTCCTTTTTATAAATCCCTCTCTGCTGCAAAATTGGAACAACATATTTGATAAATTCTTCTAAGCTTTTAGGTGTAACAAGATGTGCCAAATTAAATCCATCTATCCCTGTATCTTCAAAGAAAAATTGAATGGCATCCGCAACTTCGTTAGGATTGCCGACAATAACATGACTTCGATCAATTGTTTCAAATCTGTTCAATACTTCCCTGACAGTTAATTTTTTTGGCGCATCTTTTGTTAATGAAGCTGCACGCGTTTGTCCATGTTCCGTATGCTTGTATTCAAAATAACTATCCAAATCTGTATATTCATCAAGATCATAGCCACTAGACCCGCCATATTGCGCTTTTGCAGCATCTGCACTCCAAAGCTTGCAATATTCCATATATTTCTCCTCTGCTTCCGCGGTCGATTCAGCTACAATCACATTCAAAAATGTATATGCTTTAATATGATCAGGGTTTCTTCCGTATTTTTCCGCTCTTTGCTTTATATCCCGAATATAGAATCTAATCTTTTCATTTGTAGGACCGCCAACAAATACGCACTCGGCGTGTTTCGCTGCAAAATCTCTTCCTTTTTCTGAGGTGCCTGCCTGATAGATCACAGGTGTTCGCTGCACAGACGGGTCGGTCAGATGAGGGCCAGCCACTTCATAATATTTGCCGATATGGTTAATTTTATGGACTTTACTAGGATCGATTAAAGTTTGATTATGCACATCTGCAACGACAGCCCCATCCTCCCAGCTCCCCTCCCAGAGTTTATAGGACACCTCCAAAAATTCATCTGCACGATCATACCTTTCGTCATGTTTAATCATTTGCGGCAATCCATAATTCTTAGCTGCGTTTGGCAAATAGGATGTAACAATATTCCAAGCAACTCTGCCGTTTGTTAAATGGTCCAGCGTTGAAAAGCGGCGCGCGTTAGAGAAAGGCTGCTCGTAAGTTGTACTTACGGTGACTGCAAATGACAAGTGCTGAGTGGCACTTGCCATTGCAGATATAATTAACGCAGGATCATTTAATGGGAATTGTACACCTTCTCGTACTGCCGGGTCTTTGCTCTTTTTATAAACATCATATACACCAGCAACGTCAGCAAAGAATATTGCATCAAATTTACCTCTTTCCAATAATTTCGCCATTTCAATCCAATAATTTAATTGATTGTATTGTAGATGCCTTTTACTATCTGGATGCTTCCATAATCCATGAGCATTATGCATTGGGCCCGCCATTTCAAAAGCATTTAATTGAATTTGCTTCCCCATCTCATCACTTCCTAAAAATATTTATTGTTTGCCTGCTTCTATATCCTCTATTAATTGATCAAGCGTTTTCTGCAATTCCTCTGCCGGAATATCGACAACAATATTCGCTCCATTTGAATCTTCCTTAACTGCCTCAATGACTCTTTCTTCCTGATAGATTTCCGCTATTTTTTTATAAGTTTCATTGTCGATATCTTCTGAACGGACAGCAAAAACGTTTAAATAAGGTCGCGTATCTTCACTATGCGGGTCGTCATGAAAAATGGCGTCATCAAGCAACAATCCAGCTTGGCCGGCAATACCGCTGTTAATGATAGAAGCGGCAACATCCGGCAGCACTCTTGGCGTCTGTTGAGCCACGACTGTCATAATCTCTAGCTCCTTTGGATTTTCGGCGATATCATCTGGCGTAGGATAAAGTCCCACACCTTCCTTAAGCTTAAGTAAGCCCGCCTTTTCCAGCACCTTTAATCCTCTGCCAGTATTAGCTGGATCATTCGGGATTGCGATTGTCGAACCATTAGGTATTTCCTCTGTTGTTTTGAACTTTTCTGAGTAAAGTCCCATAGGTGCAACAATGGTTGATCCAATAGGCTTTATATCTACTTCATTTTCGACAATAAATTGGCTTAAAAAAGCAAGATGCTGGAAAGAATTCACGTCTAATTCACCGTTTGCCAATGCTTTATTCGGCAGTGTATAATCGGAAAACTCAACTAATTCAATTTCAATTCCTTCTTCCTTCGCCCTTTCCTTAATAATGTTCCAATACTGCCCATCAGATCCTGTTACACCTATTTTCACATGATTGCTCCCTGAGGCTGATTTCCCCGAACAGCCGACCAGAATGAAGCAAAATAATGCAAATAAAAAAAACAACTGAACTTTCTTTCTCATTTCAATCTCCCCTTTTTCAATTATTTATTTATCGCCGCAAAAATAGCCTTGATAAAAAGTTTCCGATAAATTGAGCAACTTGCACTAATAAAATTAAGATCACTACAGTGACGAGCATGACGGAGGTATCAAACCGCTGGTAGCCGTAAGTCATTGCCAAATCTCCAAGACCACCACCTCCAACGGTACCGGCCATTGCAGAGAAATCTATTAAACCAACTGTTATAAAAGTAATTCCAAGGATTAAAGGCCCTAAAGCTTCCGGAATCAAAACAGTAAATATAATTTGAACCGGACTCGCTCCCATTGCTTGGGCAGCTTCGATAATTCCCGGATCTATTGAAACGAGATTATTTTCTACAACTCTTGCAACTGCAAATGACGCAGCGATTGTCATCGGAAGGACAGCAGCCGCTGTGCCGATCGTCGTTCCCATAATCAAACGTGTAAAAGGACTGAGCGCCACAAGAAAAATGATAAATGGAATTGGTCTAATAATATTAATTAAGAGATTAAGGGTGAGAAAAACAAACCTGTTTTCCAAAATATTTCCCTTTCTTGTGACAAAAAGCAGCAGTCCAATTGCAAGCCCAATGACAGTCGCAAATATAAGTGTAAATAGCACCATTGTAACTGTCTCTCCAGTAGCCTGGATAATACGCGGCCAAAAGGTGCTCCATTCAACCTTCATTATTCACCAGCTCCTTTAAAACCACTATTTTTTCTAGATCAGCAATCACATTTTCCACTTCCGCTGGCGCTCCTATAAATTCAACAATCAGACTCCCAAACAATCTTTCCTGAAGCTCATTTATGTTGCCATAAATAATGTTAAAGTCAATGTCATATTTCTTGCATGTCCTCGATAAAATCGGTTCATTACTCACTCCTTCTTTAAAATAAATCCTAAACATTCTTCCTCTTTGCTCTTTTTTCAGCTTTTCATAAAGCTGGCTGGACAATTTATCATTTAATACCGAACGGATAAAATTCTGTGTTGTTTTCTGCACCGGATTTGTAAATACATCAAATACCTGTCCTTCTTCGATCACACGTCCATCTTCCATTACCGCTACGCGATTGCAAATTTTTTTGATCACATGCATTTCATGGGTAATAAGCATAATTGTAATTTTATAGTCGTTATTAATTTTCTTTAACAAATTAAGAATTTCTTCAGTTGTCTCAGGATCAAGCGCTGAAGTTGCTTCATCACAAATTAAAATATCAGGCGAAGTTGCTAATGCTCTCGCAATCCCTACTCTTTGCTTTTGTCCTCCCGATAGTTTTTCCGGAAATTTTTTCTCCTTGTCTTCAAGTCCGACAAAGGCAAGCAATTCTTTGACTCTAAAATCTATTTTGTCCTTTGGCCAGCCTGCAAGCTTTAATGGGTAAGCAATATTGCCATAAACAGTTCTTGAGCTAAATAAATTAAAAGATTGAAAGATCATCCCTATCTTACTTCTTAGTTTTCTTAATTCCTTTTGAGATAAAGTATTAATAGATTGTTCATTTACGAGAATCTCTCCTGTAGTAGGTCTTTCCAACAAATTCACTAGTCTTAATAATGTGCTCTTTCCAGCTCCACTAAAGCCTATAACCCCAAATATATCTCCCTTCATTACTTCAAGCGTTACATCTTGTACTGCCTTTACTTCGTTTTCATTGCTCCCAAATGTTTTACTCACATGTTGAAACGTAATCAACCCTTCGCCCCCTTTACATATAAAAAGGCAGCTTTCTTTATCAAGAAAGCTGCCTTTAGTCGTCTAATCGGCATCAAATTTTATTTTAATAAAGGCTGATTAACCTTTAAAAAAGCGGTCAGATTAGCCAATTCTTTTTGCAGTCTTTTTTGGACTTCATGATCCAAGAAATAGGAATTGTCTTCTGTTCTTTCTACCTCGGAATCCAGCACGTATACTCCATGAAGAATTGTCTCAGCTCCTAATGCCGAGAACACCGGTTTAAGTGCATAATCAATCATTAATAAATGGCCAAAAGTTCCGCCAATTACAAGCGGTAAAATGACCTTATCGACAAACCCCTTTTGCGGCAGTAAGTCCAAATATGCTTTTAATACACCTGTATATGCTGCTTTATAAACAGGAGTTAATACAATCACAGCATCTGCTTCCGCCACTTTTTTATTCGCTTCAATAATCGCCGGACTATCAAATTTTGCATGCAATAAATCCTCAGCGGGCAAATCTCTTACGATAATTCGTTCAAAAGTGGCACCAGATTTATTTAAAAATGAAATCGCCTCATTCTCTAACCCATTTAATCTAGAATTAGCTGAAGTTCCGCCTGATATGATCGCTACTTTCGTCATTTCCAACTACTCCTTAATATATTTATTTTACAATTGGTTCTTTTCTATATTGTCTTCCCGTATGATGATTTGGCAGCTGATCATAGCCAAATAAGTTATTTCTAAATGTGCCCTTTTCGTACTCTGTGCGGACAAGACCGCGCTCCTGCAAAATTGGAATAACATGTTCTACAAACTCTTCAAATGTACCGGGCGTAACCGCATAGGCAATATTGAATCCGTCAACTCCGGTTTCAGCAATCCACTGCTCCAGCAAATCTGCTATTTTCTCCGGTGTTCCGACTGCTACATGCCCCATCCCGCCTACACCTACATACTTAGCGATGTCATCTACTGTCCAATTTTTAGTAGAATCTATGTTAGTGAACGTTTCAACAATGGATTGAATCGCATCATTCTTTACATACTCAATATGCTCTCCTGCTTCAAAGTCTGCAAATTCAATTCCGCTCCAGCCGCCAAATAATGCGAGTGCACCTTCATAACTAGCATGCTCTTGATAATCACGATATTTCTGCTCTGCCTCTTCTTGTGTTTTCCCGATAATCGGTGTGACTAAAGAAAGAACCTTGACCTCATTCGGATCACGCCCCTCTTCTTTTATATCATTGCGCAGTTTACTTACAATTACTTTTCCAGCCTCAGCTGTTGGTACACTGATAAAGACAAGCTCAGCATGCTTGGCTGCAAATTTTCTTCCTCTTGCAGAAGCGCCTGCTTGGAAAATCACCGGCGTTCTTTGCGGTGAGGGTTCGCATAAATGGGCACCAGGCACTTTAAAATATTTCCCCTCATGCGCAATATCATGGACCTTTTCCGGATCCGCATACAATTTTTTCTCCCTATCTAGTACAACTGCATCATCCTCCCAGCTTCCTTCCCAAAGCTTATAAACGACTTCAAGATATTCATCAGCAATGTCATAGCGCTCATCATGGCTAATTTGCTGCTCCAAACCGATATTAACCGCTGCACTATTCAAATAGGAGGTGACAATATTCCATCCAATCCTTCCTTTAGTTAAATGATCCAGAGTTGAAATCCTTCTTGCAAAAACATATGGATGCTCGTAACTCGTTGATGCTGTTAGTCCAAATCCTAAATGCTCAGTCACTTGAGCCATTAATGGAACGACAAATGCGGGGTCATTTACCGGCACTTGCACCCCTTGGCGCACCGCTGCATCTCTTGAGCCTTGATAAACATCATACGTGCCTAATACGTCTGCTAAAAAAATCGCATCGAACCTTCCTTTTTCAAGGACTTTAGCTAGATCAGTCCAATATTCAGCATCCTTATAATTCGGTGAACAATCATCTTTATGGGTCCATAATCCAGGTGATTGATGGCCTGCACAGTTCATATCAAAGGCGTTTAAATATATTCTTTTTCTAGTCATAGCATTTACCTCCTATTGTATAACTGTCGCTAAATCAATATAGAGATTAAAGTCATGCAATTTTTTATTAAGTCCACCACGTCCAAACTTTATGACATTGCTTTTATTCTTTGTTTCAACATTTTCCGCAGCATAATCGAAGAAAGCAATAAGGAATAATCTGCGGGTAATGATGGATTCAATTCCATAGTTATAAAACCATTGATCAACTGTATGAAATACTCCCTTATTAATCTTGTAACTTTCACTACACCAATTGATAAAATCTAATTCCGGCAAATTTAAAAATCTGCAATGCTTTAGCTCCGTCTGTTTATACTTCTCTTTCTTAACGAATGGCACGAGGTCTCCCCCTATCTATCATGCAAATCATGTCCGTCTATTTCTTCACTACTGCTTTCTTTTTTAATGCAAATCGCTTTTTCTCAGTAATATCTATTTGTGTTATTTCACCATCATGTACTGTGACTGTAACGCAGCCATATTCTAGTTGCTTCAATGTGGAAACGATCGTACTAATTTTTTCTTGATCGATTTGCTTTTCCATGAAGGCCTCCTTTTAATCATTAAAAGTTTCTTTTATATCACGATACTCTTCTTCTAATTGAGACAGCGTCAATCCAGTTAATTGCTCCAGATCATATGCCGATGCATTTGCTTCCAGCAAATAAGTGATAAGGAAAGCTTTTCTTTTTTTAACGGCTGTTTGTAAAATCTTAGCCAACCTCACATCCCCCTATTTCATCATCGTTCAAATAGGATTGCTGCCATTGAATAAATTCATGACTATCTTCTATTATTCTGTCTTTCTCATAATCCATCGTTGCTACATGATAGGACTCATTAAGAACTCTCAGCCATTTGTTCCCTGTTGGCAACTCGCGGAATATTCTATCTGTATTTTCGTGTGGAACAACATGATCTTCGATAGACTTAAAGCATAGTGCCGGGCATTCAATATTTTTTATGCTGCCTGGAGCAAGCTTCATCAGCTTTTGTATTTCACGGACTGCATTGATAGGAACTCGACTATAAGTGATTTCATGTACGGACGGATCTTTAATATCCGGCAGCCCTTCATCTATATAGTTTAAATTAGTCCCATTTTTCAAATAATTATAAGCTGGAATAGACAATGCAGTATTTATAAGAATAATACCTGCCAGCTCCTTAAATCTCTCTGCTAAAAGCAATGTTAGAGTGCCACCCATTGACTGACCTATACAATAAACTTTCCCGCACTGCTTTTTTAACCTTTTATACGCTTCTACAACTGAGTTTAGCCAGTCCTCATACGTGCATTTCTCCAAGTCATAGATATTCGTTCCATGCCCTGCAAGCCTCGGTGCATACACTGTATATCCTAGTTTGGCAAAACTCTGGCCTATAAACTTCACACTTTGTGGAGTGCCAATAAATCCGTGAACAATAAGAATTCCAGTATCACTGCCATTGTAGAAAAATGATTCTGCCCCACTAATAACTCCTTGTGTACGACTCATTCATTCATCCTCCTTTGAAATGCGGAGATGGCTTGCTTTGCCCCGTCAAGCATAAGACGAATCAACGGAAAGGTTGCTTTTCACCTTTTTGTTGATTTGGCTTATGACCTCGAGGGGCTAGCCACCGCAGCTAGACAATTGAAATGCGGAGGTGGCTTGCTTTGCCCCTGCCGTTATTTGACAATGGTTCAGCCATTGCCGATCTTTATCCATATCAATGTTGAATCATGTTGTTTATAAATGCCTTTGGAGGTCCAATCAGCAAGATTACCTAATTCCTAGTTAACACATAAGTTTAATCAACTTAATTAAAATATTAGCCCCACATGTGAAATGATAACCTGCTTTTCACATTTCCATACAAATATAAACTTGGTGAATATCTTGTTTTCTCAGAAGATTTCCCCTATGTTTCAAAGTTAATTTTCCTTTTGGTCAAAAAATAAAACCTCTTCTGAACAAGAAGAGGTTAAAGGACCGATCTTTATCTCTTCTTATCTTTCAAGCATTACGCTTGCTGGAATTGGCACAGTTCAGTTAAGTCTGTTGCCGAGGCTTCAAAGGGCCAGTCCCTCCACCTCTCTTGATAAGAAAGTAAAACTTATATTTATTTGATATATTTACATTAAAACAATTGTAATTGATTGTCAACACATTTTTGAAAATTAGGACTTTTATCTAATTTTTACTCTTCCATCCATTTAGGCTTATGGAATCCGGCGAATTTTTCTGCGATTACTTTTGCAAATTCCTCTGACTCTACTGCTTCAATAATATCTTTACTAACCTGGTTATCTTTATCATCAGCTCTCACTACAATGCGATTTTGAATTTCATCTGGAATCACATCACGATAAATAGCGGCTGTTAAATCAAGGCCTGCTGCCACGGCAAAATTACCATTGATCGCTGCAAAATCTACAGACTCCAAGGATCTAGGTAATTGGGCAGCATCCACCTCATTAAATGTTAATTGCTTTGGATTTTCTTTTACATCGTTTACCGTTGCATTCACTGGATTAATCTCTTCCTTTAATTCTATTAATCCGGCATCTCTTATAACCGTAAGACCCCTTGCTAAATTTGTTGGGTCATTTGCAATCGCCACCGTACTACCTTCTTCAATCTCTTCTAACGAACCATATTTTTCCGAATAAATGCCGATAGGAGCGGTAGGAACTGAAATGATATCAATTAACTCAAGATTTCTTTCTTTATTGAAGTTCTCTAAGTAAACTTTATGCTGAAATAGATTTGCATCCAAGTCTCCGTTATCAAGTGCGATGTTAGGTTGAACATAATCATTAAATTCCTTTACTTCAACATTATATCCTTTCTTTTCTAACTGTGGGACCACACCATCTTTCAACATATCACTATATGGCACAGTCGCTCCCAGTACCAGGTCTTTCCTTTCCTCGCTGGCAGTTGAACTGCAAGCTGTTAATATGATACCAAAAGCTATGAATAATAAACTTAGGAGAAACCATTTCCTATTCATCATTTGCACCTCATCAAATTTTTTAGCGATTAACTGTTTGTATGCCCTTTCTATATTTACTTCCTGGATGGTCAATTGGCAGAACCGAGCTTCCATGATCAAATAGTTTTTCCCTTAAAGACCCCTCTTTATATCCTGTTTTATATAGACCTCTATCTTGAAGAATCGGAACAACCAATTCAATGAAGTCTACTAAACTGGCAGGCGTGACAAGGTGGTTTAAGTTAAATCCATCTACTCCTGACACTTCAAATTGATATTGTATGCGATCTGCTACCTCCTTAGGGTTTCCAACAATGATATTCTCTCGGTCTAAGCCTTCCAAACGGTCGAGCGCTTCTTTAACTGACAATTTTTTTGATGCGTCTTTTGTTAAAGCTGCTGCTTTATAATGGCCATGCTCTGTTTTTTTAAATTCAAATGGGTTATTTAATTCTTCTTCTGTATATTCATCCAGATTATAGCCGCTCGCTCCCCCAAATTGCGCTTTGGCTGCATCAGCACTCCATAAACGATTCAATTCAGCAAATTTCTCCTCTGCTTCTTCTTTTGTTTTTCCAACTATGACCGTTAAAAAAGTGAAGATTTTGATATGGTCTGGATTTCTGCCATATGAAGTGGCCTGCTTTCTTATATCCTCTGTATAATGCCTTACTCTTTCCGGCGTTGGTCCGCCGACAAACACGCATTCAGCATGTTTAGCTGCAAACGCTCTTCCTCGCGGTGATGTTCCAGCTTGATAAATAACTGGTGTCCGCTGTAATGAAGGCTCACTTAAATGCGGTCCTTCCACATCAAAATACTCACCGGAATGGTTAATTTCATGAACCTTGGAGGAATCTATTAAAACACCTTTTCCTCTATCCTCTACTACAGCACCGTCTTCCCAGCTCGCTTCCCAAAGCTTGTAGGAAACCGCTAAATATTCATCAGCAATATCATAACGCTTATCATGCTTTATCATATCCTTCAATCCAAAATTCCTAGCTGCATTTGGCAAATATGAAGTAACCACATTCCAAGCTATACGTCCCTTCGTTAAATGATCTAATGTGGAAAACCGGCGCGCATTGCCAAACGGCGGTTCATATGTTGTACTCACCGTTAATGCAAATGATAAATGCTTTGTAACGCTTGCCATTGCGGGAATAACGAACGCACCATCATTAACTGGAAATTGCAGGCCATCGCGAATAGAAGGCTCCTTGCTTTTTTTATACGTATCATAAACGCCTAAAACATCGGCAAAGAAAACAGCGTCAAACTTCCCCTTTTCTAATAGCTTAGCCAGTTCAATCCAATATTCGAGGTCTTTATATTGCCTATGCCTTTTGGTATCCGCATGTTTCCATAGCCCATGTGAATTGTGCATCGCACTTGTCATTTCAAATGCATTCAAAATGATTTGTTTTGTCATTTTCTTCCCCCACTTAATTATTTTTAGGAACATTCCTTATTGGCATTAAGAGCAAAATAAAACCACCAAAAGCAGAGCAATCAGTTATGATTACTTTTAAATGCTTTTGGTGGTCCAATCAGCAAATATTTAATTCTCTGCTTTTAGCGTAAAAAAACCTCTCCTGTAATAGGAAGAGGTTAAGAATTCAGCTTAATTCCCTTACCTATCTGTCAAGCTCATGGAGCTCGCTGGAATTGGCACAGTTCAGTTAAGTCTGTTGCCGAGGCTTCAAAGGGCCAGTCCCTCCACCTCTCTTGATAAGATAAAAAATATTCAATTTAGGATAATGATACTCTAAAACAATCTAATTCATTTGTCAATCATTTTCACAAAATTCATTTAATTAACTTCAGTTACTTGTGTTTTTAATGCCCTTCTTAAAATCTTCCCTGTCGTATTTTTCGGAAGTTCTTCCAAAAATTCGATAGACGACGGCACTTTGTATTTTGCTAAACGTTCTTTGCTATATTCAATCAAATCATTCGCTGTTAGGTCTTGGTTTTTAGAAACGACATAGCACTTAACTGCTTCCCCAGTATTCGGATCTGGTACTCCGAGAACGGCCGCTTCTACAACTTCAGGATGATTGTAGAAAACTTCTTCAACTTCACGAGGATAGACGTTATATCCCCCGACAATAATCATATCCTTCTTCCGGTCCACAATGTATAAATAGCCTTCTTCATCCATACGGGCTAAATCTCCAGTGTAAAGCCACCCATCTTTAATTGTTGCTGCGGTTTCTTCTGGCATTTTATAATAGCCCTTCATAACATTTGGACCTTTGACAACCAATTCTCCAACCTCACCAACTGGAACATCCTCACCAAGTTCATTGACAACTTTATTTTCCACATTGATGATTGAGCGGCCGATAGATCCTGCTTTTCTTGGGCGATCAAGCGGATTGAAGCATGTAACTGGAGAGGCTTCAGACAAACCATATCCTTCTGAGATCAGCACATTAAATTTCTTTTCGAAATTTTCAAGCAGCGCAACCGGCAAGGAAGCTCCGCCGGAAATACATAACCGGAATGATTTAAAAGCATGTGCATCTCCTTCAGGATATTGATACAAGAAGTTATACATTGTTGGCACACCGGCAAATACAGTCGGCTGATACTTTTCAGCTAGGCGAAAAATCTCTTTAGGACTGAACTTAGGGTCGATTAGGATTGTCCCGCCATTCATTAAAGGCGCATTGAGTGCAACAGTTAAACAGAAGACATGAAACATCGGCAAAGTTGTAATAACGCGATCTTCTTCATTAATATGGAGATAATCACTTACATCCTTTGCATTGCTATATAGGTTCCTGTGGGTTAGCATTGCGCCTTTAGGCTTACCAGTTGTCCCGGAAGTATACAAAATAATCGCAGTCTCATCATCTAGCAGCTCTGGACCTACAAAGCCTAAATCACCTTCGGAAACCACCTCTGTAAACGATTTCATTTTTGAATATACAGATAGTTTAGTCAGATCTTGTCCTGAAGCTTTTCCCTGTGGCGTTTCACATACAATGTAATGCTCAACCTCTGGCAGTGCTCCGTGCATTTTTTCAGCTAATGGCACTAATAAATCAAGCAAAACAATGGCCTTAACATCACCATTTTTAATGATGTAGCCAATCTCATCCGGCGTGTAAATGGGATTGATAGGGATCACTTTTGCTCCGAGGCGCAATGCTCCATATAATCCGATGACAAACTGTGGAGAATTGCCAAGCAGCAATGCAACATTATCCCCTGCTTTAATGCCAATTGATGACAGTCCTGATGCAAACTTTGTTACAGCCGCATCCAATTCTGCGTATGTACTGGATTGATCCATAAAATAATACGCAGTTTTTTCCCCTTTTTCTTGTGCTGTTTTGTGAAGCTGACTTGTTAAATTCAAGTTTCTCCCCCATTTCTGAATGAATAGTCATTCATTTGAAAATAATAATTTTCTAAATTTATTATATTAAAAGAAATTTTAGTATTCAAGTAGGAGGTGCACATTTTGTCGAAATGCGAGTGAGGTTGTTAAGCAACTGATTCCGATCTAGAATATCAAAATCCATTTTAGTTGATAAGAATACTCCAGACTCTAATCAAAAATATCGAAATCTGTTTAAAGTTGATTGATTAATAATACACACGATTCTTATCAAAATACCGAAGTCTGTTTAATGTTGCTAAGAATGCGCTGGAGTTGGCATTTATGACAGTCTTAATTTTCTCATGCTCCCAAATTACAAAATAGCCGTACAAAAAAAGCGCTCGCCACATAAGCGAGCACTCCGCATTTTAATAAACTAAATTAATGAACTCATCCTTTGTTACATTTCCGAAGTAGTGTTTGATTTCTACATCTGCTAACGCTTTTTCTATTTCACTTTTCTCATAGCGCACACCGGCAAGCTTTTCTTCGATTTCGCTTACATCGCCTACACCAAAGAAATCTCCATAGATCTTACATTCTTTAATTTCTCCTTTGTTGACATTTATACGGATATCAATGGAGCCGACTGGGAAACGGTGTGAATGTTCGTAATCAAATTTAGGTGACTTTCCATAGTTCCAATCCCAATTTTGATATCTTTCCTTTGAAATTTTATCTATTTCCTTCCAATCTTCTTCAGTCAATTTATATTCTGGAATATCTTTTGAGTCTTCGAAGATATTTTTAAGCAAGATTTCACGAAACTGTTCTATCGTAATTTTCTCATTAAGAAATTCAGAAATGTTTGCTACTCTGCTGCGAATGGATTTAATTCCTTTTGATTCTATTTTATCTTTTTTTACTTTAAGTGCAGAGACAACGTTTTCAATTTCAGAATCAAGCATTAATGTACCATGGCTAAACATTCTACCGCGTGTAGAAAATTGAGCATTTCCAGAAATTTTTCTGCCGTCGACAGTTAAATCATTGCGCCCGCTCAGCTCAGCATTTACACCCATTTTTTTCAAAGCTTTAATAACAGGTTCAGTAAATTTCAAGAAATTATGAAAGCTCTCACCATCATCTTTAGTTATAAAGCTGAAATTTAAGTTTCCTAAGTCATGATAAACGGCACCTCCGCCAGATAAACGGCGGACAACATGGAGGCTATTTGCTTCTACATATTCTGTATTAATTTCTTCAATCGTATTTTGATTTTTCCCAATGATAATAGATGGTTCATTTATGTAAAACAGCAAATACGATTCATTTATATCCAGATGCTTTAACGCATATTCTTCTATAGCTAAATTTATTCTTGGATCAGTAATTCCCTGGTTATCGATAAATAACATCGTCAACACTCCTTATTTATGTTCAAAAACCCAATTATATTCTGCAAGAGAAATAGGTCCTTTATAATAAGTCGAAGCTTCTACCTTCAACTCTTCAATATTACCATAATGGGGCAAATGAGTTAATAAAAGATGCTTCACTCCTGATAATTGGGCTAATTTACCGGCATCATGACTATTCATATGGCCGGCACCACTTCCATCCTGATGACTGTAAAAATTGCATTCAGCTACTAATAAATCAGCATCTTTACTGAACGGAATAAATTCGGCTTTATATGATGTATCACCGGTATAAACCATGACAGCATGTCCTGCTGATATTCTCATTGCATAACAAGGTACAGGATGTTCTGTTCTCAAAAATGTGATGGAAAACGGGCCGACCTGAAGTGGTTGTTCAGGCTTGTAACTAATTCCTTTCGTAATATCTTTATATGTCAGCTTGCCAAATTCCTGTTCATCTAAAGCATGCCCATAAATAGGTAAAGTGTCTCGTTTTTTTCCTAAGAAGCCCTGAATTAATCGAGCATGCTGTAATACGCCAATATCAGCAATGTGATCAGGATGATAGTGCGACAATATGACTGCATCAAGATCCTCTGGCTGGAAAAAGCTTTGCATTTTTGAAAGCACCGCACTTCCACAATCAATTAATAAAGCAAAACCATCATGCTCTAATAAATAGCCGGCACTTGCTTCTCCGGCACTTGGGTATCCGCCGCAACTTCCGATTACAGTTAGTTTCATGCTTTATCCTCCTAAAAACTGCCCTTTATCACTAATATACAAGATTATGCCCAATTTATCATTTTTGCCGCATTGTATTGAAACAGGCGTTGACAAATAAAAACTGTTATAATACAATATAATTAACAAATAAATTTGACAATTAGGAGGCTTCAACATGATTCAAAGCATTATGGAATTCTTTAGAAATCTCCCTGCAAAACAGTGTTCAGAATGCGGGAAGTCAATGGAAGAGCAGCATGAATGCTATGGAAACAAATGTGATCATTGCCTTGGAATTTCGGACTTATAATTAATAGACTTATATAATCATTGTTTTCCCATCCCCTTTAAATAAATTTAAGCCAGCCGGAAATTCGGCTGGCTTTCTTCTTTTACTGTTCAATGATTGCATTGTATTTCTTTTTAAAAGCTATATGAAAATAGGTAAAAGAGCATATTAAAAAGAGCAAGATAAACCCTGATAATATTCCTGCATTGTGCCACATATAACTAAAATCACCGCTAGTGATTACTGCTTTAAATCCTGATACCGAATACGTCATCGGCAAAAAGGCATTAAAAGCTTGAAGCGGTTCTGGGATTAGCTCTAATGGGAATGTTCCGGCACTAGTGGTTAATTGCAGAATTAAAATAACGATTGCTATAAAACGTCCAGGGTCTCCAAACGCAGTCACAAAAAACTGAATCAAAGTGATGAAAGTTAAGCTTGTAATAATAGCAAACAAAATAAATAACGGAAGACTCTGTACTTTTATATCTAAAAAAGCGATGAGCAAAAATACAGCAATAAGCGCCTGAATAATACCAACGCCACTAATGACTGCCAGTTTGCTCCCAAACCAGCTGGCCGCATTTCTTGGAGGTATCGCTGGTTGACGCAGTGGAAATACAATCGATAATAATAATGCACCTACAAACAGCCCAAGTGATATGAAATATGGAGCAAAGCCTGTTCCATAGTTAGGTACTGTGTTTATTTTATTATTTGTCACTTCCACCGGTCCGGCCATCATTTCATATGTTTCATCATTAGCTGTAACTGATCCAGCTTTGTCAGCACCTTCACCAAGTTTGGATGCTAGCTCGTTGGACCCGTCCAATAATTCATTATTCCCTTGTGTGAGTTTACCAGCTCCATCAGTAAGTTTATTTGTGCCGTCCTGCATGGCCAATGATCCTTGTTCAAGCTCATTTAATCCCGATGATAGCGTATCTGCACCTTTAGCCAACCTTGTTGCCCCTGTAATAGCTGTTTCAAATTGAGTGCCAAATTCATTCATCCCTGTATGGAAATCATTTTGACCTTGTGCTAATTTGCCTGACCCTGCTTCAAGTGATTTTGCAGCATCTTCCAGCTGCTGTATTCCTGCTTGAATTTGTGTCTGACCAGCACTTAACTCTCCAAGTTTGTTTGAAATCGTATTTCCGCCGTTCGCAAGCTGGCCCGCGCTATCAGCCAATTGCCTACTTCCATCGGTTAATGAGTTTAACGCTGTTTGGATTGCAGCTTTTTCTTGACTCTCCTCAGGCAATAGCGTTAATATTTCCTCCATATTTTGCTGAAGCATAACAACTCCTGCATTGTACTGATTCATTTCATTCTGCCATGATTGAAGTCCCGCAGACAGTGATTGACTGCCATCCTTGATATCCTCTGTCCCGTTTATCATAGTTGGAAATTTTTCATTAATCTCCTGTATTCCTGCTCTCGTCTGAGAAATTCCACTCGACAATTCACCGGAACCAGATTCTAATTCATTTGCAGCTTCAGATAAACGTTGGTGTCCTGATTGTAATTGTCCAAACCCTTCTTCCAATGCATTTGCACCTGATGCCAGCTCAATTGAGCCTTGCTTTGCATCATACACACCGCTGCTAAATTGAATTGATTTTGCTGCTAAGGTGCTTAAACTATCGTGTAAAGTCTTTGAACCTTCATTTACCTCATCAATCCCTTTATTTAGGGCGCTGGCTCCATCCTCTGCTTCACTCAGCCCATCAGCCATTTCTGTAATCTTATCGAACATCGTTTCTGCATATGTTTCTGTAATTTTTTCAGAAAGGGTGAATTTAATTTGATCAATGGCTGTTCCGCCAATTTGTGCCGATAGAAAATTATAGCCTTCATTAGGCACATATATTAATGATAGCTTTTGAGGGTGATCCTCTAATAAGGTGGTTGCTCTCTGTGAAAAGTCGTTAGGAATTTCCACGAGCATATAATATTCTTCCTTCTCTAAGTTGCGATATCCATCCTTTTTATCGACGAATTTAAAGTCAAACTCCTTACTATCTTTCAAGTTTTTAACTAACTCATTACCTAGCTTTAATTCTTTCCCTTCAAATTCTGCTCCTTCATCTTCATTCACAATAGCAACCGGCAAATCTTGCAAGCGATCATAAGGGTCCCAAAAAGCCCATAAAAACATGCCCGTATATAGGATGGGAATAAATAAGATGGCAATTATCGGTATCAATAATTTTCTATTATTTAAAATCGACTTGGCTTCCTCTTTTAATAATTTCATAAATAAAACTCCTTTATAGAATATATGACCATTTTGTTCATTTGGTCATTTTATGCCTAAAATGAGGATTATCTATATTGATAATCCTTTAAAAACATATTGCTCTAGCAATTCAGCTATCTCTTGTTTTTCTAACGGTGGATGTTCTTTTTCCCAGTCAAATATGAGTGAAATATACAGTTTTAACATAATAAATGCGGTAAGCTGCGGATCGCATTGTTTAATTTCCCCTTTGTCTATTCCGAGGGTTTGCACCTTGCCAGCAATATACTGAATGATTTCCTTTTCCAGTCTTGCCATTACTTCAAGGACAGCCGGCGTCCCCATTTCTCGCTCTTCTTGAAACAGTTTTATCGTCAATTGGTGCTCCATACGATATTCCAATATTCTGTAAAGGGCTCGATGGAGGTTTTCCTGAAATGATCGTTCTGAATCAATCGCTTGCTCTGCTTCACTCTTCATTTCCTTTATTAAAGAAGAGATAATCTCATCAAACAGCTCCTCTTTATTTTTGAAAAAAGTATATATTGTCCCTTTGCCGACATTAGCAATCTTAGCCACTTGATCCATAGTCGTCGCTTTGTAACCAAAAAGCGAAAAGGATTTCGTAGCTGCCTTTACAATTAATTGTTTTCTGTCAATTGCCATCTTTTTCACCCAGCTCCCCTTTTTGACCAGATGAACATTTCAGTCATTATGTTCAGTCGTTAATTTACCACAAAAAATTAATAATAGCAACAAAATTTTTATGTAAAAATTGACCGCTTTATACTTACTATAAGCAAGCCTAAAACGGTCATCATTGTTTCTTATTTAATGTGGTCTAAAACAACTGTTGCCATTGCATCAATAAATTCCGGCTTTGCATTAGGCATCTCAGGGCGATAGTACGCTGCACCAACTTCATCTGTCACCACTTTGCATTCATAATCATTATCATAAAGTACTTCTAAATGATCTGCGACAAATCCAACTGGGGTATAAATAAATGCTTTATATCCCTCTTTTTCATAAAGTTCCTTCGTTAAATCTTGAACATCTGGTCCAAGCCAAGGATCAGGTGTATTCCCTGCACTTTGCCAGCCGACAGCATAATGACTTACACCAGCCTGCTCAGCAATTAAATCTGCTGTTTCTTTCAGCTGATCAGGATATGGATCTCCAAGCTCTTTAATTTTTTCAGGAAGACTATGCGCAGATACTACTAAAATAAAGTTATCTTTTTCCGCTGCAGTCATTTTTGACACTTCGCCTTTTACGCCATCTGCCCAAAATTGAATGAATTTTGGTTCTTTGTACCAGCTTTCAATCGAAGTGATTTGCGGTCCGCCAATTTTCTCAGCCGCTTCCCTCGCACGTCCGTTGTACGATTGAATACTGAATGTGGAGAAGTGGGGTGCAAGCACAATACTTACTGCTTCCTCAATACCATCTTCATACATTTGCTGAACAGCATCCTCAACAAATGGTTCAATATGCTTTAAGCCAATATACGCTTTAAACTCATATTGATCCTGAATGCTATTTAAATGATTTTGTAAAGAATATGCTTGATTTTCAGTTATTTTTGCTAATGGTGAAATACCGCCGATTGCTTCATAACGCCCTTTTAAATCTTCAAGCATTTCATCAGTCGGTCTTCTTCCATGTCTAATATGTGTATAATAGCGTTCGATATCCTCTTCCTTATAAGGTGTACCGTATGCCATAACTAAAAGTCCCATTTTTCTCTTGCTCAAATTGTCCACCTCTTAAAGTTAGTTCTTATATAGATCCAATAAATACCTTTTATTATTTTGCCAACTTTTCTGCAGAATACTCATGTACAAATGCGGTTAGCTTTTTAAGTGTCTCTGGCTTCACTTCAGGAAATACGCCATGTCCAAGATTGAAAATGTATCCTGGCTGTTTCATCCCCTGGTCTAGTATTTCTTTAGTCTTTTCTTCAATAACTTCCCAAGGCGCAAGTAGCAAAGCTGGTTCAAGGTTGCCCTGTACAGTTTTACTAATCCCCATTGCCCTTGCTTCTTGGATAGGCAATCTCCAATCTAAGCCTACTACATCTAAAGGTAAATCATGCCATTCCTTGGCAAGATGGCTTGCACCAACACCAAACATAATAAGCGGAACATTTTCTTCTCTTAATGAAGAAAAAATCCTTTCCATTACTGGCTTTATGTAATATCGGTAATCTTCAACATTCAAAGCGCCAACCCAAGAATCAAATATTTGGATAACGGATGCACCCGCTTTTATTTGCGCTTTTACATAGCTAATAGCCATATCACCAAGCTTGTCCATTAAGACAAACCATGCTTTTGGCTCTGAATACATAAATGCTTTTGTTTTATGATAGTTTTTAGAAGGTCCGCCCTCAATCATATAGCTTGCTAAAGTAAACGGTGCTCCTGTGAAGCCGATTAGCGGAACAGTTAATTGCTCTTGAGTCAACAATTTGATTGTATCAAGAACATATGGAACATCCTCTTCTGGATTAATCTCACCCAGTTTTTCAACATCTGCATATGATTGGATTGGATTATCAATTACAGGTCCAATTCCTGATTTTATTTCTACATCCATACCGATAGCTGGCAGAGGCGTCATTATATCCTTGTACAGTACGGCGGCGTCATTGTTATACTGTTCAACAGGAAGTCTTGTCACATATGCGCAAAGCTCCGGCTGATGAGTAATTTCAAATAATGAATATTTTTCTTTAATGGCTCTATATTCTGGCTGAGAACGACCGGCTTGCCTCATATACCACACTGGTACATAATCCGTTCTCTCTCCCCAGGCTGCTTTAAGGAATGTATCATTTATTTTCATTGTCATTGGTAATATCCACCTTTCAACACATGTCTGCATACCATTGTAATATAACTATATAAAAAATAGAATCTTTGTAGCAACTTTATGTATACATTCATGATTAATATAACTTTTTTTATTGATAGTTGTACAGTTTTCATCCCAAAATGTCGATAATTTGACGTTTTTATGTAAAAAGTTTAAGGAATGATAATAATAAGGAGTGAAATATTATGAACTTTTATATCACAAGCGGGACAAACAGCTTTTTAAGCATGATTAAAAAGAAACATAATAAAGAAGAGATGACATTCATGCAAAATAGCCAGCATTCCCTACTTGTTCATGAAACGGCAAAAAAAAGCAAATTTCAACAGCCGCGTTCATACAAAATCATTGATCAATACGGACAATTATCAGATGGAAGTTTCGCAAGCCTAAATTATATTCCCGTTACGGATGAAGGAAAACCTATTTTTATCTATACGTATAAAAATCTCTCGGAGAAATTGGACAAAGCAGCAGGCTTACAAGCGGTTCGTGTTCTCGAACCTTTCAAATCAAATACTTTTGTTGTCCTCACAGTTTGGAAAAATGAAGCATACTATAAAGACTGGGAAGCAACAGATAGCTTTGAGAACCTGAAGCAAACTAATAACAATCAGCAAATTTTGGCTGATCCTGCGTATTCAGCACATTATTATATTCAAAACGATGAAGAATAACAATTTCTATATAAGCCGCACCCCCTATTGATTGAACTGCACCCCAATTGTTAG
>NZ_PISD01000021.1 GCF_002835735.1 Cytobacillus horneckiae | reverse complement strand
GCCTGCAGGCTGCTTTTTTATATATTTTATTTTCCAGCTTCTAATATCCAGAATGGAAGCCTTGCTTGTACTGTTCAATGTCACCGAAAGCAAATGGGGGCTTCCGAGTCAGAAGCGGAGTCGTTCTAGGATGAATGAGCAAGGATTCATGATATGCTTAAGGCTCTCAGAAAATCGGTCACGCGAGTGTTGCATGGTGAGGCATCCTCAGCTTGCTTAGGGCTGAGGAAAGTCCTTCCGCTTTTCAATGGTCCAGCTGCAGGGCTCAGCCCTTCCGCTTTTCAATGTCCCGCATTGGTGGCTAGGAGCCGTGGTCTTAAGTCAAACCTGAACTGAAGGTAAAGTACACCTTCATTCCAGGTTCGCCTTAAGCTTGAGGCCAACAGGATGTAGGTCATACAGGCGGATGCCACAGGAACGTGGCGAACTAAGCCTGCTCGCTTCTGGACAAGCGACCTACGCTTTTCTTATTGCCTTTTATATTTAAGGAATGATACAATAATTTTTATGTGAAATGAATCGGGGAGTGGTAATCATGGATAAAAGGGATTACTATGAAGTCCTTGGCGTTAGCAAGAGTGCTTCTAAGGATGAAATAAAGAAGGCTTACCGGAAGCTATCCAAGAAATATCATCCGGATATTAATAAAGAACCAGATGCTGATAAAAAGTTTAAAGAAGTTAAAGAAGCATATGAAGTATTAAGCGATGATCAGAAAAAAGCACATTATGATCAATTCGGTCATACGGATCCAAACCAAGGTTTTGGTGGAGCTGGTGGTTTCGAAGGTTTTGGCGGCTTTGAAGATATTTTCAGCACATTCTTTGGAGGCGGCACACGACGCCGTGATCCGAATGCGCCAAGACAGGGAGCGGATTTACAATATAATATGACGCTTTCCTTTGAAGATGCTGCCTTCGGAAAAGAGACAGATATTGAAATTCCACGTGAAGAAACATGTGAAACTTGTCATGGCTCAGGCGCCAAGCCTGGTACTAAAGCGGATACATGTTCACATTGCCATGGCTCTGGCCAGTTAAATGTTGAACAGAATACGCCATTTGGAAAGATTGTCAATCGCAGAGTTTGTAACTATTGTGACGGTACTGGCAAACAAATTAAACATAAATGTTCAACCTGTGGCGGCGACGGTAAAGTGAAAAAACGCCGGAAAATCAATGTGAAAATTCCAGCAGGCATCGATGATGGTCAGCAGCTTCGTGTTTCTGGTCAAGGGGAACCAGGCATTAATGGCGGACCTCCAGGAGATTTATTTGTTGTATTCCATGTACGTTCACATGAATTCTTTGAAAGAGACGGCGATGATATCTATTGTGAAATGCCGATCACATTTGTCCAGGCGGCATTAGGTGATGAAGTAGAAGTTCCTACACTTTACGGTAAAGTAAAGCTTAAAGTGCCAGCAGGGACTCAGACTGGTACTAAGTTCCGCTTAAAAGGCAAAGGAATTGCAAATGTTCGCGGCTATGGTACTGGAGATCAGCATATTATCATTAGAATTATTACGCCTACTAAGCTTTCTGAAAAGCAAAAGCAATTGCTTTCGGAGTTTGCTGAAGTGAGCGGGAATGTACCTCAAGGAGAGCAGGAAGAGAGTTTCTTTTCAAAAGTAAAAAGAGCCTTTAAAGGCGATTAAGGATTAGGGAGTTGGTAGTAAGTGAAATGGTCAGAAATTAGTGTTCATACTACAAATGAAGCAGTGGAGCCAATTTCAAATATTTTGCATGAAGCCGGAGCAAGTGGAGTAGTGATTGAAGATCCGTTCGAGCTAATTAAAGAACGCAGGGATCAATACGGCGAAATCTACCAGCTCGATCCGAATGATTACCCTGATGAAGGTGTCATTGTAAAAGCCTACTTGCCGATAAATAGCTTTTTAGGCGAATCTGTTGAAGAGATTAAAGAATCGATAAACAACTTGATACAATTTAATATCGATATAGGCAAGAATGAAGTGAATATTAGTGAAGTAAATGAAGAAGAATGGGCGACAGCTTGGAAAAAGTATTATCATCCTGTGAAAATATCAGAAAGATTTACAATCGTTCCAACATGGGAAGAATATACACCTGTAAGCAGCGATGAGCTGATTATTGAGCTTGACCCTGGCATGGCGTTTGGCACTGGAACTCATCCGACAACGGTTATGTGCATTCAGGCACTTGAAAGAACGGTCAAATCTGGAGATAACATTATTGATGTAGGAACCGGATCAGGCGTTCTAAGTATTGCTGCAGCCATGCTTGGTTCAAACAAAGTTTCAGCATTGGACTTGGATGAGGTGGCTGTTAACTCTGCAAGGATTAACATTAAGCTAAATAAAGTTCACGATGCTGTAGAAGTATCGCAAAATAACTTGCTTGACGGTGTCAATGAACAAGTAGATGTAGTTGTCGCAAATATATTGGCAGAGGTTATCCTTCGTTTCACAGATGATGTAGCCTCAGCAGTGAAGAAAGACGGTTACTTTATTGCGTCCGGCATCATTCAGCAGAAGAAACAAGAAGTAAAAGATGCGATTATTTCTGCAGGTTTTGAAATCGTGGAAACGCTGCAGATGGAAGATTGGGTAGCGATTATTGGCAAAAGAAAGTAATTGTTTGTAGGGGGAAGCTGGTGACTGTTCCCCCTATTTATACGTTTAGTGAGGGAAAAAGATGCAGAGATATTTTGTTAAGGAAAGCAATTCCGAAGGACGTTTTATCATTAGCGGTGAGGACCATCATCATATTGTTCGTGTGATGAGAATGTCTGTTGGCAATCATATTATCTGTGTCATCGATGATGAGCGTAGTGCGGAATGTGTAATTGTAAAAATTACCGATGAAGAAATTGAAGTGGAAGTTGTACAATGGTTAGAGAGCTCGTCAGAACTTCCTATAAACGTCACAATCGTGAGCGGATTGCCTAAAGGGGATAAGCTGGAATGGATCATCCAAAAGGGAACAGAGCTTGGTGCACAGACGTTTATCCCTTTTACTTCAGCCCGTTCAATTGTCAAGCTAGATGAAAAGAAGGCTGGGAAAAAGCTGGAGCGTTGGCAAAAGATTGCAAAAGAAGCAGCAGAGCAAGCACATCGTACAGTGATTCCCCGTGTTGAAAGCCCAAAATCATTACAGGCAATTATTGAACATGGCAGGCACTTTGATGTGAAATGCATTGCATACGAAGAAAAAAGCAAGCAAGGGGAAGCATCGGCTTTCAAGAAGGCGCTGTCTTCACTGAATAAAGGACAGTCTTTATTGATTGTTTTTGGTCCAGAGGGCGGTTTAACAGCTGAAGAAGTGACGCTTATGGAAAAAAACGGATTTGTTTCTTGCGGACTAGGACCTAGAATTTTAAGAACGGAAACGGCACCACTATATGTACTATCTGCCGTTTCGTATTATTTTGAATTAATGGAGTGAATAAATATGCCAGCAGTAGCTTTTCATACACTTGGCTGTAAAGTAAACCATTATGAAACGGAAGCCATTTGGCAACTATTTAAAGAATCAGGTTACGAGAGAGTCGATTTCGAATCAACTTCAGATGTATATGTTATCAATACTTGTACGGTTACTAATACCGGAGATAAAAAAAGCCGTCAAGTGATCAGACGAGCGATTCGAAAAAATCCTGATGCAGTTATTTGTGTAACAGGCTGTTATGCGCAAACATCACCGGCAGAAATTATGGCGATTCCTGGAGTGGACATTGTTGTCGGTACACAGGACCGTGTAAAAATGCTTGACTACATTGAGCAATATAAACAAGAACGTCAGCCAATTAACGGCGTAGGGAATATTATGAAAAACCGTGTATATGAAGAATTAGATGTACCTGCCTTCACAGACCGTACGCGTGCGTCATTAAAAATACAGGAAGGCTGCAATAACTTCTGTACTTTTTGCATTATCCCTTGGGCTCGCGGCCTAATGAGATCTAGAGATCCAGAAGAAGTGGTACGCCAGGCACAAAGTCTCGTGGATGCAGGCTATAAAGAAATTGTATTAACCGGTATTCATACTGGCGGGTATGGTGAGGACTTAAAAGATTATAATTTAGCTATGCTTTTGAAAAGCTTAGAATCGAGAGTACATGGGCTGAAACGGATTCGTATTTCTTCAATAGAAGCGAGTCAAATCACAGATGAGGTCATCCAAGTGATTAATGATTCCAATGTCATCGTTAGACATCTTCATATCCCTATTCAGTCTGGTTCTGATACGGTTCTGAAAAGAATGCGCCGCAAGTATACAATGGAATTCTTTGCAGAGCGATTGGAGCGCTTAAAAGAAGCTTTACCAGGTTTAGCGGTTACATCAGATGTTATTGTAGGTTTCCCGGGTGAAACGGAAGAGGAATTTATGGAAACCTATAACTTTATTAAAGAACATAAATTTTCAGAGCTTCACGTATTCCCATACTCAAGCAGAACGGGGACTCCGGCTGCAAGAATGACTGATCAGATAGATGAGGAAATTAAAAATGAACGGGTTCACCGCTTAATTAATTTATCTGATCAGCTTGCAAAAGAATACGCAAGCCAGTTTGAAAATGAGGTGTTAGAGGTGATTCCTGAAGAGCCATATAAAGAGGCGCCTGGTAACAACTTATTTGTTGGGTATACTGATAATTACTTGAAAGTTATTTTGCCTGCCACTGAAGAAATGGTCGGAAAAATAGTGAAAGTAAAAATTACGAAAGCTGGATATCCTCATAACGAAGGACAATTTATTCGTGTAATGGATGATATTGAAGAGACAGCTGTATAAAGATAAAAAAACTGCCTATCTTGGGCAGTTTTTTTCTTTATTTGGAAAAGTGGGGCATGAACATTAAAACGTGCAGCAAACTAAGTGTGACACAACTTGATTGGAGAATTACTCCAAGCTAAAACTTTGTCCAATGATTTGCTCGATATTTATTTAGATTGATGATATGATTACAGAGGTACGTACAACTGTTTAATTTTGAAAGGGGTTTGTATAATGTCACAAACGATAGCTAAAATGATTGATCATACATTATTAAAAGCAGATGCTACAAAAGAACAAATTGAAAAATTATGCGCTGAAGCGAAGGAATATGGTTTTGCGTCAGTTTGTGTAAATCCAGCATGGGTAAAGCTTTCTTCTGATCTGCTTGCTGATACAGATGTTGATGTGTGCACAGTTATCGGTTTTCCTCTTGGTGCATCCACTCCCGAAACGAAGGCATTTGAAACAAAAAATGCAATTGAAAACGGCGCAACTGAAGTAGATATGGTCATCAATATTGGCGCATTGAAAAGTGGTCAAGCTGATTTGGTGGAAAAAGACATTCAAGCTGTTGTCGAGGCTGCTAAAGGAAAAGCGCTTACTAAGGTAATTATTGAAACTTGCCTATTATCAGATGATGAAAAAGAACTCTCGTGTGAACTTGCAGTAAAAGCAGGCGCGGATTTTGTAAAAACCTCAACTGGCTTTTCAACAGGCGGCGCAACTGCTTCTGATATAGCTTTAATGAGGAAAACAGTAGGGCCGGATATTGGCGTAAAAGCATCAGGCGGAGTCAGGAGTGCTGAAGATGCACAAGCAATGATTGAAGCTGGTGCAACAAGAATCGGTGCAAGCTCAGGAATTGCCATTGTACAAGGATTAACAAGTGATTCAGATTATTAATCATAATTTTTTTGAAAAAGCTGGCAAAAATGCTGGCTTTTTTTATGTTTTCAAGTTTTGTAAAACGGTTAAAAAAGGGATAAATTTGAAGTGGAAAGCATTTTTCATTTGCCTTCCCTCACAACTCCGCATGATTAATTTATTTTCGATCATGCAGGCGGATGATCAGCTTGCTGAAGCGATTGGCAAATGGCAGAACCATTAATGATGAGACCACATTAAAAATTACACTCACATGGGCAAGCTGGACATCAACTTGGCTTGCTGCTTCGATGCCAATTTGCGTCAGTATATTGATAAAAGGGTAAAATGCCGCAACACCAAGAAGATTTAGCCATATATGAGCGTAGGCTGTCAGCTTGGCTTCTCGACCTGCGCCTATTGCAGCTAGCAAAGCATCGGCACAAGTGCCGATATTAGCCCCGAGCATAATAGCAATGCCAGTATCTAAATCCATAGCGCCTGCAGTTAAGAATCCCATAATGATACCAGTTGTTGCTGTACTTGACTGGATAATAGCAGTAATGATAATTCCTGCTAAGATAGCGTAAAAGTGGTTTCCATCCAATGTAAGCAGCATATCTTTCACCCAAGCGGTTTCCTTTATCGCAAAAGCTAAATATTCAAATCCACGCATAGCTGCAAATACACATGATATACCTAATAGACCAATTCCGATGCTTTGTATGCCTTTGTAGCGAATAAAAGCAAGGATCGCTCCGATTATCGTAATGGGGATAATGTAAGATTCGATATTAAAGGTAATCAGTTCTGTTGTAAATGTTGTTCCTATATTGCTTCCTAATATTATACCGATTGTTTGAGGGAAGGTAAGCAGCTTTGCTGCAACAAGGCCAATAGTAATAACCATCACTGCAGAGCTGCTTTGCATTATGGCAGTTATGATCATGCCAATGATGAAGCCTTTTAAAGGGGTATTCGTGAAAATGGTTAGCCATTTCTTAGTTGAATCAGCAGATAATTGAAATAGCCCTTTTCTAAGCAATGTCATCCCGAATATAAAAATGGCAATTAATAAAATAAACATCAGTATTTTCAACAAGTCTCTTCTCCCCCCTCAAATAATGATATGGCCAAGTTTATAGGGACATGCATATTGAAGAGGAAAAAAACGAAGAATAAAATAAAATTGCGCTAGTTATGTTAGCACAATTTTTAAAACAAACAGGGGACACAGGGCGAATTACAGTTGACCTCGAAACGCTGTTATATTATAATTGCAAAGTACATGGTATTCCATGTTTTTAGATGTAAGTGTGTTGTGCTCGGAGGGAGGGAAAGAGAATGTCTAAAACCGTCGTTCGTAAAAACGAATCGCTTGAAGATGCTCTTCGTCGCTTCAAACGTTCAGTATCAAAAACTGGTACTTTGCAAGAAGCTAGAAAGCGCGAATTCTACGAAAAACCTAGTATTAAACGTAAGAAAAAGTCTGAAGCTGCAAGAAAACGCAAGTTCTAAGAGAGGGTGTATGTAATTGAGTCTTCTCGAGCGTTTAAATGAAGATATGAAACAAGCGATGAGGAATAAAGAAAAAGAAAAACTTACTGTTATTCGGATGATTAAAGCTTCATTGCAAAATGAGTCAATTAAGCAAGGTAAAGATCTAACCGAAGATCAGGAGTTAACTGTCCTTTCTCGCGAAGTGAAACAACGCAAGGATTCCCTCCATGAATTTAACAAAGCAGGTCGTGAAGATCTTGTCGAAAAAATTCGTACTGAATTGCAGTACGTAGAGTTATATATGCCTGAACAGCTTTCAGAGGAGGAAGTTTCGCAAATTGTTCAACAAACAATTCAAGAAACAGGTGCTTCATCAAAAGCTGATATGGGTAAAGTGATGTCCGCTGTCATGCCGAAGCTAAAAGGTAAAGCGGATGGATCACTAATCAATAAACTTGTACAACAACACCTTTCATAAAAAAGATGTACGAAAGACCGGAGCATTCGCTTACGGTCTTTTTATATCTCTAAAAAACCTGAACAAACTTAATCGGGATGTCTAAGTTTGTCGAATTTTGTGGGTGACAGGTACTTCTGCATTCCCCTTCTTCTCTACCTCTGTTCATTGCTACGGTATTAAGTTACAATAAAAAAGAGAAAATAATATTATTGAAATAAATATGAAACCTTTTTTACATACATACGTATGAATTGGGGAGGGTCAATTTGAAGGGAAGGAGGTAAAGAGTTGAAGCTTAGAAAACTAATCATCATCCTTTCATTTCTTAGTGCATTTATGTTATTGTTCATTCCAGCTAATAAAGGAGATGCGAACAATGAAATAGTATATATTGTACCGTTCGAAGAAACGGTTGAAAAAGGTTTATATGCCTTTCTTGAACGGGCAGTGAAGGAAGCTGAGGAAGAAAATGCGTCTGCGATTATTTTTGAAATGAATACACCTGGAGGAGAAGTCGATGCTGCCAGTAAAATAGGCCGTTTGCTTAATTCAACAGATGTGAAGACCATTTCATATGTAAATACACAGGCTCTTTCAGCGGGTGCATATATTTCATTAAATATGGATGAAATTTATATGGTTCCTGGAGCAACAATGGGTTCAGCGGCCATTATTGATCAGGAGGGAAATACGGCTGATCAAAAAGCAGTTTCTTATTGGTTATCTGCCATGACTGCTGCAGCTGAACAAAGCGGTAGAGATCCAATCATCGCTAAGGCAATGGCAGATGATTCTGTAGATTTACCTGAACTTGGCGCACCGAAGGGAAAGCTGCTGACATTAACGGCAAGTCAAGCACTTGAAGTTGAATATTCAGAAGGAACATTTGCTACAAGAGCTGAACTTTTGGAGCATTTAGGCTACGAAAATGCTGAAATCCGCTCCGTTGATGAAAGCTTTGCAGAAAAAGTGGCAAGGTTTATAACTAACCCGTATGTCGTACCGATTTTACTTTCTATTGGAAGCATAGGCTTAATTTTAGAGCTTTACTCTCCTGGATTCGGCATACCAGGGCTTATGGGGATATCATCGCTTATCTTATTCTTCTATGGTCATTTAGTTGCCGGTTTAGCCGGGTATGAATCATTAATATTATTCATTATTGGAATTGGCTTAATTATTGCAGAGTTTTTCCTTCCTGGAGGTATTGCAGGAATACTGGGCATTGGTGCTGTTCTTGGCAGTTTGTTTATGGCAGGTGGCGATATACAGCATATGGCTATCTCCATTTTAATTGCGATTGCTTGTGCAATAGTAGTATCTATTTTAATGGTAAAGGTGTTTGGTAAAAAAATGAAATTTTTCAAAAAGCTCGTTTTAAGTGATTCCACAAATACTGAAAGTGGCTATATTTCGAATAAAACCCGTTCTGAACTTATCGGAAAAGAAGGATATGCGTTGACTGGGCTCCGTCCTTCAGGTACTGTAGTGATTGACAATGAAAGAATTGATGTTGTCAGCGAAGGCGGATTTGTTTTGAAAGATGCGAAAGTCGTTGTTGTAAAAGCAGAAGGCACTCGCGTAGTAGTAAGAGAAGTACCTAATTTAAATAAATAAATAAACATTCAGGAGGCAGATTCATGGGTATTGATCCAGCATCAATCTTTACAGTAGTAATCGTTATACTTGCGATTATCGCATTAGCAGTATTATTCACATTCGTGCCGGTAATGCTGTGGATTTCAGCATTGGCAGCAGGTGTAAAAGTAAGCATTTTCACACTTATTGGGATGAGATTACGTCGGGTTATTCCGAGCAGAGTCATCAATCCATTAATTAAAGCGCATAAAGCAGGACTTGATGTTACGACAAATCAGCTAGAGAGCCATTACTTAGCTGGCGGTAATGTTGACCGTGTTGTAAACGCTTTGATTGCAGCACACCGTGCAAACATGGAATTAAGCTTTGAGCGAAGCGCAGCAATTGACTTAGCAGGTCGTGACGTTTTAGAAGCTGTGCAAATGAGTGTTAACCCTAAGGTTATTGAAACACCATTTATTTCTGGTGTGGCTATCAATGGTATCGAAGTAAAAGCAAAAGCAAAAATCACAGTAAGAGCAAACATTGACAGATTAGTCGGTGGTGCAGGTGAAGAAACAATTATTGCCCGTGTTGGTGAGGGAATTGTATCCACAATCGGTTCATCTACAAAACATACAGAGGTTCTTGAAAACCCTGATATGATTTCACAAACAGTTTTATCAAAAGGCTTGGATGCAGGAACGGCATTTGAAATCTTATCCATTGATATCGCTGATGTTGATATCGGTAAAAATATCGGCGCAGAATTACAAACTGAACAGGCAGAAGCAGATAAAAATATCGCACAAGCTAAAGCGGAAGAACGCCGTGCAATGGCTGTAGCGAAAGAACAGGAAATGAAAGCAAAAGTTGAGGAAATGAGAGCGAAAGTTGTTGAAGCAGAATCTCAAGTGCCATTAGCGATGGCAGATGCCCTTAAATCAGGTAATATTGGTGTAATGGATTATATGAACATCCAAAATATCGAAGCAGATACGGATATGAGGGATTCCATTAGCAAAGTATCCGACGAATCTAAAAAAGGACCGAAGAATGACTAATCATTCTGATATTCAATCCCCTGGAAGGGAGGATCGTTCCTAATGATAGAATTTTTGCTACAAAATCCGCTGCTTATTGTTGTGCTTATTGGGATTATTACTTCTGTATTCGGTAATAAAAGCAAGCAGGAGCAGCAAAAACAGCAGCAAAAGCAAAAACAGCAACAGCAAAGACAACAGGAGACTAGGCAGCAGCAAACCATGTCGGCTGAAGTTGAGCGTGAAGAGCGAAAGCCTATTGCTGATGTCAATGAAGATCAATTAAAGAAATATGCAAAAGAAGTATCAACGCATTATGAAGCAGAGATATCTGATCGAAAGCAGGAAGTGGAGGAAAAAATTGCAGCCCTAAGAAAACAGAGAAAGCAAGCTGAAAAGAAAGCAAATGCTTTTCTGTCTTCCACTGAAAAAGGAGCATCCTCATCACTTTCAGGTAACGTGAAGCAGCCTTCAATGACTGTAGGAAGCCAAAAGCTCGTCGATGCAGTTATCTGGTCGGAAATACTTGGACCGCCACGTTCGATGAAACCTCATCGTGCAAGGCAGAGAAAATAATAAATTCGCACTGAAAAAAGTGCTAGAACCCCTTTTCATTTCATACATATGAGATGAAAGGGGGTTCTTTTTTTATGGCAAAAAAGTGGGGACAGCTTTTAAAGAGCTGGATGACAAAAAATATGGAACTTCCTCAAGATGTCATGATGGATTTGCCCCGGATTACAATGATAGGACAAATTCATATCTATATTGAGAATCACCGCGGCCTGCTTGCGTTTTCGGATAAAGAAGTAAGACTGTTATTAGAGCAAGGACAGCTGTTGATAAAAGGAAATGCATTTGTAATAAAAACAATTTTGCCTGAAGAGATTTTATTAGAGGGGAAGATTGATCAAGTAATTTATATAACTTAATTCTTCGTTGTATTGATTATTAGCTTTCATTCGTGACATAAGCAGGGGCAGAGCAACATCGCTAACCATTGGAAGTAAAGCTACCTAGGATTAGCGATTCCGCTTGCTTATATCTATTCATTGGGAGGAAGATATGAAGAATCAGTGGCTTGAGTTTTACAAAGGGATTGTTAAAGTTAGGACAAGCGGTAGAGGCATTGAACGATTTATCAATATGCTAACGCGTGACGGTATTTCTGTTTGGAATGTTAAGAGTCACGGCACGCATGCACTTACCTTTGAAATGAAATTGGAAGATGCTAAGAAGCTGAGAACCTATGCGCGGAAAAGTGAATGCAAGATTGAATTTATTAAGCGAAAAGGCCTTCCGTTTATGCAAAAACGAATGCTGAAAAATAGCGGATTTCTAATTGGAGCGATAGGTTTTATTTTAGTCATCTTTGTCTTATCAAATATGGTATGGGGCATTGAAATTAAGGGGGCAAACCCTGCGACAGAATACAAAATGATGAAGCAATTAAAAGAAATTGGCGTTAAGAAAGGGAAGCTCCAGTTTTTCATTGATACACCCGAAGGCATTCAGCGCCATTTAACTAATAGCATTGAAGAAATCACATGGGTTGGTGTCGAATTGAAAGGGACAACCTACCATCTGCAAGTTGTAGAAAAGAATGAACCGGAAAAGCCTGAGTATGTATCCCCGCAAAATCTCGTCGCTAAAAAGAAAGGGACAATTGTAGGGATGTTTGTTGAAGAAGGATTGCCTGTAGTGAAAATTAATGATTTCGTAAAACCAGGAGACCTTTTAGTTTCAGGTGAAATGGGGAATGATGTGAAGGTGGAGACAGTTGCCGCCAAGGGTGAGGTTTTTGCAGAAACATGGTATAAATCAGATGTTAGCTACCCACTAAAGAAAACATCACAAGTATATACCGGGAATGAAAAAATAAAGCATTCTTTGAATTTTGATTTATTTCGCCTGCCAATTTGGGGCTTCGGTAAAATAGGCTTTGAACAATATGAAGTAGAAGAGAATGAAAAAAAATTTAAGTTTTTAAAATGGGAATTGCCTATATCTTATGTAGAAAAAACGTATCGCGAAAGCGAACAGATGACAAAAGTATATGATCACAAAGAGGCGATTGAAGAGGCAAAAAAACTGGCAAGAAATAAAATAAAGAATGATTTAGGTGAAAATGTAGAGATAAAAGGGGAAAATGTTTTGCACCAAGCTGTAGACAATGGTAAAGTTACATTATCAATACATTTCCAAATTATTGAGAATATTGCTGAAGGACAACCAATAATCCAAGGAGATACAGAATGACAGATGATTTAAAAACATTAAATGTCCACTTTGAGGACCCAAATGAAGCAATTGCGCTGCTTGGCAATGGAGACGCCAACGTAAAAATAATTGAACAGGAATTGAACATTTCAATTGTGACAAGAGGGGAAACTGTATATGTTTCCGGAGAGCCGGAATCTGTAGAGTTAGCTGGCAAAGTGATTGAAAAATTACTTTTTGTCATCAGAAAAGGGATTAATATTAGTGGGCGTGATGTTGTATATGCGCTACAAATGGGACAAAAAGGCACGTTAGAATATTTTAGAGATTTATATGAAGAAGAGATTACGAAAAATGCTAAAGGAAAACCGATCAGGGTTAAAACACTCGGCCAACGTCAGTACTTAATGGCAATGAAGGAGAATGATCTCGTTTTCGGCATCGGACCAGCCGGTACAGGAAAGACATATTTGGCTGTAGTTATGGCTGTAAATGCATTAAAAAATGGACAGGTTAAACGTATGATCCTCACCCGTCCTGCTGTCGAAGCAGGTGAAAGCCTAGGATTCCTCCCAGGTGATTTAAAAGAGAAGGTGGATCCATATTTAAGACCTCTATACGACGCCCTGCATGATATTTTAGGGGTAGAGCATACACAGCGATTGATTGAAAGAGGAACGATTGAAATAGCCCCGCTTGCTTATATGAGGGGAAGAACGCTTGATGATGCTTTTGTTATTCTGGATGAAGCACAGAATACGACGCAAGCCCAGATGAAGATGTTCTTAACTAGATTAGGGTTTGGTTCTAAAATGGTTATAACAGGCGATAGAACTCAAGTTGATTTGCCTAGAGGCGTAAAGTCAGGTCTTATCGTTGGTGAAGACATATTAAGCGGTGTGAAGGGAATTGCCTTTATACACCTTGAGCAAAGTGATGTTGTTCGTCATCCATTAGTTGCACGAATTATACATGCATATGAACAGAAACAAGAATAAAGAAAACCGCTGGCAACCAGCGGTTTTCTTTTGAGATAAGGAAGTAAAAGTTTCTTCGAGCTAGAAAAATGTCTAGCTCCAGCTCCTATCAAACTTCAGGTCTCCTCGCTTGCGTAAGTCAACATAGGTTGCTAACGCCCACCGTGTTTCCTTCATCGCAGATTAACGGGCGGTAAGACCCACAGCTCAAAGATGAAGGAAAATCCCACTGTGGGATTTTCACCTTATCGAAAGCACAAGCCCTTCCAGTTATACGACGTTGAGCAGGGCGCCATGTGCTTTTTTATTGAAATGTGAACAAAAGTAGGCAAATTCTATACTTGATTGCTGAAATAAGGAAAAATAGGGTAAAATACTAGTATATTAATAAGGGTAAAATGAGAAAATTTTGATGAAAGTTTCACAAAAAGCTGTTATGATTTTACATAATTGAAGTCGATAGCCATGGCTTTTTTGGCATAACAGTCCGCCAAGATAGGAGGAACAATAAATTGGATAAGCTCCAGCTGTATATGACGAAGCTAAGAAATTTATTAAAAATAACATTTATGAGAATATTATTATTTCTCCTTCTTGGAATCATCATGTATTTTACAATGTTCTCTAATGTACGGCCGGAGAAATTAGATTTAAGCTTATTTTCCGTTGCTGAACAGACAATCCGATCTCCTATAACGATTGAAGATAAAGCAAGTACTGAAAAAAAGAAAAAAGATGCTGAAAATCAAGTATCAGATGTTTATGTAGTAAAAAAGGAAATCGCACAAAACCGAGTAGATTTGATTACATCCATATTTGACACTGTATCAGAAGTAAATGATGAAGCGGTTGAAGAGGATAAAAAAGCTGCTGAAAAGGCTGCAGAAAATAGTGAAGACAGCAATCAATCTAAGGTGAAAAAAATAAGTATAGAAGAGAAGCTTGAACGTACAAAAGAGAAACTTACTGAAGGTGTGACGAAGGAAGTTTCAGATGACGTTCTGCTCGCTCTTTTAGAAGCAAATTCAACGGATTTATCAATTGCAAAGGATGTAACCGTTACAGAAATCAATAATGTAATGCAGGAGCGTATTCCAGCAGATGGTGTAGAGAATGCGAAGAAGAGAGTAGAAAATCAAATTAACTTAACCTCTTTAAACGCAAACCTTCGCTCTTCCATGGTCGACCTGGGCCGTTACGCTATTTATCAAAATGAATTTTATGACCCTGTAGCGACCCAGGAAGCACGTCAAACAGCTGTTGAAGGGGTAGAGCCTGTAAAGATTCTCCAAGGTCAAATTCTTGTTGAGCAAAATCAGCTCATCAGCCGCGAGGTTTACCGTCAGCTTGAATTAGTAGGCATGCTTGATAATGAAAATTCAGTTAAGCCATTTATTGGACTTGGGCTTATCATATTAGTTATTTTATGTGCTACATATTATTATTTTTATGAATTAAATCGTACGGAAGATATTAAGCAAAACTACTTATTAGTGTACAGCATCGTTTTTGTTATCTCGCTTTTGCTGATGAAGGGAATCAGTTATATTCAAGCGTTTGAATACTCGGAAATCGTTTATGTTTTTCCAGCTGCAATGGGCGGCATGCTCATTAAGATCTTAATTGATGAAAAGCTGGCGATTTATTATTCTGTCATTCTGTCTATTTGCGGCAGCCTGATTTTTAATGAAGGTGTGACAGGCACCTTTCATGTTACAGCGGGTATTTACATTATTTGCAGCGGTATTGCGGGTATTTTGTTCTTAAGCAAACATAATCAGCGTTCAAAAATATTGCAGGCTGGCCTGTTTGTGTCGGGTGTGAATATTTTGGTGATTATTTCTCTCATGCTGTTGCGCAATGGGCAAATAGATTTAATGGAATATGGATTTTACTTTATCGCTGGTTTTGTTTCAGGCATATCATCTGCTGTCCTGACTATTGGCTTCCTTCCGTTCTTTGAATCTGGCTTTGGCATGCTTTCGGCAATGAAATTAATAGAGCTATCAAATCCGAATCATCCGCTGCTCAGGAAAATATTAACTGAGGCGCCGGGGACGTATCATCATAGTGTAATGGTCGCCAATTTATCAGATTCTGCCTGTGAAGCGATAGGAGCAAATGGGCTGCTTGCAAGAGTAGGCTGTTATTATCATGATATCGGTAAAACGAAAAGACCGCAGTTTTTTATTGAAAACCAAATAAATATTGATAATCCTCATGATAAGCTTCCGCCGCAAACAAGTAAAAATATCATCATTGCCCATGCTGAAGATGGGGCGGAAATGCTGCGCAAGCATAAAATGCCAAAAGAAATTGTTGATATTGCAGAGCAGCATCACGGGACAACATTATTGAAATTTTTCTACCATAAAGCTATGGAGAGTGGATTGGACGTTAAAGAAGAGGACTATCGCTATCCTGGTCCAAAGGCACAAACAAAAGAAGTGGCTGTTATCGGCATTGCCGACAGTGTGGAAGCAGCAGTCCGTTCTATGTCCCAGCCAACTCCTGAGCAAATTGATCATCTCATTCGCAAAATTATTTCTGACCGTCTTCAGGATGGACAGTTAAATGAATGTGATTTAACATTAAAAGAGCTCGAGATAGTTGCCCATTCATTTAATGAAACATTGAATGGAATCTTCCACTCAAGAATTGAATATCCAGAAATGACGAATCAGAAGGTGAAGCAAGCATGAATTTAATAATAGATTTTATAGATGAAACGAAAGACTTAACTGAGAGCCAGATAGCAGAGATTAATCAACTATTGAATTTTGCGGCAGAGAAGGAAAATGTAGATGGTGAAACAGAGGTTTCTGTTACATTTGTAAATAATGAGCGAATACAGGAGATCAATCGCGAATATAGAGATAAAGACCGTCCAACAGATGTGATTTCCTTTGCGATGGAGGAATTAGGAGAGGGGGAAATTGCATTAATGGGAGAGGATCTCCCAAGAGTATTGGGTGACATTATCATTTCGATTCCAAAGGCAAAAGAACAGGCGGAAGAATACGGCCATACCTTTATGAGAGAGCTTGGTTTTCTTGCAGTTCACGGCTTTCTCCACCTGTTAGGCTATGACCATGAAACGACTGAGGAGGAAAAGATTATGTTTACGCGCCAGAAGGATATTTTAGATGAGTACGGATTGGAAAGATAGACGGCCAAAGCGGAATCGCAGCCTATTTGAATCGTTTTATTATGCATTTTCGGGAATTTTTTCAGCGATTAAACGCGAAAGGAATTTACAAATTCATATAGTCATTACCGTGTTAGTCGTAATTATTGGTAGCCTCATGTCATTATCGACGATTGAGTGGCTATTTATTATCTTTGCAGTCGGTGGAATGATTGCGCTTGAACTGGTCAATACGGCGATTGAAAGAGTGGTTGATTTGGCAACTGCAGAGCTGCACCCATTGGCTAAACAAGCGAAAGATATTGCAGCTGGTGCAGTGCTCGTTTACGCTTTCGTTGCATTTGTTGTAGGACTTATCATCTTTTTACCAAAAATAACAGAACTGCTATAGTGTAACCTAAGCCAGTTTCTTCTAGAGGAGAAACTGGCTTATTTATATTTTAGAAAGGTTTTTTTTATTTCTATTTGTAAATAAAATTGGAATCGGCTAAAATGGCAGAACAGTGAATGCTAAAATGGGTTTATTTACTGAAAATTCTATTTATTTATTACAAAATGACAACAACCCATGATTTTACAAAAGAAATGGTGTAAAATAAAAGAAGGCAATAAGCCTTTTTAGAAAGGAAGACGGACTTGAATATCAACCAATTAATCCAGGAAGCAAAAATAGCAAGAGATAAAGCATATGTTCCCTATTCAAAATTTAAAGTTGGAGCTGCATTATTAGCAGAAGATGGTACAGTTTTCCACGGCTGTAATATAGAGAATGCCGCATATAGTATGTGTAATTGTGCAGAGCGTACGGCTCTCTTTAAAGCTTATTCTGAGGGCGTAACACAATTTGCAGTTTTAGCGGTAGTAGCTGATACAAGTCGACCGGTCTCGCCATGTGGGGCGTGCAGGCAGGTCATTTCAGAGCTTTGCTCAAAAGATATGGAGATTATCTTAACAAACATGAATGGGGATATACAGAAATTAACAGTAGAACAATTATTGCCAGGGGCATTTTCACCGGAGGATTTAAATGAATAACGAACAAGGACATAAATCAGGGTTTATCTCAATCATCGGAAGACCTAATGTTGGGAAATCTACATTTCTAAACAGGGTAATTGGCCAAAAAATTGCCATTATGAGTGATAAACCGCAGACAACAAGAAATAAAGTTCAAGGTGTATTAACAACAGACGACGCACAATTTATATTTATTGATACCCCAGGGATTCATAAGCCAAAGCATAAACTTGGTGATTTTATGATGAAGGTTGCGCAAAATACCCTTAAAGAAGTCGATGCCATTATATTTATGGTAAATGCAGAGGAAGGCTTTGGTAAAGGGGAAGAATTCATTCTTGAGAAGTTCCAGACAGTGAACACGCCAATTATTCTGGTCATTAACAAGATTGATCGCATTCACCCTGATCAATTGCTTCCTATTATGGATTCATACAAAGAAAAATACGATTTTAGTGACATTGTACCTATCTCTGCACTAGAAGGAAATAATGTCGATAATCTTCTTAAGCAAATAAAAAATTATTTGCCGGAAGGACCTCAATACTATCCAGCTGACCAAGTGACAGATCATCCGGAAAGGTTTATTATCTCGGAATTAATAAGAGAAAAAGCTTTGCATTTAACGAGAGAAGAAATACCTCATTCCCTTGCCGTCCTTATTGACAAAATTGAAAGACAGGGTGACAAGGATATCATTCATGTCATGGCAACAATTATTGTAGAGCGGGATTCCCAAAAGGGGATCGTGATTGGTAAACAAGGGAAAATGCTAAAGGAAGTTGGCAAGAGAGCAAGGGTGGACATTGAAAATTTGCTTGGCACGAAGGTTTATCTCGAACTATGGGTAAAGGTGCAGAAAGATTGGCGAAATAAAATGTCGCAGCTGAGAGACTTTGGATTTAGAGAGGACGAATACTAATCATTCAACCTTAACTAAATTATTTTACTTTCCATGAATTTATGCATGTTTTCTTTTAACAAATTTTTCGTCTTATGATTTTCAGAAGACAGGCTATGATAAGATTAAAGGAATTTTATATGGTTGCTAGTACAAACAAAAAGGTGGGGTTATCGATGAAAGATTTTACTTGGAAACTCTTTTCACACACAGGTAATATTGACACATACCTTCTTTTCAAGGAGTTGGAAAAAGACAATCAAGATATACCCGAAAATCAAGATGAAGAACTAGCAGAGCTTGACTTTCCCATCTCATAGGTTGTCATCATATGAAGGATGGTGACATGAAATGCTTGAAAAATGTGAAGGCATTGTCATTCGAACAGTAAATTATGGCGAATCAAATAAAATAGTTACTCTCTTTACAAGAGAATGGGGCAAGGTTGGTGTGATGGCACGTGGAGCTAAAAAGCCGAGTAGTCGGCTCTCTGCTGTCACCCAGCCTTTTACTTATGGACACTTTCTCGTGCAAAGAGGAAAAGGCTTGGGCGGCCTGCAGCAAGGTGATATCATCCAATCGATGCGTTCGATTAAAGAAGATATTTTCCTCACAGCTTACGTCAGCTATATTGTTGATTTACTTGATAAAGGGACAGAGGAAAAAAGGCCAAATCCCTTTTTGTTTGAGCTGGTTATGCAATCAATTCAGTTGATTAATGAAGGAAATGACCCTGAAATCATTACGAATATATTCGAAATGAAAATGCTCAATCAATTAGGGCTGTATCCAGTTTTAAATCAATGTGCAATTTGTAAAAATACAGATGGAGAATTTTCTTTTTCTATAAGGGAGGGTGGCCTGATTTGTCACCGATGTTTAGAAAAAGATCCATATCACTATAAAATATCACCAGCAACTGTAAAGCTGCTGAGACTGTTTTATTATTTTGACCTTTCGCGGCTTGGCAATATTTCTGTGAAAGATATGACTAAGGCTGAGTTGAAAAAAATTATTTCAGCATATTATGATGAGTATTCGGGCTTAACGTTAAAAACGAAACGCTTTCTCGACCAAATGGCTAACTTTAAAGGATTGGTATAGCAGAGTTCTTACTAATAATTTTTTACATGAGTATTGACTTTCTGAAAAAATTTCGCTATGATTCATTTTAATAAAATGTATTTGTTGCTGAGAAAGAGAAGAGTACTTAACATACTCTATCATAGCGAGCCTGGAATAGTGGAAGCCGGGTATAGATCGTTAACGAAGGGAGCTCTGGAGCAACAGTGGAATGATAGCAAAAGAGGCTGCAGTTTAGCAGCAAATAGGGTGGAACCGCGGGTTAACTCTCGTCCCTATGCCATATCATCATGGCATAGGGACGAGAGTTTTTATATTTTTATTGGCTAAAAAGCTATTGAAATAATGAAAGAGGTGGCTTATGAATATTCAAAACATGATTTTAACATTGCAAAAACATTGGTCTGAGCAAGGTTGTATTTTAATGCAGGCTTACGATACTGAAAAGGGTGCAGGAACAATGAGCCCATATACTTTTTTAAGAGCGATTGGGCCGGAGCCATGGAATGTGGCTTATGTAGAACCTTCAAGACGTCCGGCTGATGGCCGTTATGGCGATAACCCGAACAGACTGTATCAGCATCATCAATTTCAAGTAATCATGAAGCCTTCACCGGATAATATCCAAGAACTTTATTTAGAGTCTTTAAAAGCGCTTGGCATTGATCCGTTGCAGCATGATATTCGCTTTGTTGAAGATAACTGGGAAAACCCGTCACTTGGTTGTGCAGGTCTAGGCTGGGAAGTTTGGCTTGATGGCATGGAAATTACCCAGTTTACATATTTTCAACAAGTCGGTGGATTAGAATGTAAGCCGGTATCTGTTGAAATCACATACGGTATTGAAAGATTGGCTTCCTATATTCAAGATAAGGAAAATGTCTTTGACTTAGAATGGACAGATGGATTTACAGTTCGTGATATCTTTGGTCAGCCTGAATATGAACATTCCAAATATACATTTGAAACATCGGATGTCGATATGCTTTTTAATCTTTTTAATGTATATGAGAAAGAAGCGCATAGACAAATGGATGAAGGTCTTGTACATCCGGCTTATGATTATGTTTTAAAATGTTCGCATACTTTTAATTTACTTGATGCACGTGGCGCCATATCTGTAACGGAGAGAACGGGCTATATCGGCCGCTGCCGGACACTAGCTAGAAAAGTGGCAAAAACCTTTTATGAAGAGCGGGAAAAACTCGGGTTCCCGATATTGAAGCAGAAGGAGGAACAAAGCAATGACTAAGAAGGATCTCCTTTTAGAAATCGGTTTAGAGGAAATGCCGGCAAGATTTGTGACAAATTCCATGAACCAGCTTTCAGATAAAGTGCAGGCATGGCTGCTTGAGAAAAACATTAGTTTTGAAAACATTCAAGCGTACTCATCTCCGCGCCGTCTAGCTGTAGTTGTTGAAGGACTGAATGAGACGCAAGAAGATATTCATGAGGAAGCGAAGGGTCCAGCTAAAAAAATCGCTTTAAATGACGAAGGAAATTGGACGAAAGCTGCAATCGGCTTTTGTCGTGGACAAGGGGTTTCAACTGATGACATTTATTTCAAAGAAATCAATGGAGTAGAGTATGTGCATGTAAATAAATTTATTAAAGGCCAGGAAACAAAAGCTTTATTGCCTGAGCTTCAACAAATTATTTCAGCACTAACCTTCCCAAAAAACATGAAATGGGCAGATAAAGAGCTGCGCTTCGTTCGTCCAATCAAATGGATCATTGCCTTGTTCGGAAATGAAGTAATTCCATTTGAAATAACAGAAGTCAAAACTGCAAACGAAACCCGAGGCCATCGTTTTCTCGGAAAAAATATTGAAATAAATGAAGCAAAAGATTATGTTAAAGCATTGCTTGGTCAATATGTAATTGTTGATGCTGCGGAGCGCAAAGAGGCAATTAGGTCTCAGCTCAGCAGGATAGAAGAGGATCAAAATTGGGTTATCCCAATTGATGAAGATCTATTGGAAGAAGTAACAAATCTTGTAGAATATCCAACTGCATTATACGGTCGCTTTGAAGAGGAGTATTTAGACCTTCCTGATGAAGTTTTAATTACTTCAATGAAAGAGCATCAACGCTATTTTCCAGTGAAATCACAAGAAGGCGCGTTGCTTCCTTATTTTGTGACTGTACGAAATGGAGGCCATGAGCATCTAGATACGGTTGCTAGGGGCAATGAAAAAGTTTTAAGAGCAAGATTATCAGATGCAGACTTTTTCTATAAAGAAGATCAAAAAACAGAAATAAATACGTCACTTAAAAAACTCGAAAAAATTGTGTATCATGAAGAAATCGGTACTTTGGCTGAAAAAGTAGGCAGAGTGAGAAGTTTAACGAATAAATTAAGCGGCTTGCTTGCATTAAATAGCGAGGATAAGGCAGCTGCTGATCGTGCTGCTGAGATTTCTAAATTTGATTTAGTTTCAAATATGGTCTATGAATTCCCTGAGCTTCAAGGCTTTATGGGTGAAAAATACGCCTTGCAAAAAGGTGAGGAGGAAGCTGTAGCAAAAGCGATAAATGAGCATTATATGCCTAGAAATGCAGAGGACGGGACACCATCAAGCATTCCTGGGGCTGTCTTGTCAATTGCTGAAAAAATGGATACGATTGCTTCTTGTTTTGCAATAGGCATTATTCCAAGCGGTTCTCAGGATCCTTACGCACTAAGACGCCAAGCAGCTGGCATTGTTCAGATTTTATTAGACCAAGAATGGGAAGTATCTTTGGAGGATTTAATTCGAGCAGCGGTTTCATTAACAGCAGAAGCAAATATCAATAAAAAGGATAAGCAAGAAATTGAAGAGGAAATGATTTCATTCTTCAAGTTGCGAATCAAGTATAGCTTGCAGGAAAAACAGATTAGATATGACTTAATTGATGCAGTTCTTGGCCACCATCTCGATTCGATTCCTTCTCTCGTTAAGCGTGCAGAAGTACTTAATCAAGAGAAAGACGCCGAAGGCTTTAAGGGGAATGTCGAAGCACTAAGCAGAATCATCAACATCTCTTCGAAGGCAGAGGTTGTAGGTGAAATAAACACAGCGCTGTTTGAAAATGATCATGAACAGCAGCTGTATGAAAAATTCTTGTCTGTAAAAGAAAATCTTGAAAAGGCAAGCTCTGAAAAAGATGCCTACACGTTACTTATTTCATTAAAACCTGAAATTGACGACTATTTTGAACATACGATGGTTATGGCTGATAATCAGGCAATAAAAGAGAATCGTTTAAGTTTTATGGCTCATTTGGCGAACATGATTAAATCATTTGCCAATATGAATCAAATTTTAGTGAAATAAATGCATATTACTCGCAATTTAAATGCATATTGTATATGATTGAAAGAGTCTGTCTTTCTGCCGGCAGACTCTTTCCGATTAAGAAAAAACAAGTGCTTCTCATTTACTTTAAAAAAGCAAATTCTTTTCATTTAATTTAAATAGTATATAATAATTATATAAAAGTATAACCTTATTATATAAACGAAATTTATTATTAGAAGAAGAGCGAAAGATATTTTCAGAAGCTGCTTTCAGTTTTACATAATTGAAAGCTTTTCATTTAAGGTGGTGAGAACAATCGAATTAAATAAGCGGCAGGAAAAGATTTTAGATATTGTAAAAGAAAATGGCCCAATTACTGGTGAACATATTGCAGAGAGATTAAATTTAACCCGAGCGACGCTAAGGCCAGACTTGGCTATTTTAACGATGGCAGGGTTTTTGGATGCAAGACCACGTGTCGGGTATTTTTATACAGGGAAGACAGGCGCCCAGCTTTTAACAGAAAATATGCAAAAGCTTTATGTGAAAGATTATCAATCCATCCCTGTAGTTGTAAGTGAGAGTGCTTCTGTTTATGATGCGATTGTAACGATGTTTCTCGAAGATGTTGGAACATTATTTGTTGTAGATAAAGATTCACTCCTTGTAGGTGTTCTTTCCCGTAAAGATTTATTGCGCGCAAGTATAGGCAAGCAGGAGTTGGCAGCAATCCCTGTAAATATTATCATGACACGTATGCCTAATATTACAATGTGTCAAAAGGAAGACCTATTAATTGACGTTGCTCAGCAGCTAATTGATAAGCAAATTGACGGAATGCCTATTGTTAAAGAAACAGAAAAAGGCTTTGAGGTAATTGGGAGAATAACGAAAACCAATTTAACGAAAGCATTTGTTGCTCTTGCTGGTGAACATTAAATTCTTTTAAGGAGATGGTGTTAAGGGATGGGGAAAATGCCAATCATCTATGTTGTATCCGATTCAGTCGGAGAAACAGCGGAACTTGTAACGAAAGCAGCAACTAGTCAATTCAATAACGGCGATGTGAAAATCAAGCGCTTCCCATATGTTGAAGACACATCACATATTGACGAAGTGGTTGCACTAGCAAAAATGGATAATGGCTTAATTGCTTATACATTGGTCAAGCCGAATATGCGCAGCTATATGATTGAGGTCGCCAACAAGGAAAATATATTTGCCTATGACATCATTGGTCCGATAATGGATCAGATTCAGTCAATCTGTGGAAATGAGCCTTTGTATGAGCCAGGCAATGTGAGAAAGCTTGATGATGATTACTTTAAAAAAATCGAAGCGATTGAGTTTGCTGTTAAATATGATGATGGGAGAGATCCGCGAGGGATTTTAAAGGCGGATATTGTCTTAATCGGTGTGTCTAGAACTTCTAAAACACCACTTTCTCAATATTTAGCTCATAAAAGGCTGAAAGTGGCTAATGTGCCGCTCGTACCAGAAGTTGATCCTCCAGAAGAATTGTTCCTTGTACCTCCGGAGAAATGTTTTGGACTGAAGATTAGTCCGGAGAAACTAAATAATATCCGCCGTGAACGATTGATCTCTTTAGGATTAAGTGATAGTGCCAGCTATGCAAATATTGAGAGGATAAAGGAAGAAATCACTTATTTTGATAAAATTGTTGAACAAATTAAGTGTCCTGTCATTGATGTAACAAACAAGGCTGTTGAAGAAACGGCTAACTTAGTTTTAAATCACTATCGCAGAAATCTTCTAAAGGATTAGCACATAATCTTATAAATTATGTGCATTTTTCTTGTTTAGCCCGGATGATTTTGAGTATTCAGTAAATTATCGTAATTATTAAGTTTATTCTGGAATTTATTCGAATCATATACTATAATAAAAAATTGTGATAAAAATGTAATAGAATAGGTTTAGACTTGACTTTTAACGAATAAACTATTTATTGAGAGAAGTCAAGGGCTTGACCAAGAAAAAATTCGACAATGATCTCTTTTCAAAAGTTATTTGTTGAAAGAAGGAAAATGCGGAGTGATGTAGAATTATTAGAACATTAGACAAACCAATCATCATGATTGATGCAGATTCGTGTCCTGTAAAATCTGAAATTGTCGAAATTGCCAAAGCCTTTTCCGTCCAATATTTATTTGTTGCGTCTTACGCACATATGAAAAATGACAGAAATGATGATGAATGGAAATTTGTTGATTCAAGCAAGGAAGCAGTGGATTTATACATTCAAAATCATGTGAGGTCAAGGGACATTGTTGTCACACAGGATATTGGGTTAGCATCCACACTCTTACTCGATGATGTTTATGTTTTATCTCCTAAGGGAAATTTGTACGAGGAGAGTGAGATTCGCACTGCATTAGACATGCGGTACTTATCAGCAAAAGCAAGAAGAAGAGGAATTTATGGGAAGGGTCCGAAACCTTATACTGCAAAGGATCGGCAAAGGTTTATTGACCAATTGACAAAAATCTTGTCGAAATTTGAAGGAATATAGGTTTTTTTCTAGAATACCTCTATTGTAACAGTGGGAGAGTTGTTCTTATGGCAGAACGTATTCCAGAGGAAAAAATAAACGAAATTAGACAATCAGTTGATATAGTTGATCTGATTGGAGATTATGTGAACTTGACGAAACAAGGAAGAAACTATTTCGGTCTTTGTCCATTCCATGGTGAGAATACACCGTCGTTCTCTGTGTCTCCAGATAAACAAATTTACCATTGCTTTGGTTGTCATGCTGGTGGTAATTCTTTTTCCTTTTTAATGGACTTGGAAGGCTATTCGTTTCAAGAGGCTGCATTGAAACTTGCAGAAAAGGGAAATGTGAAGCTTGAAATTGATTCCTCTCAATTAGCAACGTCGATAGCTGTCTCACCAGAGCTTCAACAGATGCATGAAGCGCATAACCTATTACGTAAATTTTACCATCATTTATTAGTAAATACAAAAGATGGTCAGCAAGCTTTGGAATATTTGTTAAATCGTGGATTTACAATGGAGTCAATAGAAAAGTTTCAAATTGGCTACTCTTTAAATTCATGGGATTTCGTCTGTAAATTTCTTCAGAAAAGAAAATTTCCTTTAGAAATAATGGAACGTGCGGGACTGGTTATTAGACGTGAGAAGGACAATAGCTTTTTCGACCGCTTTCGAAATAGAATCATGTTTCCGATCTTTGATCGTAAAGGGAATCCGATTGCTTTTTCAGGAAGAGCATTAGGGGACGATGATCCCAAATATTTAAATAGCCCTGAAACAGCAATTTTTAATAAAAGCAAAATTTTATATAATTTTCAAATGGCAAGGCCACATATTAAAAAACTGCAAAAAGCCGTTCTGTTTGAAGGGTTTGCAGATGTTATATCAGCTGATCGTGCAGGTGTTGAAAATGGCTTGGCGACAATGGGAACCTCGTTGACAGAAGAGCATGTGGCATTGATAAGAAAGAATACTGATTCTGTAACTGTATGTTATGATTCAGATCAAGCTGGCATTGAGGCGGCTAATAGAGCACTCGAAATGCTGACGCAAGCTGGATGTCAAGTAAGAGTTGCATGGATGCCGGATAATCTTGATCCCGATGATTATATTAAGCAATATAGCGAGGAAAAATTTCGCAATGAGGTCATTGAATCGAGCTTAACCTATATGGGCTTTAAAATGAGATACCTTCGCCGTGGAAAAAGGCTGAATGATGAAGGAGATCGACTTCTCTATATAGAAGAAGTATTAAAGGAAATAAGCAATTTAAGCAAAGCGGTTGAAAGAGACCATTACCTTAGACAGCTTGCTGCGGAGTTTTCCCTCTCGTTGGAAGCATTAAAACAACAGCAAAAGCAAGTATATTTTTCCAAAGAGAAACAAAAGCCAATGAACCAAGGGAACGGCCGAGCTCAAGCAATGATAATGGTTAAGCCTTCGACTGAATTAAAACCAGCTTTTCATAATGCTGAACGAAGATTAATCGCACACATGCTTACAAGCAGTGACACCACTTTTAAAGTAAAGGATTTGCTTCAGGGAAATACTTTTAATATCGATGAGCATCAAGCAATTTTTACTTACTTATTGGCATATTATGATAGTGGTCATTCCCCTGATAGCAGCAATTTTATGTTTTTTCTAGGTGACGACCAGCTTCGCAAAGTAGTTGCACATATAGAAATGATGCCTGTAAATGAAGAGATTACCGAAAAGGAATTATCTGATTATATAAAACAGGTGTTGAATCATCAAAAGATGATAAAGATAAAAGAAAAAATACAAGATGAAAAAGAAGCAGAAAGACAGAAGGATTACGCTAAAGCGGCATTAATCGCGATGGAAATTATCCAATTAAGGAAATCGCTAAAGTGATTTATACTTTTAAAGCGACATCGCGTTAATTTTATATAGACTGCATGAACCATGTCTTTTTTATTTGAATGTAATATTTGACATATTATGCTGTCCCATGCGTTATGTGATTTTTTGGAAGGAGGGGGACAAATGGCTGAAAAATCGGCCCGTTCGAAAGAGGTTGATTCAGAATTGACCCCGGAACAAGTGAAAGAGCAGATTATCGAAACAGGAAAGAAAACAGGTGTTCTAGCCTATGATGATATAGCAGAGAGAATGTCCCATTTTGAATTGGATTCTCATCAAATGGATGAGTTTTATGAACTGCTTGGTGACCAAGGTGTAGAGCTTATTGGCGACAATGATGACAGCGATCCCAATGCTCAAGAGTTAGCTAAAAACGAAGAAGAGTTTGACCTTAACGATTTGAGTGTTCCACCTGGAGTGAAAATCAATGACCCGGTACGCATGTACCTGAAAGAAATCGGTCGTGTGGATTTGCTTACTGCTGAAGAAGAAATCTCGCTTGCCAACCGTATTGAGCAAGGAGATGAGGAAGCAAAGCGCCGTCTGGCTGAGGCGAACCTTCGCTTAGTTGTAAGTATTGCTAAAAGGTACGTAGGACGCGGAATGCTATTCTTGGATTTAATTCAAGAAGGAAACATGGGCTTGATAAAAGCGGTGGAAAAATTTGATTACCGCAAAGGGTTCAAATTCAGTACTTATGCAACTTGGTGGATTCGCCAGGCAATTACAAGAGCGATTGCTGACCAAGCAAGAACCATTCGTATCCCGGTTCATATGGTAGAGACAATCAACAAGTTAATTCGTGTTCAACGTCAGCTCCTTCAAGATTTAGGCCGCGAACCAACTCCTGAAGAAATTGCTGAGGATATGGATTTAACACCAGATAAAGTTCGTGAAATCCTAAAAATTGCTCAAGAGCCTGTTTCATTAGAAACACCAATTGGTGAGGAAGACGATTCCCATCTTGGAGATTTTATTGAAGATCAAGATGCTACTTCACCATCAGAGCATGCAGCTTACGAGCTTTTAAAAGAACAGCTTGAAGATGTATTAGATACGCTTACGGACAGAGAAGAAAATGTGCTTCGCCTACGTTTCGGTTTGGATGATGGAAGAACAAGAACTTTAGAAGAAGTAGGTAAAGTTTTTGGCGTTACTAGAGAACGTATCCGCCAAATTGAAGCAAAAGCGTTGCGCAAGCTTAGACATCCAAGCAGAAGCAAGCGATTAAAAGACTTTTTAGAATAGAATGATTCAGTTTAAAAATAGTTTACTCCTTGTGGAGTAAGCTATTTTTTTATAGCTGAAATGTTAAATCTGCCTATAAATTTATGCTAGAAAAGGGTTATTTTAGTAAGCGTTTGCACGTAAGATCAGCTAGAAAAATGAATTTTTAACGGCTTGATTAAATTGGTTATATTTGTAATCCTACCATAAAATTTCATTTTTTCAAACACGCATTAAGCCGTTATTTAAAACTTATTTTACTGAATTGTTAATTATATTGCAAACTCAACTTGATGGAAGATTAAAATCATTTTTATTTTTTTGATATTTTTAACTTTTTTACTAAAATAATTCTACTGATTTGAACATAGTTTATTCCTATCTATTCAAGGGGCAATTTAGTAACCTTACAAATTAAATTTATTTTCATATAATAAATCAACATTTAAAATTTTTTAAATGTTGAGAAAATTATTCCGTTAACTATATAATAATAATGTAAGCGTATACAATAATGTTTCTAGGGGGATGTTTATGAACTTCGATTTAACATCTGAGCAAAATATGATCTTAAAGACTATCCGAGAATTTGCGATAGAGGAAGTGGAACCAGGCGCATTAGAAAGGGATCGAACAAAACAATTTCCATTAGAAGTTTTTCGAAAAATGGCTGATTTAGGATTAATGGGGCTGCCTTTTCCTGAAGAGTATGGAGGAGCAGGTGCAGATACAATTAGCTTTGCGATTGTTACTGAAGAGCTGAGCAAGGCGTGTGCTTCTACAGGGATAACCTATTCAGCGCATATTTCATTAGGCGGCGCCCCCCTCTATTTATTTGGCTCTGAAGACCAGAAGCAAAAGTATTTAGTTCCTATTTGTACTGGTGAAAGCTTTGGGGCATTTGGTCTAACTGAGCCAAACGCTGGATCAGATGCCGGTGGAACGAGAACATCAGCCATTAAGAAAGACGGAGAATATATTATAAACGGTAATAAGTGCTATATAACCAACGCGAGTTATGCGAAGCATTTGGCTTTAACAGCAATTACAGGAGAAAAAGATGGAAAGAAAGAAATAAGTGCCATCATCGTTCCGACAGATGCAGAAGGTTTCAAGGTAATAGACAATTATGAAAAGATGGGGTTGCATGCATCCAACACAACGGAACTGGTTTTGGAAGATGTGCGCGTGCCTGCTGAGCATCTGCTCGGTAAAGAAGGAGAGGGATTTAAGCAATTTTTAATAACCCTTGATGGGGGCAGGATAGGCATCGGAGCAATGGCAGTGGGAATCGCGCAGGCTGCATATGAACGTGCGCTCAAGTATGCGCAGGAGCGCCAGCAGTTTGGCAGGGCATTATCACATTTCCAAGCTATCCAATTCAAGCTCGCAGACATGGCAATGAAAATTGAACTTGCACGGAATATGGTTTATAAAGCAGCTTGGCTGAAAGATCAAGGACGCCCGTTTTCAAAAGAAGCTTCAATGTGCAAATTGTATGCTTCAGAGATTTGTATGGAAATCACTGATCAGGCGGTACAAATACATGGCGGCTACGGCTATATGAAGGATTACCATGTTGAGAGATACATGAGAGATGGAAAGCTGACTGAAATTGGAGAAGGGACCTCTGAAATCCAACGAATGGTCATTGCTCGACAAATAGGCTGCTAAAATCAAATGTATAATTTTATGAAAAAAGAAAACTCTATCGTTAGGATAGGTTTTCTTTTTAGTTTTACCTGTGGGAAAATAGGCAGTCTATTAAAATTATTTTGAACAGGAAGCGACAAAGTTGCTTTTAGGGCTTTTCCAATATCGATTTTTAAAGTAAAATAGAGATTGTTTGTATATACTTACTTATATTGAGAAGTTCTTACATAAGGGAGGTTTAAACATTGAATCGAAATCCATTAATTCCGTTTGCTATTATTGCTATCCTAGGGATTGGCGCTATGTTCCTTGTGTCATTTAAAGGCCTTGGCGATATGAATGATCTGGCAAGCGAAGGTGAAGAAGCGCCAGTTGAAGAAACTGCATCAGCGGATCCTGAAGAATTATATCAACAAAACTGTATTGCCTGCCATGGAGATCAATACCAAGGTGGTATGGGACCGGCTTTATCAGGAGTTGGCGAAAGATTATCTGAAGATGAAATCATTGAAATTTTAACTAACGGTAAAGGTGCGATGCCTGGCGGTTTGGTTGCAGGCAAGGAAGCGGATATGGCTGCATGGTTAGCTGAAATTAAATAACAAGTAAAAAGAAAAGTCCTTTGCATATGTAAAGGACTTTTTTTATACTATACAAAAGGATGCCTATTGGCATTCGATAGTTTATACATAGTAAAGTGGTGACAAGATGAATACTGATCGATTATCGCAACGGCTAGAGGCCGTTGCCAATTATATCCCTAAAGGCTATCGCTTAGCCGATATAGGCTCAGACCATGCCTATTTGCCTTGCTATGCTGTGAAGAATGGGATGGTCCCTTCTGCAATAGCTGGAGAGGTAGTAGAAGGTCCGTATCAGTCCGCGAAGGGGCAAGTTGCGGAAGAGGGCCTAACAGACGTCATTGCCGTGCGTAAAGGAGATGGTCTGGAAGTACTCTCCGTGGGGGAAGTAGATGTCGTTACAATAGCAGGCATGGGCGGTGCGCTAATTGCTTCTATCCTTGAGAATGGAAAAACAAAGCTTGAAAAGGTGCAGAGATTAATACTGCAGCCGAATATAAGCGCCATTTCTATTCGGACCTGGCTGCGTAATAATGGTTGGGAGCTTATTGCGGAAAACATGGTAGAAGAAGACGAAAAAATTTATGAAATATTAGTAGCTGAAAGAGGAGAAGTGGATAAGCCATATGGAAATTTGCAAGAGGGTTTATTGCTCGGTCCTTTTTTAATGAAGGAACAGCCAGCACCATTTAAGAAAAAATGGCAAAGAGAAATGACGAACTGGAAAAGAATACTCACACAAATTGAAAAAGCGGAAAAAAATGCTGAGAATGTTAAAAAAATAGAAGAGCTTCAGCAGAAGATACGATTAGTGGAGGGAGTAGTGAAATGAAATCTGTGAACGGTCATGAGATTATTGAGTTATTTGAACAATTTTCTCCAAAGAGTTATGCAATGGAAGGTGACCCGATTGGATTACAGATTGGCAGTTTAAACCAAAGGGTAGAAAAAGTGATGGTCGTGCTAGATGTTTTAGAAGAGGTAGTGGACGAAGCGATTGAGCATGGGGTGCAGCTAATCATTGCACACCATCCGCCAATTTTCAGGCCATTAAAGAAAATTGATACAAGCTCTCCTGCAGGGAGAATGATTTCCAAGCTAATTAAGCATGATATTGCCGTCTATGCTGCTCATACAAATCTTGATGTGGCAAAAGGCGGAGTGAACGATCTATTGGCCGAAGCACTAGAGCTTACAAATACAGAAGTGCTCGTACCGACCTATGATGCAATTCTAAAAAAAGTTGCCGTATTTGTTCCTGAAGAGGATGCGGACCATTTAAAGAAAGTCATTGGTGATGCTGGTGCAGGGGCGCTGGGGAATTATAGCCATTGCACTTTTTCATCGAGTGGGTTAGGCGAATTTTTACCAAATGAAGAGGCAACCCCTCATATCGGAAAGCCTGGTAAAATAGAGTCTGTCAACGAAGTAAAGATTGAAGCCATCTTTCCCGCGCATCTTGAGAAAAAAATCATATCGGCAATGATTAAAGCGCATCCATATGAAGAGGTCGCATATGATGTTTACCAGCTAGATAATAAAGGTGAGACGCTTGGTTTAGGCAGAATTGGTGAAGTGAGAGAAATGACCTTGGGCGAGTTTGCTGAGCATGTTAAATATGCATTAGATGTATCAGCTGTACGAGTAGTCGGAGACTTGCAGTCGAAGGTGAAGAAGGTGGCCGTATTAGGCGGAGATGGCAATAAATATTTCACAGCCGCAAAAATGAAGGGCGCAGATGTGTATGTAACAGGTGATATGTATTATCATGTTGCTCATGACGCAATGATGATCGGCTTGAATATTATCGACCCCGGCCATAATGTCGAGAAGGTAATGAAGGATGGAGTAGCTAAGAAGATGAAGCAGCTTTGTGAGGAGAAAGGCTATGATGTTCAGTTCATCTCTTCCACCATTCATACAGATCCCTTTCAATTTATTTAAAAAATGTGTTCAAGGCAGTGTAAACGTTTATCAAAATGTATACACTGTCTTTTTTTGCTGCAAATGAAAAGGCATTTGTCAATCGCTGATTGACAAACGCCTTTAGATAAATTGTTATACGGTCTTTGGTTTTTTAATCTTAGGCAAAATTTTAGATAAAGGTACTTTCTTCTCCGCTGTCCATGTTGATGAATCTTCAGGATCAAATTGTTCAATGAATGTGATCACTTCTTTTGTAATCGGAGTCGGTGTTGAAGCACCTGAAGTGACACCGACAGTTTTAGCATCTTTAATCCATTCAATTTTTAACTCTGAAAGGTCGCCAATTCTGTATGCCTTCGTACCGGCAATTTCTTCAGAAACTTGGGCCAGCCTATTTGAGTTATTGCTTTTAGGATCGCCAACGACAATGAGAACATCTGTCTCTCCTGCTTGTTCGGCCACGGCTTCTTGTCTTACTTGGGTTGCAAGACAAATTTCTTTATGAAATTCGGCTTGCGGGTATTTTTCTTTAATTTGTTCCATTACATCACCGACATCCCACTGGCTCATTGTCGTCTGGTTAGTCACAAGAATTTTTTCGTCGGACAATTGAAGTTGATTCACATCCGCAATTGTTTCGACGAGGTGAACAACGTCAGGCGCAACGCCTACGGCACCTTCTGGTTCAGGATGCCCCTTTTTGCCGATATAAATAATTTGGAAGCCTTCATCTTTTTTCTTGCGAATTAAATCATGTGTACTGCTAACGTCCGGACAAGTTGCATCAAGCGTGACAAGTCCTTTTTCTTTTGCTCGTTCCCTCACTTGAGGTGACACACCATGAGCAGTAAAGATAACTGTTCCAGAATCCACCTGATCTAAAATATCATCGCGATTTTTCCCATCTAATGTAATGATTCCCTCTTCTTCAAACGCATCAGTTACATGTTTATTATGAACGATCATTCCCAAAATGTAGATCGGTCTGGGCAGTGTTTGATCGAGAGCTGCATTTCTAGCAATAACCATCGCGTCAACCACACCATAACAATAGCCACGCGGTGAAATTTTAATGACTTTCATCGAATATCCTCCCTAAATTCCAGCATTTATCTGTAAATTATTCATTTGTATTTTTAGGTTACAAGATGAACTTTCGCCATCTCTTCTAATCTATTATATAAGACATAACACAATAATACAAAAGGAGAGGGTTATAGGAAAAGCGGATTCGGTGACAAGGGGAGATTAAGCTTAAGGTGCCTGACTAAGACTTTGAGCTCCTAGCCGTCATAGCTGGACAAAAGCTAGGAGCCGGCGGCAAGGTTCAAAATTCACCGCACGCTATGGCCTACGTCTATAATGAATCAATTTTGTGTTTTTTACTTTTTTGTTTAGCTTGAGCGACGTTGAATTTTGGTCACAAATATTAATTTGAACTCACTTTTACGAGAGCCTCACTGAATTTTGACCACAATCCCTGTTTTACTTCCATTATTTCAGACTTTCGTGCTTTCCATTTCCATTTTTAATTTGTCCGCTTTTAGAAAAAATAAAAAGATGCAAAATTGCATCCAAAAATTAAATATAAAGCTTAGGCATAGATTGCCCTGACGTTTCTCTTTTTACTTCTTGAGGTGGTTCTGTAGTATTTTCATTTTTAATAGCAGTGGAAATTGATTCGGGTTTTCGTTTCGTTTTAGTGTTTTTCTTAGCTTTCGTTTCTGTTTCAACTGCTTTTTCTTCATTTGTATCTGCATCAGGTAAATTCTTTAACCCGCGATACAGCTTCCACATCGATGGAATATTTTTCACCATCGGACCATACTGCTGCACCATCGGTCCAATTTGTCCAGCTGTGTTTAAAAACTTCTGAGTATTAGAAAGGAATCCATTTATGGCTCCTGGGTTTGTTAACGTTTGCAGTATACCTGATCCACCGGCTCCGGTACTGCCCACGGCTCTGCTTCCTGCTGCGCTAGCCGCGCTGGCCGCACCTCTTGCTTGAGAACCACCGCCTAGTATACGTGAGAGCAATCCGCCGCCGCGTTCATTCCCGCCTCTGGCAGCTGCGCCTAATCCACCGCTCTGAGGGCCTCTCATTGGCTGACGCTGCATCATTCCCATTGGATTAGGCGACCGTCCTTGCATCGGATGCATCATCTGGTTCGGAGGCATTCCGCCTTGAAAAGGATTTCTAGGCCTTGGTCCTGGTCCTGGAAACATATAGCATTTCTCCTCCTTTCAATAATAGATAAAGACTTAGGTGAAATATCTATATGCTATAAAGTATGCAGCAATCTTAAATTGGTTTAGGTGTTGTGCTTATATAAAATGTGATTTCAGGGAATTTATGCATAATCGGCGGAGAAATGGAACTATAGCTGGTTATTTAAGCTAAACTTTATTATAATAATATGATGGATAAAAAAGCTGGATTCAAAACAAAACAGGATTCTATTTTCTATTCTTTCACATTCGAAGAAATGTAAGGAGTTAATCATATGAATGAAACTAAATTTGATAAGTTTAATTTTAAACCTTTTATTATAAATGCTGTAAAGCAGATGGGCTTTTATGAGCCTACAGAAATTCAGGAAAGATTAATGCCTGCTGTTTTAAAAGGCGAAAGTGCGATTGGACAATCACAAACGGGTACCGGGAAAACACATTCTTATGTTTTGCCAATGCTGCAGAAAGTGAATGTCAGTAAGCAGGAGGTTCAAGCGATTATTACTGCACCGACGCGTGAGCTCGCAACTCAAATTCACCAAGAAGTATTAAAGGTAACTGAGCATTGTGCCGAGGGTGAAGAAATTACTGCGCGTCTGTATATTGGCGGAACGGACAAGCAAAGAACAATTGAAAAGCTGAAAACCCAGCCTCAGATTGTTGTTGGTACACCAGGAAGAATTAATGATTTAATTAAGGAACAGGCATTATTTGTGCATACTGCGCCAATGCTGATTGTGGATGAAGCAGATTTAATGCTTGATATGGGCTTTTTAGAAGATGTCGATCAAATTGCTTCAAGGATGCCTGAGAAATTGCAAATGCTTGTATTCTCAGCAACTATTCCAGAAAAGCTAAAGCCGTTCTTGAAAAAATATATGGAAAACCCAAAATACATTCAAATCGAGCCAAAACAAGTGACTGCAGCAAAGATTGAACATCGCTTGCTTCCTTCAAGACATAGAAATAAAGTGAATCTCGTTCATGATGCATTGATTCAATTTAATCCGTATTTGGCGATTGTATTTACGAATACGAAGAAAAAAGCTGACGAAGTGGCTGATGGATTGATGAGTAAAGGGCTGAAAGTTGGCCGAATCCACGGTGACTTAAATCCGCGTGAACGTAAGAAAATGATGAAGCAAATAATGGATTTGGAATATCAATACATTATTGCAACAGATTTGGCAGCAAGAGGCATTGATATTCAAGGTATCAGTCATGTGATTAATTACGAGCTTCCAACAGACTTGGATTTCTATATTCACCGCGTGGGGAGAACGGCAAGAGCAGGACATTCTGGGATTGCTTTAACGATTTACACTCCGTCTGATGAGGATGCTTTAAATAGATTGGATAAAATGGGAGTGGAATTCTCTCATGTCGATCTCAATAAAGGCGAATGGGTCGAGCTAGATGATCGCAATAAACGAAAAAATAGACAAAGACAAACAGATGATACGGACAAAAAGGCGCAATCACTCGTAAAAAAACCTAAAAAAGTAAAGCCAGGCTATAAGAGAAAAATGAAATGGGAAATGGATAAAATTAAAAAGAGAGAGAGAAGAATTAAACGAAAATAATTAACGGGGAGAGTGGGGAATTATGCTTAAACTCGGTTCTCATGTGTCAATGAGCGGAAAAAAGATGCTTCTTGCTGCAAGTGAAGAGGCTGCATCATATGGTGCAAATACCTTTATGATTTATACTGGTGCGCCTCAAAATACGCGCAGGAAAAAAATCGAGGACTTGAATATTGAAGCCGGATTAAAACATATGCAGGAAAATGGTATGGCAGATATTGTAGTCCATGCACCTTATATTATTAATATTGGCAACACAACAAATCCTTCTACTTTTGAGCTTGGTGTCAACTTCCTGAGATCAGAAATAGACCGAACGGAAGCAATTGGTGCAAAGCAAATTGTGCTTCATCCAGGTGCACATGTAGGCGCAGGGACAGAAGCCGGCATTGCTAAGATCATTGAAGGCCTAAATGAAGTGTTGAACGGGGAAGAAAATGTTCAAATTGCTTTAGAAACCATGGCAGGCAAGGGGTCAGAGTGCGGCAGAACGTTTGAAGAGCTAGCGATGATTATTGATGGAGTCACACATAATGAGCATTTATCTATTTGCTTTGATACTTGCCATACTCATGACGCTGGCTATAATATTGTTGAAGACTTTGATGGCGTTTTAGATAGCTTTGATAAAATTATCGGTTTAGATCGTCTGAAAGTGCTTCATATTAACGACAGTAAAAATGAACGCGGGATGAAGAAGGACCGTCACGAAAATATAGGACATGGCCATATCGGCTTTAAAGCACTAAATTATATTGTTCACCATCCGCAGCTTCAGGACATTCCTAAGATCTTAGAAACACCTTATGTCGGAGAAGATAAGAAAAATAAAAAAGCGCCATATAAACATGAAATCGCGATGTTGAAATCTAAAGAGTTCAATGAAAATCTTTTGGAAGACATACAGGCAGATTAAAGTATAAAAGCGTAGAACAGTTGTATGGCTGTTTCTACGCTTTTTTTCCTCGATGACCAGTAAGTAAGGTTACTTCGTAAACATTAAGAAAAGCTTATTAACTGATTTAGCGGTATCGACGCCTGCTACTTTTGCAATTTCTTTAATTAATTTTGTTCGCTCAGTTTCATTAAAAATATTCACTTGTTTTCCGCGAAGATATTGGGCGATTTTTTCTGCGTCGGCTTTTTTTACTGAAATATTGAATTGCTTCCCATACTTTAATAATTCATCTGCAGTAATATTATTTACTTTATGATTAATGATGTTTTCAAAAATATTCATCTCATCACTCCTCCAACTTACTCTATGTAGCAAAAAGAAGAAATGTGCCTATTTTTCGAGAGGAATATTTAATACAAGCCGATATTCCTTACTTTACAATCATGAACAGTTGCTGTATACTACCTTTTGTGGTAAATCGTAATGATTCTTAATTTGAAGGTGAGCGTTATGAATGAAAAGGTCCATCCAATAATAGACATGCAGGATGTATCCTATAAATATGAAAAAGAAAATGTTTTAGAACGTATTAATATAACGATAAACGAAGGTGTATTTCTTGCAATCGTCGGTCCAAACGGCTCGGGAAAATCAACGATGCTGAAATTGATATTAGGATTGTTAAAGGCGCAATCTGGGAAAATCAAATTGTTTGGCAAAGATATTCACAAATTTAAGGAATGGCAAAGAATAGGCTTCGTCTCACAAAAGGCAAACTCTTTTAATACCGGTTTTCCTGCTACAGTATATGAAGTGGTGGCAAGCGGGTTAACAAAAAAGCTCGGGCTATTTAAATTTATGAATACCGAAGACAAACATAAGGTATTAGACGCAATTGACTCTGTTGGATTGATACAATTTAAAAATAGAAATATTGGCGAACTTTCAGGTGGCCAGCAGCAGCGAGTCTTTATTGCGAGAGCTTTAGTAAGCGATCCGAAGCTATTGATTTTAGATGAACCGACAGTTGGGGTAGATGCACAGCATGTGCAATCATTCTACGATATGCTGGAGGAGTTAAATAAAAACAGAGGCATTACTTTATTATTAGTCACCCATGATATAGGCACGATTTCAGATAAGGTTACACATGTTGCCTGCATGAATAAGTCACTCCATTTCCATGGGGAAACCGCCGAATTCGAAAGGCTGGATAAAGATAAAATGTCGGCATTTTATGGCCATGATGTTCATATTTTATCGCATGATCATGACCATCACCATGGAGGGGTAAAATCGTGATTTCTGCAATTTTTCAATATGAGTTTTTACAAAATGCGTTTCTAACAGGAATTATCATCGGCATTGTCGCACCGTTGCTCGGTGTATATATAGTGGTAAGGAGGCTGTCTTTGATAGCAGATGCGCTGAGCCATGTGACACTAGCAGGGATTGCGGCCAGCCTTTTGCTTGAAAAGAAAGTGCTTGGCATATCTGGACTTAATCCAATTTATATGGGAATGGCCTTTTCAGTCACAGGTTCATTATTTATCGAAAAGCTGCGCAGTGTTTATAAGCATTATCAGGAATTAGCGATTCCGATTATTCTTTCTGGCGGTACTGGCCTAAGTGTGATTTTCATCTCTTTAGCTGATGGGTTTAATACTGATTTATTTGGTTATTTGTTCGGAAGTGTGAGTGCTGTAAGCCGTGCTGATTTATGGCTGATTTTAATTATTAGCATTGTCATTATTGCGACAATCATTATATTATATAAGGAATTATTCTTACTATCATTCGATGAAGAGCATGCAAAAGCATCAGGAATTCCAGCAAAAACAGTTCATTTTATTTTTATCGTAATGGTTGCGCTTGTTATTGCATCCTCTATGAGAATTGTCGGGATCTTGCTTGTTTCGGCTTTAATGACTTTGCCTGTTGCCGCAAGTATGCGGATAGCGAAAGGATTTAAGCAAACGATTTTCTTTTCCATTCTCTTCGGAGAAATTTCAGTTTTAGGCGGCTTGTTCCTTGCTTATTATTTGGATCTTGCACCTGGTGGAACTATTGTCATTATTGCTGTGTTAATATTAATAGTAACGATACTAATTAAAAAGCTAACAACATCGAGACCAGCTAAAGTTCAAAAGTAAAAGGGTGGATAAAGTATGAATGTGAGTGAAGCATTGAATTTATTAAAAAATCAAGGCTACAAGCATACAGGAAAACGGGAAGAAATGCTTGAGCTATTTGCTGATAGCAATAAGTATTTAACAGCTAGAGATGTACTTGAAAAAATGAAAATCAATTATCCTGGTTTAAGCTTTGATACGATTTATCGGAATCTCTCATTGTTTGTGGATCTAAATATATTTGAAATGACAGAATTATCCGGGGAAAAGCATTTCCGTTTTACTTGTTCACATGAACATCATCATCATCATTTTATTTGTTTGGATTGCGGAAAAACAAAGGAAATAGAAACCTGCCCAATGAACAGCTTAGTGGAAAATTTAAGTGGTTATGACGTATCTGGTCACAAATTTGAAATTTACGGAAAATGCCCAGAGTGTTGCTAATTTGTGACCTCTCCTATGCGGCAGCAACGAAGATAAATATACAAGAAAAAGGTGAGCCCTTCTATTGAAGCGTCTCACCTTTTCTTGTATAGAGAAAGCAATCCCATGTAGATTATTTCGCGCCAACCTTTAACCATTGCTCTACCCATTCATATGCCTCTTCCCAGCTATGTACACGAATAACGCCGTTTGGAATTGGGTCGCGGTTATATGGAGTATCAAATAAAATCACTGGAATTTGGCATTCCTCATGAATCATCACAGCATTATCATGCTTATCTTCAAAGAAAATATCAACTTTATACTCTTTTGCTGCCTGAATTTTATGATGTGTACCGATTAATTCAATATGATGAAATTCGAGTGTATGCTCCAGAAACCATTTTTCCGTTACTTCCAATAATTCCGCATTTCTTGCACTAATAAAATATAACTCATGCTCGTTTTTCCATTTGTTGAGCACTTGCTTTGCACCATCTGCAATCGTTGAAGTGCGGTAAATTTCCGGTTCACTTTCTTTGAACCATTGATCAAATTCATCAGGAGCTATGTCTACTAATGGATATAGGTCATATTGTTTTACATCATCTAATGTTAGCTCTAAGCCAAAAGCTTTATTTAAAAAAGGAATCATTGAAGCAGGACTTGTGACTGTCCCATCAATGTCTATCCCAAATCTTTTTTTCATTATAAATGGCTCTCCTTTTAAAAAACTAAAAAACGACCATCTGATCGCTCTTACTTTAATAATATTAGCGTAAAAATGAATACATATAAACCCTTTAGCCTCGTTAATATGAAAATTTATGATACTAGAAAGAGGATTGTAAAGCATTTTCGAAGAGCGCCAAAATATTCTAAATATGTTTTTAGCTAATAGTTAAACATTTACATCATTAAAAGAAAAAAAGTCGTAAACAATAAGTAATGCTCCACTACAAAGCTTCGATGTAGATACCTGAAAGCGAGGGATCATGATGGCAGATCAAGAGCGAAAGTATGATGAAGATTATGATCTTCTTCATAATCAGCAGATTGACGATAACCAAAATGAAGTCTCAAGCGAGTATTCAGAAGAAACAGCAGCTGAGATAGCAGCACCTGTCTCCTACAATGATGTTAGGAACAGAGAGGTTGATCGTGACCGGAATCGACAAGAAGGCAGAGGAGTAGGTATTACGGCTCTCGTTTTATCTATAATATCTCTGTTTATCATGCCGATTATTCTTGGAATTGCGGGAATTATCTTCGGAATTGTAGCTAATCGCAAAGGAGCAAAAGGGTTTGGCAATTGGGCGATTGGTATAGGCGCCGTTTCCTTAATTGTCGGTGTGTTTATTTTGCCGTTCTTTTAGAACAGGGTCAAACAAAAAGAAGCCTGGCAAATTGCCAGGCTTCTTTAAAAAAATTATTTAACTGCTTCAGCTGCTTTCTTTTCTTCTTCTTGTTTTGCGAAGTACTCTTCAGCTATTTTATCAATTTCGATTTTTAATTCCTCAACCATCGTTTCTTCAGGTACTTTTCTAACGATTTTTCCTTTGCGGAATAATAAACCTTCACCACGTGCACCTGCAATGCCAATATCTGCCTCACGAGCTTCACCAGGTCCGTTTACAGCGCAGCCAAGCACAGCTACCTTTATCGGTGCTTTAATAGTTGAAATATACTCTTCTACTTCATTTGCGATGCTAATAAGATCGATTTCAATTCTGCCGCATGTTGGACAAGAGATCAAAGTTGCCGCATTTGACGACAATCCGAATACTTTCAGCAATTCACGTGCGACCTTTACTTCTTCAACCGGGTCAGCACTTAATGAAATTCTTAAAGTATTTCCGATTCCTTTACTAAGAATCGCACCTAAACCGGCTGCACTTTTTACAGTCCCTGCAAATAATGTACCAGACTCAGTAATACCTAAGTGAAGAGGATAATCAAATGCTTTTGAAGCTTTTTCGTATGCTTCAATCGCTAAATTTACATCAGAAGCTTTCATTGAAACGATAATATCATGAAAGTCCAGATCCTCAAGAATTTTAATATGATGGAGGGCACTTTCAACCATTCCATCAGCTGTAGGGTATCCGTATTTTTCAAGAATTCTTTTTTCTAAAGAACCTGCATTGACACCAATGCGGATTGGAATTCCTTTTTCTTTTGCAGCTTTTACAACTGCTTCCACTTTTTCACGTCTGCCAATATTTCCTGGATTGATTCTTATTTTATCTGCTCCGCCTTCAATTGCTTTCAAGGCAAGCTTATAGTCAAAATGAATATCAACAACAAGTGGAATATTAATTTGTTTTTTTATATCAGCAATAGCATTTGCTGCTCTTTCATCTGGGCAAGCGACACGTACGATTTGACAGCCGGCTTCTTCCAATCGCTTGATTTCTGCAACTGTAGCTTCCACATCGTGTGTTTTCGTTGTGGTCATACTTTGAATAAACAGCTCATTGCTTCCACCAATAGTTAATGGTCCAACCTTTACCGGACGGGTTTTCGTGCGATGTATGATTTCACTCAATGGAGATTCGCTCCTTTATTTGTGTATAAATTCTATATTTGAACTTTTAATAAGTTCGCTTTCACTATTGTATCAATGAATGGATTGAGTTGACAAGAATGTTGATGTGAATCTTTTAGTTTTCATGCTCATAGGTCGGGAATTTATAAACTTGGCCATACTTTATATCTTCAGGCTTAAGTCCTGCATTAAGAGTTGAAAAATCTGTAACTATCACATTAATTGGCACATTTTCCAATCCATTGTTTTCCTTCTCAACGATAGAAAGGACGGTATCTCCTGGTTTGACTTCTTTTTCAATAAATGGAGCATCGGGCTCAGTTTCAGTTGTTGAGGCTGTGACAGCCGGCTGTTCATCGGATTTTTCCTGTGCTTCGGGTAGTGTGCCTTTAGATATATCAATAAAAATGGCATACGCGACGACGATAACTAGAATAAAGACAGCGAATCTTCTCATTATAGGACTACCCCCCGGAATAAATATTTCAGTTAAAAAATATCTATGTTTGTCCATTGATAGATAGAACTAAAACGGAAGAATTAAATTTTATCCTTGTTATTCATGTGGCTACATCCCACTTCCATACGAATGAATATAAGTATATTCCTGCGGGAGAAAGCAAAGCTGATTAAATAGCCAACTATACGAAAAAAAGCCGCCAGCGATTGCCGGCGGCAGTGATGATGATTTGTTAGCTTATTTGTTCGTCTTTTTTATGGGGAATTTCTTTAATTGAAAGCATGAGCATAATGATGCCAATTAGCCAGCTGATTAATGCGCCATTCGGAACGGTCGTTTGAAGTGCGCCCATAATAGTAAAAAATACTGTTGAAAGCGTCACACTATAAGCAGCCATTCTCCAAATAAAACGATACTCCAGCCCACGCTGCAGGATTCTGACAATTAATAGACCTAAAAGTGCAAGTATTGATATTTCTATGAATCGAATGCTTACGGTAAATAAATAAATAAGTATTGCCATGATTGAAATAATAACAAGAAGCCAAGAATTTGCTTCGGACAAAAGATTCATGGTGGTCTCTTTATCTAAACTAACATCTCCGAGCATTGAATATGCGTAGCCCTGCTGTTGTCCCCCTGAAACAAAAATAAATTCATCTTCTAAAAAAGCAATTGTGTTTTCAGAATTCAAGATTTCCTCTTTTTTTACGATCCCGTTTGAATCAAATATAATGGTTACCTCTTTATTGTTGATTGTGATTGGAACTTCTTCGTCAGATTGAAGCTTGCCATTTTCAATCACAAAGTTCGGAAAATCCTTTTCAATAGATGTTTCCAACGAGTTTACACCGTTTAAAATGGAAGCACTTAAAAAATATATCGATGGGATGACTGAGAGCAAAGTGAGGAAAAAAACGTAACCGATTGTTTTTCCGATTCCTTGCGTTCGAAAGGAAGCAATATCTTTCGGTGAATAAATACTTTTTATTAATTGTTTAAATATATTCATTTGACACACCCTTTAAAGTTATCAGCATCTATTGTAACTGGATTATAAATGCTGCACAAGCGTGCGGAGTTGATTGAACATTTAGAACTCGAATGTAATGCAATTGTAACATTACGGTCGAATGCAAAGGGTTTGTAAATTTAAAGGTGGATTTGTTTACATTCTAAACAAAAACCATTAATAATTGTATGGGGTTAAAAATAATGTCGATAATTATTCTTTTAGGGGTTGAATAGTTTGGAACTTGATGTACAAAAAATTATTTTTGAGTTTATAGGTGGTCTCGGTATTTTCCTATACGGTATTAAAACGATGGGAGATGGATTGCAAAAATCAGCAGGCGATCGTTTAAGGGAAATCTTAGATCGTTTTACCACCAATCCATTTATGGGTGTATTGGCGGGGATGATTGTTACGATGCTGATTCAAAGCAGTTCAGCTACTACCGTCATCACAGTTGGTCTTGTAAGTGCAGGCTTTATGACACTGAGACAAGCTATTGGCGTAATCATGGGAGCGAATATAGGGACAACATTTACTGCCTTTATCATCGGGCTGAATGTAGGCGAGTATTCACTGCCAATGATTGCAGTCGGTGTCATATTATTAATTTTTGTTAAAAATGCAAAAGCTAATAATATTGGAAGCATAATTTTTGGATTAGGTGCATTGTTCTTTGGACTTGGCCTTATGTCAGGTGCAATGAAGCCATTAAGCGGCTTGCAATCTTTTAGTGATTTAACTTTAAGCATGAGTGAAAACCCAGTTCTTGGCGTGTTGGTTGGTACTGTACTGACAGTTATCGTACAAAGTTCGTCTGCTACTATTGGTATTCTTCAAGGGCTTTATGCAGGTGACCTTGTAGATTTACAAGCAGCATTGCCTATACTTTTTGGAGATAATATAGGAACAACTATTACAGCTGTCCTGGCTTCCATTGGCGCCACAGTAGCAGCAAAAAGAGCAGCGGCAGTTCATGTGCTATTTAATTTAATTGGAGCTACGATATTCCTAATCCTATTAAAACCGTTTACCTTATTTGTTGAATATATTGAAAGCAGCTTAAGTCTCAATCCTGAAATGACTATTGCTTTTGGTCACGGTATTTTCAATATATCGAATACGATTATTCAATTCCCATTTATCGCGGTCTTGGCCTATATTGTAACGAAATTAGTTCCAGGTGAAGATACTGTGAAGGATTATAAAGCAAAGAATTTAGATCCAGTCTTCATTGAGCAATCACCTTCTATTGCTCTAGGACAGGCAAAAGAAGAAGTGCTTCGCATGGGTCAGTTTGCGATTAATGGCTTGGAGGATACTAATAAATTTTTGAAAACGGGTGAACAGAAATATTCAGATAGCGCTTATCAGTTAGAAGATGCTATTAATCATTTTGATCGAAACATTACGGATTATCTTGTCAGCCTTTCAAGAAGCTCATTATCAAACCATGAATCAGAAGAGCATACGATTTTAATGGATACAATTAGAGATATTGAAAGAATCGGCGATCATTTTGAAAATATTATCGAATTGATGGACTATAAAAAGGCGAATAAAGTGAGTATTACTGATACTGCTATGGATGATTTGGATGAGATGTTCAAATTGACTATTTCTACAGTAACGGAAGCTATAGAGGCTTTAGATCATGGTGACAAAGAGGCAGCTACTCATGTTGTGCAAAAAGAAGAACTAATTGATAAAATGGAAAGAAAGCTGCGTAAACAACATATTATTCGATTGAGCGAAGGAATTTGCTCAGGTCAGGCAGGTATTGTATACGTAGATATTTTAAGTAACCTAGAACGCATTGGCGATCATGCTGTAAATATTGCAGAAGCTGTTTTAGGGGAAGAATAAAGGGGAAAAGCAAGGGGAGTTATCCCTTGCTTTTTCCGCTATTTAAGGAGGCGTTTAAATGGAGTTTTTGGCATGGACAATTATTATTATTTTATTTATCGTAGCATTTGCAGGGCTCGTTTATCCGATTATACCAAGTGTATTATTTATTGCTGCAGGTTTCATTGTTTATGGGCTATTCTTCTCGTTTGAGCCGTTTAATTGGCTGTTTTGGACGATTCAAATTCTGTTTGTTATCCTATTGTTTGGCGCCGATTATATTTCCAATATGATTGGTGTAAAGAAGTATGGCGGAACAAAGGCGGGAATATGGGGAAGCACGATCGGCATCTTGGTGGGGCCATTTGTTATTCCGGTTGCAGGTATTATTCTTGGTCCCTTTCTTGGTGCGGTTATAGCAGAGCTAATCGTTCACCGCAGAAATATTAAAGAAGCGATAAAAGTTGGATTCGGCTCGCTTATTGGGTTTATTAGCAGCATTTTTACGAAAGGGATTATTCAAGCAGTCATGATTATTTATTTCCTCTTTGTCGTTTTATGATTTTTATGGTTTTCTTCTTAAAAATCAGGGTATAAAATGAAGTGTAGAGGGTATTTTAAATTTGTTAACAATGCATATCATTTGATGCTTTAGGGCTAGTTTGATAATGTTAACGCTAAGAGCTGTTGTATTGTGAATTTTCAATCAAAAGGCTTGAAAAATTATTGTACATAGGGAGGAATTTTATTATGGCATTTGAACTACCACAATTACCTTACGCTTATGACGCATTAGAACCTCATATTGACAAAGAAACAATGAATATTCACCATACGAAGCATCACAACACCTATGTAACGAACTTAAATAACGCGTTGGAAGGAAATGCTGAATTAACTTCTAAATCTGTTGCAGAAGTTATTGCTAACTTAGATGCGGTTCCTGAATCGGCTCGCACAGCTGTGCGCAATAATGGTGGCGGACATGCAAACCACTCATTATTCTGGCAGATCATTTCTCCAAACGGCGGCGGTGCACCAACTGGTGAGCTTGCTGATGCAATTGCTAGCAAATTTGGCAGCTTTGATAACTTTAAAGAAGAGTTTGCTAAAGCAGCAACTACTCGATTCGGATCAGGCTGGGCATGGTTATCTGTTAACAACGGCGAATTAGAATTATCAAGCACACCTAACCAAGACTCGCCAATAATGGAAGGTAAAACGCCAATCCTTGGCTTAGACGTGTGGGAACATGCTTACTATTTAAATTATCAAAACCGCCGTCCTGATTATATTAACGCATTTTGGAATGTTGTAAATTGGGATGAAGTGGCTAAACGTTATAGTGCTGCAAAATAAATAAATGCAAAAGCCCATGGAGATTTTCCATGGCTTTTTTATTTTAATAGTGCAGGAATAAAGATGAATTTAACCTGCATAACTGTTTGTGTTTTGTAAAAACTACCCATTAGAACCAAAGGGGAGTTTTTTTATGAGTAAAATACAAAAAATCATTGGTGATGTTGACTTAACGAGAGATTTAACACTATTGCTTGTTATTGGAGGGTTATATTCCTTAAGTATTGCTTTATCCAATACTTTTGTGAATATTTTTTTGTGGAAACAATCTGGAAAATATTTGGACCTGGGATTATATAATTTAGCGACTGTCGTGTTTCAGCCGATTACATTTATCATCGCAGGCAGATGGGCAAAGAAAATTGATCGCGTCATTGTTTTAAGACTGGGCGTGATTTTTTTATCTATTTTCTATGTCATGGTTCTTCTCGCAGGCAGTAATGCATCGAAATATCTTCTTGTGCTTGGCGCTTTGTTAGGAGTAGGATCGGGTTTTTATTGGCTTGCATTTAATGTGCTTACCTTCGAAATTACTGATCCTGAAAATCGCGATTTCTTTAATGGATTTCTTGGTCTGCTCTCTTCGATTGGGGGTATGATTGGACCGATTTCAGCAGGGTTTATCATATCTAGGATGGAAGCCTTTACTGGTTATTCAGTAATTTTTGGCCTTTCGCTTGGTCTGTTTGGCATTGCTGTATTTTTGAGCTTTTTTATTAAAAGAAGACCTGCCAACGGGAAGTATTGGTTTCAGAGAATTGTGGCAGAGCGAAAGAATAATATTAATTGGAAAAGAATCACTAATGCCCATTTTTTTCAAGGGCTGCGAGAAGGTACCTTTGCATTTGTCGTTTCGGTATTTGTGTTTATCTCAACTGGAAGTGAGCTTGCTTTAGGAACCTTTGGATTAGTTAACTCAGGCATCGCCTTAGTATGTTATTATCTTGTTTCGAGATTGTTAAAAAAGAATCATCGCAAAGCGGCCATTCTTATCGGAGGAAGTTTACTTTACGCCTCCATATTTTTAATTATTTTTGAAGTGACTTATCCAAAGCTTCTTCTTTATGCTGCAGTTATCGCTGTTGCTTATCCACTGATGCTCGTTCCTTATGTTTCGATGTCATATGACGTGATTGGTACAGCATGGAAGGCGGCTGAAATGAGGATTGAGTATATTGTGGTTCGTGAGCTATTTTTAAATGTGGGCAGGATTGTTTCGATTTTAGCGTTTATTGCAGCGGTTGTATTTTTCGATGACAAATACAGTATCCCGGTTTTGCTCTTAATTTTAGGCATCGGTCATAGTATCATCTACTTTTATATAAGAAAAATTAATATTTCGTGAAGATGTTAAATTTTTCTCCATGACGACAAATGGTTCTTTATAGAATTATTTGTCGTTTTCTTTTAAAATAGAAAGTAAGATCAAAATAGGGAAGTGTGGTTATTACTATTGAATAAAAAGAAAAAGAAGAATCATGTTTCTTTTCGGCTGAACATGCTCTTCTTAATTGTGTTTTTGCTATTTTCTGTGCTTATATTTCGGTTAGGGTTTGTGCAAATTGTTTATGGAGATGATTATAAGCGTGAAATAGAACGAACCGAGGATATAACGGTGAACAATCCGGTGCCGCGAGGAAAGATTTATGATAGTACAGGAAAGATTGTTGTGGACAATATGCCGCAAAATGCCATTACATATACAAATAATGGTGCAAGTCAAGAGGAGATGCTTGATACTGCAGAAAAGCTAGCGAAGTTAATTGATAAAGATTCGAGCAAGGTTAGAGAAAGGGATATGAAGGATTATTGGATTATCATTAATCCTGAGCGTGCAGAAGAAAAGGTGCCACAATCAGAACAGGATGCTTTAAAAGAAGAAATGGAAGGATCTGAATTCGATAAGGAAGTGTATCAGCTCACATTAGATCGGATTACTGAAGAAGAGCTTGATGAGTTAACAGATCAAGATAAAGAAATTATTGCGATTTACCGTGATTTTTCGAGCGGATACGCCTTAACTCCGCAAATCGTTAAAAATAAAGATGTGACGGATAAGGAATTTGCGATTGTAAGTGAGAATTTGCAGCATCTTCCTGGTGTAGATACGACTACGGATTGGGAGAGATATTACACCTTCGATAAAACTTTAAAATCTGTGCTTGGCTCAGTTTCCAGTTCGGAGGAGGGCGTGCCTGCAGAGCAGCTTGATTATTATTTAGCACGTGACTACAGCCGCAATGACCGTGTAGGAAAAAGCTACATTGAGCTTCAATATGAAGAAGTATTGCATGGACAAAAGGCTAAGGTGAAAAATGTGACAGATAAGGGCGGGACAGTGCTTGAAACGATTCCAATCTCTGAAGGACAGAGAGGAAAAGACCTTGTTTTAAGTATTGATATGGATTTGCAGCTAGAAGTTGAAAAAATTCTTGAGGAAGAATTACGTTCAGCCAAAGGTTCTCCAGGCACAGGCTTGCTTGACCGTGCTTATGTTGTATTATCTGATCCTTACAGCGGTGAGATTTTAACGATGGCTGGAAGAAAAATCGTTAAAGATGAAGAGACTGGTCAAAGCAGGATGACAGATGATGCTCTAGGTAATATTACAACAACTTATAATGCTGGATCAGTTATAAAGGGTGCAACAATACTAACTGGATATAAAGAAGGCGTCATTAGCCCAGGAACCGTATTTAATGACCGCCCGTTAAAAATAGCTGGCACACCTGAGAAAAAATCATGGAAGAGTTTTGGCCCAATCAGTGATGTACATGCATTGAGGGTGTCTTCCAACGTATACATGTTCGAAACAGTCATCAGAATCGGTGGAGGAAGATATGAATATAATAAAGCACTTCCACTGGATCCTGAAGGGTTTAACATAATTAGAGATTCTTTCGCACAATTTGGCTTAGGTGTTCGAACAGGGATTGATTTGCCAAATGAACAAACAGGCTTTAAAGGAACAAGCAAACTGCCAGGTTTCATGCTTGACCTTTCCATCGGCCAGTATGATACGTATTCCAATATGCAGCTTGCCCAATATATTTCCACGATTGCCAATGGCGGAAATCGGATGGAGCCTCATATCGTGAAGGAAATTAGAGAACCGCTTACGGAAAATGAGGAGCTGGGGCCAATTGTGCAAGAAATTTCTCCAAAGGTACTAAATAAGGTTGATGCAAAGGATGAATGGATTGACCGTGTACAAGAGGGATTCCGCCAAGTAACACAGGAAACAGGCGGTACAGGTGTAGTGTATTTTGGCAAAAAGGATTACAAACCAGCTGGTAAAACAGGTACTGCTGAAGCATTCTATGACGGTCCTGAGCGCAGCAAATATGATGAGCCTCCGGAAGTGATGAACTTAAGCTTTGTAGGCTATGCGCCGCATAATAATCCGGAAGTAGCCATCTCTGTATTGGTGCCATGGGCATTCCAAGGCAGTGTCGATCATAAAGCCAATATGAAAATTGCTGAGCGTGTATTGGATGCTTATTTTGAAATTAAGGAAGAACGTAAATCAAATCAAAATACAGACGACATCACAAAGCAGGAAGCAATCGATGTGACGAATGAGGATGGAGAAAATGAAGAAGACGGAGAGTAAAACCATTTAGTTAAGCCAACTTAAATAATCATCCAGCTCTATTTTTTCTTTCCATCAAAGCATTTGCATTTGCAAATCAATCATTAAATCAATCAAAACAATTAAAAATAACTTTAAAAAAAACCAAACAAAAAAAGCGAAGCAGCATCTAACTAGTAAAGATGTTGCTTCGCTTTTTTGTTACGATTGTCGAATTTTGTAGAAATTTGTGGGTGACAGGTACCATTGTGCCATCTTTACTATCTTTACATACTTTTACACATCTTCACATGCGTTTACAGAATATTTACAACTGGTTAAAACCGGATTAATGTTGTGGTCTTATGATGGGGGTGTAGGACAAAACAACTGATTCTTTAGGGGGAGTAGAGTATGAAGAAACGATTTAAGTATGTGGCAACGTCATTGATGGTAGGATCGGTGCTAGCATTCACAGCGGCATGCGGCGCTTCGGATGAGGGAACAGGAAATGGAAATGGTTCTCAATCGAATGGATCAGCAACGGAATCAGCTAATGAAGAAAATAAACAGCTTCAAGGTGAGATTAATATCGATGGATCTTCAACAGTATATCCAATTATGGAAGCAGTTGTTGAGGAGTTCGGTATGGAGCAGCCGGGAGTCAAAGTTTCAGTAGCCTCCTCGGGCACAGGCGGCGGGTTTAAACAATTCATTGCTGGCACAACAGATATCAGCAATGCTTCTCGTGAAATTAAAGATGAAGAAAAAGCTCAATTAGAGGAAGCGGGCATTGATTACACTGAATTAAAATTAGCCAATGACGGCCTTTCAATTGTAGTAAATAAAGAAAATGATTGGGTAGATCATTTAACAGTTGAAGAATTAAAAGAAATTTGGGTAGACTCTGGAGAAACAAAAAAATGGTCGGATATCCGTCCTGAATGGCCAGATGAAGAAATTAAATTCTACTCTCCAGGTACGGACTCCGGTACGTATGACTACTTCAACGAAGTAATCCTAGAGGATTCACCAATCGTTGAACAAGCAACGCTTTCAGAGGATGATAACATTCTTGTTCAAGGTGTTGCAGGTGATAAAAACGCTATTGGATTCTTTGGATTTGCTTACTATGTTGAAAACAAAGATAAACTGAAAGTTGTGCCAGTGGATGGAGGAAGTGGAGCAGTAGAGCCGACGCATGATACAGTTGAAAGCGGTGAATACGCTCCGTTATCAAGACCACTGTACATTTACGTTAAAAACGAATCATTGAAAAATGAAGAAACATATGAATTTGTTAAATTCGTAATGGAAAATGCCGGCGTCCTTTCAGAAGATGTAGGCTATGTAAAACTTAAAGATGAAGATTATGAAGAAGGCTTAAAAACGATTGAAGGCTTAAAGTAATATAGCGGAAACCGATTATAAGCACTGCCTTATCTATTTAGGGGCAGGGTTTATAATCAAGGGGATGAAGGGGGGATTCACCATGGCATTACCAGAAAGTAGAAATTCTTTTTCAGTGCAGCAAATGATACAGCAAAAAAAACAGAAAAAAAATAAACTTATTCAAACAGAAAAAATTGTGCCTTTTATCTTGCTGTTAACGGCGATTGTATCGGTATTAACAACGGTAGGAATTGTCGTTACATTATTAGCAGAAACCTTTACATTCTTTAACCATGTTTCGATAAAAGAATTCTTTACCGCGCAAAAGTGGTATCCATTCTCAGAAACTCAAGGATCTTTTGGAATTCTGCCGCTTATATCTGGTACATTGAAAGTCGCGTTCATTGCAGCGATAGTAGCTGTTCCTATAGGAATTGCTTCCGCTGTTTTCTTGAGTGAGTATGCGACTGACAGGACGAGAAGGATTATTAAGCCTATATTAGAAGTTCTCGCAGGGATACCAACCATTGTTTATGGATTCTTTGCCTTAACATTTGTAACGCCTATACTAAGGGATTTAATTCCCTCCTTGGAAATATTCAATGCATTAAGTCCTGGGATTGTTATCGGAATCATGATCACACCGATGATTGCTTCTCTCTCAGAGGATGCGATGACATCCGTTCCAAAATCGATGAGAGAAGGGGCCTATGCATTGGGTGCAACAAAGCTTGAGGTTGCGATAAAAATCGTCATTCCTGCTGCGGTTTCAGGTATTATTGCTTCCATCGTCTTAGCAGTTTCCCGTGCGATTGGAGAAACGATGATCGTTGCGGTTGCTGGCGGTTCTACACCAAATTTAAGCTGGGATGTGACAGGGTCTATTCAAACAATGACTGCTTATATTGTCCAGGTGAGCCAGGGAGATGCCGGATATGGAACGACCATTTATTACAGCATCTATGCAGTCGGATTTACATTGTTCATCTTCACATTAATGATGAATCTTCTTGCCCAATTCATCTCTAAACGCTTTAGGGAGGAATACTAAAATGAAGCTGATCAACGAATCAACAATACTGCGAAGAATGAAACCAAGGCTAATAAAAAATTTGGTGTTTAAATGTTTGTTTATGGCAGCTACTATCTTTGCACTTCTCGTCTTAGGAATATTATTATATCGTGTCATCACTCAAGGAATCGGATATCTTGATTGGCAGTTTATGCAAGGATTGCCTTCAAGAAATCCTGAACAAGCTGGAGTTAAAACAGCGTTAATAGGTACAGTATGGCTAATGGCAGTCGTGGCCCCAGTTACACTCTTTTTTGGAGTAGGGACGGCCATTTATTTAGAGGAATATGCAAAAAAAGGGAAGTTCACTACGTTTATCCAAGTGAATATTTCCAATCTTGCCGGTGTACCATCCATTGTTTTCGGATTATTAGGGTTAACGGTATTTGTCAGAGCACTCTCACTCGGAACAAGTGTAATAGCAGCAGGTTTAACAATGAGCTTGCTTGTGCTGCCAATTATCATCGTTTCCTCTCAGGAAGCGATAAGAGCAGTGCCAAAGGAATTGCGGGAAGCTTCTTATGGTATGGGTGCAACGAAATGGCAAACCATTTTAAGGGTTGTCATGCCTGCAGCCATACCTGGGATATTAACAGGAGGAATTTTAGCCCTGTCACGGGCAATTGGTGAAACAGCACCGCTTGTTGTTTTAGGGCTTCCGCTTTTCCTTGCCTTTTTACCGCAATCTGTGTTTGATATGTTCACTGTTCTGCCTATGCAAATCTATAACTGGACTGGCAGACCGCAAGAGGAGTTTCATGCAGTGGCGGCTGCAGGGATAATCGTTTTATTAACATTATTAATTATTATGAACTCGGTTGCAGTATATATCAGGAATAAATTTCAAAAACGCTATTAACCTAAAAGAGGAGATGGGCGCATGAATACTACGATGGTAAAGCTGAATAATCAGCAAAATCAAACAGCAGCAAATGCTGAAAGTCAAAGGAAAGAAGCTGTTTATCATACGAAAGATTTAAACTTATGGTATGGTACAAATCATGCATTGAAAAATATTAATTTGGAGATAAATGAAAAGGAAGTCACAGCAATCATTGGTCCATCAGGTTGCGGCAAATCCACTTATATAAAAACATTAAATCGAATGATAGAACTTGTTCCGGATGTGAAAACTTCGGGTGAAATCAAATATCGAGGCAGAAATATTCTTCAAAAAGGGTATGGAGTAGAAGAACTGCGAACAAAAGTCGGCATGGTTTTTCAAAAGCCTAACCCATTTCCTAAATCTATTTTTGAAAATGTCGCTTACGGACCAAAAATTCATGGAATTAAAGACAAGAAAATCTTAAACCAAATCGTTGAGAAAAGTCTGAAAGGAGCAGCAATTTGGGATGAGGTTAAAGACCGATTGAATGAAAATGCTTTTGGCCTATCGGGTGGTCAGCAGCAACGCCTATGTATTGCAAGATGCCTGGCAATTGAACCGGATGTCATTTTAATGGATGAACCTACGTCTGCTCTTGATCCGATATCGACATTAAAAGTAGAAGAGCTTGTTCAGGAGTTAAAAAAAGAATATAGTATTATTATTGTTACTCATAATATGCAACAGGCAGCAAGGATATCTGATAAAACGGCCTTCTTCCTTAATGGTGAGGTCATTGAGTATAGCGAAACTGACCAAATCTTCTCAAATCCAGCTGATCAGCGGACAGAGGATTATATTACAGGCAGATTTGGCTAATCGCTTTTTTGCTCAAGAAAGGAGAATTTATCATTATGGCAGTTAGAGAGAAATTTGATGAAGAACTAATGGATTTACGAGGAAAATTATTAGACTTGGGTCATTTTGCTGAAGATGCATTATCTAGGTCAATTGATGCTTTGGAAAATCATAATATCGAGCTGGCATTAGAAATCATGGAAGATGACACAAAGGCAGATATCTTATATGAAGAAATAAATGACTTTGCCATTTTGCTCATTGCGAAGCAACAGCCGGTTGCCATTGATTTGCGCAGAATCATTGTAGCAATTAAAATTGCAACTGATATTGAGCGTATTGCCGATTTTGCCGTAAATATTGCAAAAGCGACAATAAGAATCGGGTCAGAAGAACATGTGAAGCCAATTGAACATATTAAGCAAATGCATGCAATCACCTTAAAAATGTTAAAGCAGTCTTTAGAGGCTTTCAATGAAGAGGATCTAAAAAAAGCTAAAAAAGTGGCGGATATGGATGATGAAGTTGATGATTTATATGGACAAACGATTATTGACTTAATGAAAATTAGCAGGGAAAAACCACAGCATCTTACACAAATTACGCAGCTTTCATTTACTTGCCGTTATTTAGAAAGAGCAGCAGATCATGTAACGAATATTTCCGAGCATATTTTTTATTTAGTAAAAGGAAAACAGTTTGATTTAAATAATTAAATGACATTGAAGGCTTTCCTGCAGAATTTACAATCAGGAAAGCCTTTTTATTTCTAGAAATAAAAAAATAAGGCGCTATTAAATAAAAAAACGGATGAGAGGTTTCTAAACTTCTCAACCGCATTGCATTTAGACAGATGGCCTCGTCTATTTACTAATGAGTTCAGCAATTTCTTTAAAAGACATTTCATTATTTACTTCGAATGTGCCAACCTGCAGCTTTTTACTATATCCATACTCATCTAGATAGGAAGCAAACTTATCCGCATCTTCGATAATATTTTTTTCCAAAAGCTGTTTCGCAAGGTCTGATGGCAGCATGCCGGTTTCAATTGTTAATGCATGCTTTGCCATTTTTGGTTCATTATTATCCGTATGACCTTCCTCTTTCGCCTTTTCCTCTTTTGCTGCTGCCTCTGTTTCAATTCTATCGTTATACTCTGCTTCAGACAGGATAACATATCCCTCTTTTTCAATGAGACTTCTCGCATTCACTAGGTCATTTGCTGTTTCTTTGCTGTCATCATTTGATTGCAAATATACGATTCCAATGATCATGGCAGAAAAAAATACACCAAACGCAAACGCTCTTGTGTTTCTTTTATTCATCATGCCTCTCCCCTAAACTTCTTTTCAGTAAGTATCGTTTTTACTTCTTCAATCGTTAAAGAGGATTGCACAGCAATTTGGTCCAAGGAGAGACCTTGTTTTGCGAGCAGTGAAACCTGACTTTTTATAATCTCGTGCACTTCTCCTTTAATAGCGGGGGATGGATGTGTAATTGGAGAGGGAAGTGGCGTATCATTTGTTAACAGTTCTTCCTCTAATATTTTGAGCTTCTTCTTAATCGTGTAGATTTCTTGAATATGTAAAATCGACATCTGATCTATTTCTTCTTGTATTGATTTGTAAGGATCTTTAAGAAATAAGGATAATAGAAATAAAATGATTGATAGGGATAGTAACCCTATTAATGCATATAACAATATGACCACCTCAAATTTAATGTTGATTCAAGCTATTCTATCATAAAAAAACGACAATTTTCGGACGATACGATAAATGATTTAAGTTTTTGTCGTTAATCAGAGAAGAAAGGCTGTCGAATAAATGCCTTCTTATTAAGTTCGGAAGATAAAATAATTTTTTTAGTCTATTTTTCCATGAGATATGAACTGTTCGCAATAACCGACAAAATCCGTTTATTGTCGGTATCTTCATTCAATGCTAACATTAAAATGAGAATAATCAGTTATTTCGTAAGCGGGGTGTCACTATGGATAGGGGAAAAAATAAGATGCTATTATGCCATCGATATGGTGACAGTTTCTTTTGGACAGGTGAGATGGATGTCTGAATCAATAAAAGCAGTACATCATGAATATATTCGGGCGATATTTCAAAAAGAAGAATCATTATTGAAAGTATATTGGCAGCTAGCTCCACAGAAGCGAACGCTCTTTTCGCTTTACTTTAACGAATCATATAATGATGCAATAAAAATTTTGAGATTGAGTAAATTGGTCCGTAGAAGCCAATGGCTATCAATAGAAAAATACAATGATATTCCAATTCGGGAAGGTTGTAATCATTGGACAATTTCTGGGGTAAATCATTCTCCTTATATGGTCGAATTAGGGGTAAAGCAGGCAAATAATAAATTTTTCGCTATGCTTCGTACAAAATTAGTACAAGCATCTGAGGAACGACTTCCGATTGTAGAACAACTTCAAACAGATTCTACCACACCAGCTTGGACAGAATTTGTCAGCAGCTATAGCTACTATCAATCTGGCGGGAGACATATATGACGGAGGAAAATATTTTATTGCTGTCATGGGAGTATCCACCTCGCTTAACAGGAGGCCTTGCAAGACATGTCCAGGGGCTTGCCAAAGGGTTAATGAATAGAGGGCATGAAGTACATGTTATCACAGCTGGTAACGACAGAGAAGGTAAGGAAGAAGAGGCAGAGGGAATATATATTCATCGCGTTCAGCCGTTAAATCATATGGACAGCAGCTTTCTTCACTGGATAGGCGGCTTGAATATCGCCATGGAGGAACGTGCCAGAGCTTTATGTAGAGAAACATCATTTGATATTATCCATGCACATGATTGGCTTGTGGGGGCATGTGCACTAACATTGCATCATTATATGGATATTCCGCTCATTACAACCATTCATGGAACGGAATATGGCAGGAATAATGGAATATTTACCGAGCTGCAAAAGTTTATCCATAGACAGGAGAAGCTATTAATTCATCAATCAGATGAGGTGATCGTGTGCAGCAAATATATGAAAAAAGAGCTCGCTAATCTTTTCGAAAGAAATAATAGTGATGTTACCGTCATTGCCAATGGGGTTTGTGAACGAGATGAGTTTATTCCTGCCGGTATACTGGACGAGTTTCCGATAATCGGTAACAAAAAGCTCATTTTTTCAATGGGAAGAATGGTTCCGGAAAAAGGATTTAACACATTGATTGATGCAGCCAGGCAGTTGAAAGAGATGGGCGAACAATATTGTTTTGTTATTGCCGGTAAAGGTCCAATGCTCGAAGAATATAAACAAATGGTGAAAAAAAACTCTCTGGAAGATTGGGTTTGCTTTCCTGGTTTTATTTCCGATGAACAGAGAATAGCTTTGCTTAAAATGTGTGATATCGCGGTGTTTCCAAGCCTGTATGAACCTTTTGGAATCGTTGCCCTTGAAGGAATGCTTGCGGGAAAACCGGTAATCGTCTCTAATACAGGCGGCTTAAAGGATATTATTGATCATAGAGTAACTGGATTATTGATGCAGCCTGGTGAGGCAATCAGCTTAATCGAACAAATTCAATATATTGATCAGCATCCATTGGAAGCTAACGAATTGGGCAGAAATGCAAAAAAGATAGTAGAAAAGCTATATAGTTGGAAAAACATAGCCGCAGAAACAGAAATTGTTTATGATAAAGCGTTGATTAAGTCGGATAAACAAAATAATAAGAAATTAGGTGTATAAATATGAAAATAATTGAAACAGCGCCATCTTATTCAGAACAGTTTTCTGACCCGTTTCTAAAGGAGAAATTAACTCTTTCTATAGGTTTATGTATGGACGGAAAAATGCATTGGCTTCAGTCTGGGAATGAAATGCTACTGGCAGGCCAAGGAATATCTATTCGAATGAAAAAAAAGGAAATTCATTCGAAAATAAGGTTTACTAAGTTTTATGTATCAAACCATTTCCAACAAAAGAGGAACATAAAGTTATTTATCGCACACCGTCATACTTATCCAACAAGAAATCATATTTCATTTATCTCTCCATTAGAAAATATCATCTACCATATTGCTGAAAATCAAATGTTTCTTGTGAATGGCCATATGAATGGAAAGTTTATGAAGGAATGTACAGTTCATCCATATTGGAATGTATCGACTGACAACATATGGACAGAAAATAAACAAAGTGTTCTCCAATATATGCCAATGGTGAAAGGGAATGCAGTGAGTATTTATGCGCATGAGGTCGAATTTACCGGTAAAGAGACTTTGGAAGGAGAAACATGGTTTATCAGTGATAGTAGTAAAAAGCAGCTCATTGAAGTTAATGAGTCTCTTTTAAAAAACATACTAGCAATTCAAACTGAAAAGTGATATTATATAAAAGTCGTATGAAACGAACTAGTGCTTAATAGTTTGGAGGGAAATCACAACATGCGTGTAAATATTACGTTAGCTTGCACAGAATGCGGAGATCGTAACTATATTTCTAAAAAAAATAAACGAAACAATCCAGATCGTCTTGAGCTTAAGAAATACTGCCCAAGAGAAAAGCGTTCTACAACACACCGTGAGACAAAATAAGCAGTAGGCAGATTCCTGCTGCTTTTTTTGTTGTCTTTTTATATAAAATAGGTAAAATATGAAGATCATTTTGTTCGTTTATTTAAGCAGATGATGCCCCGGCACTTTTCCTCACTTAATTAATTTCATGTTCACAAGCCTGTTAATCAGAAATTGAGCATTCCATCCGTTTACGTTATCAATCATTAATAATGAATGAGGAGAAATGATAAATGAGAGATGATAAATCAGCGATTCGCAAAAAAATGATAAAACAATTGTCAGAGATGTCAAAAGCGGAATATGAATATCAATCACAAAAAATCGCTACTCACTTGTTTCAAGGAGATGAATGGAAAGAAGCAAATACAATTGCTATAACAATATCAAAATTTCCTGAAGTTGATACATATCCAATCATTAAACAGGCTTGGAAAGAGAATAAGCAAGTAGCTATACCTAAATGTTTGCCAAAAACAAGGACGATGGATTTCCGCATATTTACAGACTTTTCTCAGCTGGAATCCGTTTATTCGGGTCTGCTGGAACCTGTTGTAGCAAAAACTAAGTCTGTACTTGCAAAAGATATTGACTTTATGATTGTTCCTGGTGTGGCTTATACTCAGAAAGGTTTTCGTTTAGGATTTGGCGGAGGCTATTATGACCGCTATTTACAAGTCTATGAAGGTGGAACTGCTTCAATGGCATTTGATATACAAGTGTTGAATAGCCTTCCAATAGAGCCTCATGATTTGCCAGTCAAGGCATTATATACGAATAGCGAAGTGATACATACATGATGTCGCAAATTTTTCTCCTTTTGTTTGTTGCCATTATTTCAATTGCGGGCAACTATTTTCGAGCACTTACACTATCTGGAAGCGTCGCCGCTTTTTTTGTCGGTGTGTCAATCAGCCTCGGCTTTGGACTGAAGGGGTTATTGCTGCTTGGGTTTTTCTTTGCAAGTTCAAGTTTGTGGTCAAAGTATAAAAAAAAGCAGAAGGAAAAAATTGAAGACCGTCATGAAAAGGGGTCAACAAGAGATTGGCATCAAGTAATAGCAAATGGGGGAATTGGAGCGATATTTAGCCTTTTATATATGATAAATCCGCATCCTATATTTCTAATTGGCTTCATGATTTCACTGGCAAGCGCAAATTCCGATACTTGGGCATCCGAGATTGGCTCTTTAAGTAAACGATCTCCAATATTCATCAGAACATTCAAGGCGGTTGACGCCGGAACTTCAGGAGCTGTCAGTCTATTAGGAACGATTGCTGCATTAGCTGGATCATTCACCGTGGCGTGTCTATCCATGTATTTATTTGCGCTTTCACCTGCGCTTTCATTCTTCATTTTTATTTTTGGTTTCCTAGGAAATATGTTCGATACATTGATTGGCGCCTATTTACAAGTTATTTTCAAGTGTAAGCAATGCGGTGCAATAGTAGAATCAAAAAGACATTGTGGGAAACCAACTGAGCATGTAAGAGGGTTTGCGTTTCTCAATAATGATATCGTTAATTTTCTTTCAGCTTTACTTGCAGTGCTATGCGGTATTTTTATCATTTCAATATTTTATTAATAAACTTGTCTGCATAAAAGGATAATTTTAAATCTTTTTATTCATAATAATTGTGGACAGGAGGAATAAGAATGGGAAAAATTATAACGACTTTAATGGTTCTTATTAGCGGATATTTTATTTACCAATATCGTTACAGATTAGTAAGCTTCTTTGCCAACCGTAACTATTTAATTGCTGCAGTGATGAAATGCCCTTTTTTAAGAGACAGAGTGATGAGAATGGTTTTCCCGAGCCCCAAATATTAAAATGATGCTGCTTGATAAAAGGTCCATACAGGGCCTTTTTTATTTTTTTCATACCTTAGTTTGTCTATAATGATAATAAGGAATTATTGGGCAAAGAGGAAAGTGGGGGAAGCATTGAATATTCAAGAAGCGTATTTATTCTGGAATATAGCAAATGAGCTAATTGAGAAAGAGGAATATCGTATCATACAGCTTTCTAAAAGCCAGGATGAACTTTGGCTTGAAAAAATGGAAAATAAAGAAGCGAAAATGATTCGGCTCCTTTGTAAAGACATTGATTGGAGTAATTGGATGCAGCGTGATATAGAAAATATTGCTGCAAATGGCGAGCGAATTAGGAGACAGCTTGGCAGCCGTGACATGAATATTATTAATATTTATGTTTCTGCTTTTCCGCCAGTAGATGATTATCAGGATAAAGTGAATGAACCTTTCCATCAAGATAAGCAAAAAACAAAAGTCCAGTCAATCCTATTCAATCGAACAGAAGCAGACAAAAGCTTAAGCACGTTGAATGGAATTTTTAATGGCAGGCTTCATCTTGATTTTCCGCAGAGTGAAAACGCAAATGAAAACGATGTTGCTGTCATAAAAAACAATGCGTTAGGTACAGCTTCTACTAAATTGAAAGAAGAAAAAGCGTTATTTGATCATGGAAAGCCTTTGTTTACTTATTTATTTATGATTGTTCAAGTGATTGCTTTTATTTGGCTTGAATGGAAAGGAGGAAGCACAAATACCGCAGTTTTAATAGAATCTGGAGCAAAGTTTAATCCGCTTATTCTCGAAGGAGAGTGGTGGCGGTTTTTCACACCTATTTTCCTTCATATTGGTCTTCTTCATTTGTTAATGAATACACTTGCATTATTTTATTTAGGAACGGCAGTAGAGAAGATATATGGAAAAATGAGGTTTCTGTTCATTTACATCCTTGCAGGTTTTAGCGGAACTTTGCTAAGCTTCATTTTTAGTCCAAATGTATCAGCAGGAGCAAGCGGAGCGATCTTTGGCTGCTTCGGGGCATTATTATTTTTTGGCCTTATTTATCCAAAGCTGTTCTTCAGAACAATCGGCTTTAATATCTTAATTGTTTTAGGCATCAACCTAGTATTTGGCTTTACCGTTCCAGGAATTGATAATGCAGGGCATATTGGCGGATTAATTGGGGGCTTCTTAGCTACTGGTATATTATACTTTCCAAAAAAGAGACGGCCGTTTATCCAGCTTTTATTTTTTGTCGGCGCAGCTGCCTATATACTCGCTGGCATAGGCTATGGTTTTAATGAACCGGCAAAGAATGAGCAATCTGCTGTTATAATGGCACAAAAGTATATCCAATCGGAGGAATTTGAAAAGACGATAGAGGTTTTAGCTGACTATGCCGATAATAGTCAAGGCTTGCCTGAAACTTATTTCTTATTATCTTTTGCAGAAATTCAGCTTGAAAGGATGGAGGAAGCAAAAGAACATTTACATATAGCCATCGATAAGAATAACCGCTTTCATGAAGCCTATTATAATTTGGCACTCGTTTACTTCGATGAAACGAACCTTTCAAAGGCCAAAAAATATGCTGCAAAGGCTGCAGAATTAGAGCCGGATGTTGATGATTATCAAAATCTGCTTGAACAAATAGAGCAGTTAGAATGATATTTGTTTTTTTCGACAAGTAATGACTATTTCCTAGGAAATTCTTCTCTGTAAAATGAGAATAATTTCTTTTCAAAGAATCATGCACAAAGTGTATGATTCTTTTTTTGTATGTCTATGATGCTAAGTAGGGAGAAGATGGTTATTATTTCCTGTGGGGTGGAATCATTCAAACAGGGGCATTGTTGAGGTGAGCTTAATGGAACAGAAGGATAAGCATAAAGTTTCAAAGCAACTTGAGAATAATACTGCATATTTGAAGGAAGCGCTTGCCGTCGGAAAAAATTTCGATGTATTACAAATCGATGTTGTATATGCAGAAAGAAAAATGGCTCTCTATCTTGTTGACGGGTTTGCTAAAGATGATATTATGAATCGCCTAATGGAGTTTTTGGCAGGACTGGAGCCAGAACAAGTGGATGATGATATATTATCAAAGTTAGTTAAAACCTATATTCCGTATATTGAAATTGGCACATCTAATGATTTGGATCAGATTGTTGATGCTGTATTATCAGGCCAAACTGCTCTTGTGATTGATGGAATATGTGAGGCCATCCTTATTGATACAAGGTCATATCCTGCTAGAGGTCCTGAGGAGCCTGATATAGAAAGAGTAGTCAGAGGAGCAAGAGATGGTTATGTTGAGACGTTAGTGTTTAATACGGCATTAACGAGAAGAAGGATACGCGATAGAACGCTGCGGATGGAATATTTGCAAATTGGAAGAAGATCTAAGACTGACATTGTTATCACATATATAGAAGATATTGCTGATCCAAAGCTTGTAGAACAAGTGAAAGACAGCATATCAAAAATTGATACGGATGGTCTGCCAATGGCGGAAAAAACAATTGAAGAATTTGTTTCAGGAAGGCACTGGAATCCTTTTCCAATGGTTAGATATACGGAGAGACCGGATACTGCTGCGTCCCATTTATATGAAGGGCATGTTTGTATAATTGTAGATGGGTCACCTAGTGTCATTATCACTCCGACAACATTTTGGCACCATATGCAGCATGCGGAAGAATATCGAAATAAGCCGATCATTGGAGCTTATTTGCGTTTTGTGAGATTTTCCGCTGTATGGGCATCGATCTTTCTTTTACCACTCTGGTATTTGCTTTCAACCAATCCGGATATTTTGCCAGATGCTTTGTCTTTTATTGGTCTTAAAGAGCCAGGGGAATTGCCGCTTATTTTACAAATTCTGATTATCGAAGTTGGAATAGATATGCTGAGGATGGCCTCCATTCATACGCCATCATCACTCGCAACGGCACTTGGTTTAGTCGCTGCCTTAATGATTGGGGACGTTGCAGTTCAGGTTGGGTTATTTACAAGCGAGGTAGTTTTATACTTTGCGATCGTTGCCATTGGCACTTTTGCTACACCTAGCTATGAAATGAGCTTAGCTAACCGCTTAATTAGAATTGCGTTATTAATCTTAACAAGTATTTTCCATACATATGGCTTAATCATCGGCATCACGTTGTTTATTGTTTGGCTGGCAAGCATGAGATCATTTGGTGTACCGTATTTGTGGCCATTCATCCCATTTAATATGAGAGCTTTTAGAGATGTAATATTGAGGTCGCCAATTCCATTGAAAAACCGGCGACCGCGCATGCTGCATCCGAAAGATCCAGATCGATAATTATTGAAGCTAATAGCCTGATGGCTATTGGCTTTTTTGAGTTAAGAGAAAAAGCGTGCCAATTAGAAAAAACGATTTACATCGCTCACCATATATTATCTTGAGCATCATTTTTATTTCATTTATACTTTACAGTAATTAATCAAGTGAAATAGAGGGAAAAGATGAAAACAGTATATGATGTACAACAATTATTAAAAAAATATGGCGCCATTATATATATGGGTGAACGATTATTGGATTTAGAGATGATGGAAAAGGAAATTGTTGAGCTTTATAAAGCGCAGCTCCTCGATTCAATAACATATAGAGATGTAGTTCTCCTGCTTAGAAGTGAAATGCAGAAGGAAAGAGAAAAAAAGAAATGATAAAGTGCATACGGTGATCACATCTATAGCTGCATCAAAGCAGCTTCTATACGGAGGTGGATACTATGGAAAATAAATGGATTGTTGGTGTCGATATCGGCGGAACAACATCGAAAATGGCTTTTATAACACCTAAAGGTGATATTGTATCCAAATGGCAAATCCCTACCGATCATCGTAATCACGGGGGAAATATTCCTGAGCAATTGAAATATGAAATTGAAAAGAAATGCTCGGAGCTTGGTGCTGAAAATACTTGTCTAATGGGAATTGGTGTAGGTGCACCTGGATCAGTAAATGCAGTTACAGGGATTGTCCGTGAAGCGACAAATTTAAGCTGGAAATCTGCTTATCCGCTAAAAAAAAATTTAGAAGCAACGACTGGACTGCCTGTTGCTATTGATAACGATGCCAATTGTGCCGCATTAGGAGAAATGTGGAAAGGGTCGGGGCAAGGGGCAAGAAATCTCGTCTTAGTTACGTTAGGTACAGGTATCGGCAGCGGCATTGTAATAAATGGTCATATTGTCCATGGAGCAGGTGGAGCGGCTGGAGAAATCGGACATTTGGCGTCAAATACAAAAGATGGATATCTATGTAAATGTGGCAAGCATGGCTGTTTAGAAACCATTGCTTCTGCTACCGGGATTGTTAGAGCGGCATTAGCTATTGCTAATGATCATTCTGATGGTGGACTTTCATTTTTTTATAAGCAAAATGGTACGATTACCGCTAAAAATGTATTTGATTTTGCTGAACGGGGGGATCACCAGGCAAAATCAGTCGTTGATTACGCTCTCGAGCACTTAGGTATTGCATTAGCTAATGTTGCAAATACGTTGAATCCTGAAAAGATTGTCATCGGCGGCGGAGTATCGAAAGCGGGACAGTATCTTTTAACGAGATTAAACCATTATTATCAGCAGCATCTTTTTCCAACAGTCAAGGAAACAACGGAAATAAAACTTGCTTCACTAGGAAATGATGCGGGGGTTTTAGGTGCTGCCTGGATCGCTGACCAGCTAACCTAGCTTGAAAAAAATGAGAACCTGCTTTACACCAGGCAATTTTTTGCATGCACTAGTCCAAGTGCGGCTAGAAAGACGGGGCTGAAAGTCATCTTTTACTAACCATCATCATATGAATGAAGTGATGGAGAGGAGGATGAAAGTGAGAGTCCATGTTCGATCAGGCGATTCATTATGGTATTACAGTCAGCTTTTCATGCTACCTGTTAATTTGCTGGTAGATTCCAACCGAAAGATTAATCCAACAGCATTACAAATTGGTCAGGAAGTGCAGATTCCAGGTTTTAATGTTAGTGAGTATACAATTAAACAAGGCGATACCCTTTGGAAGCTTGCAACCGCGAGAAACCTGTCCGTTGATGTACTTTTGCTGCTTAATCAGCATGTAAATCCCAATGCATTATCAATTGGAACAATGCTTTCACTGCCAACTCGAATAATTACACCATTAATGGATAGAAAACGTAGCTATGGATATCAAACCTTATTGAATGATCTTGATAAAATTCAAAATGCATATCCTTTTATACGTGTGGATGTTATTGGCGAATCGGTTCTTGGCCAGCCGATATATGAATTGAAAATTGGAAATGGGCAAAAGAAGGTCCATATAAATGCATCTTTCCATGCAAATGAGTGGATTACCACGCCTATTTTAATGGCGTTATTGAACAGCTATCTGCTTTCGTTAACAAACGCCAAACCATTACGTGGACTAGCGACAATGCCATTTTATAATGAAACTGAGCTCTCTATTGTGCCGATGGTTAATCCAGATGGTGTAGACCTAGTGTTAAGCGGCCCGCCTACAGAGGTACGTGAGCAAGTATTGGAAATGAATCAAGGCAGCGATGAATTCTCAGGCTGGAAGGCAAATATTAGAGGGGTGGATTTAAATAAACAGTACCCTGCAAATTGGGAAATAGAACAAGGTAGAAATCCTGATATACCTTCTCCACGGGACTTTCCCGGAAAACAGCCTTTGACAGAGCCAGAGGCGATTGCTTTGGCTGAATTAGTAAGAGAGAGTAATTTTGACCGTGTATTGGCATTTCATACTCAAGGTGAAGAGTTTTATTGGGGATATGAGGGATTAGAGCCTCCTGAATCAGCTGTAATAGCAGAAGAATTTGCAAGGGTGAGCGGGTATCGCTCCGTTCAAAATATCGACAGTTATGCAGGGTTTAAGGACTGGTTTATTCAAGACTATAGAAAACCGGGCTTCACGATGGAGTTAGGAAAGGGTGTTAACCCATTGCCACTATCACAATATGAAGATATTTATGAAGAAATGCTTGGTGTTTTTCTAGCTTCGTTATATATGTAGTGGAAGATTTTCATGATAAACCTTACAATATGAGTGTTTAAAAATTATTTTAATATTTATACCGTTTGCCGCTTGTATTTCATAGTTAATCAGTTTAGAATTTACTATTGATTACAATGTTTTTGGGAATTCAATAGGAAAATATAATTATTGCATGTAAAAAGCCGGGAACGGCTTTTTCGCATGCAATATCGAAACTTTACCAGAAGAAAGACGAAATCTTTTAAAAAACGATGATTGTTTTATTATGCCGACACATGCGAAAGATATGAGCATATTAAACAGATTTTACATTGGGGGTGTGGGGGAAGTTTATGAGGGTAATTTTGGTAGCAAATAAGCAAGAATATTTAATGTTCATTCTATTGTTTTTTTCCACACTGCTGCTAGTCGGCTGTCAAATGGACGAAGCAGATCAAACAAAGTCTCCAAAAGATAAGGTGACAACTTCTCCGAAAGAGGATTCGACACTACAGAAGGTAGTTCCTCTCCAGCTTGCCAATGATGAAATCGCGGTCTTCTATGGATGGATTGATAATCAAACAATCCTATTTACTTCGGATAAAGATTCATCGTCCAAATTATTTACATTTCAATTGAACACAGGTGAAAAAAGCTTGCTCTTTGAAAGTGATTACCCGATAAATGAGGTATACATAAGTCCAGATACTGAACATATCGTTGTTCAATCTGCCTCTACCCCGTCTCAGTGGCTTTTAGATGTCATTAGCCGTGATGGACAAGTACAATGGAGTGAATTGGTAGATGGTACAGAGCTATTTGTTTCGTGGAATCATTATGAAACGGCGGAAATAATCATATCAACATTCGCAGAAGATTGGTCCTTTACATCGTATTTATTATCGATTGAGCAACAAAAAGTTGAAGAGATAACCATTCCTGAGCCTTTTGTTCATTGGGTGAGCAAAGATAAATTTGTCTATTTAAATTGGGATGAGGATGCTCCTGCTTTAGTTGCTTCGCTTATTGAACAATCAAAGGATGGAAAAACGGTTGAGAGGTTTTCAGACGTTTATTATGTTGATACTTTTTCTGAAATGATGATGACAGTAAGTGTTTCGGAAAATCATGATGAAGAGGCCGTTTATACGTTTATGAATAATAAGTATCAGGAAATATTCTCCACTTCGATTCCGCATTTATCGAGCTTCTCTGGCTGGATGATTCCACAATATGAGATGCTTGCTAACCAACGCTTTCTACTATTTAAACCGCAATATAGTACTGCAGCAGATTCTTATCATGGCAAATATGACTTAATCCTTATTGATTTGTTAAAAGGTGATCAAGAGACTGTATTGGAGTCAGTCGAAAATGAACCGCTCTCTTGTTCGCCCGATGCAGAAAAATGTTTGTACGGACATTATTTAGATAAACTATTCCTTGTAAATAAAAAAGAAGTAGTAAATTTAACAGAGAAATAAAGCATGTTGGTTTAACATTTTATGCAAATAGGTCATAATGGACAACGTAGTATATTTGTTAAAGGAGATGACATCATGGCGATAGTAGACGTTACAATTATACCGATAGGGACGAATTCACCAAGTGTATCCAGTTATGTTGTGAACATTCAAAAGGTGTTAAAAAAATATGAGACAGAAGGCAGGATTCGCTATCAGCTTACGCCTATGAATACGATTATTGAAGGAGAACTGCCAGTATTGTTTGAAGTGATTCAAGCGATGCATGAGGTGCCTTTTGAAGCTGGGCTTGCGCGTGTAGCAACGAATATCCGCATTGATGACCGCAGAGATGTGCATCGGAAAATGGAAGATAAAGTAAAAAGAGTAGAATCTCAGCTGGATGAATAACAAAATTAAGCTGTTTCGCTATTTCAAATAGTGATGGATGGTTGATTGCTGCTCTAGATGCTTGCTTATTAGCGGGGAGGTGGTGAGCTTTAAGGTTTCACCTGTCCCCTCCGCAGGAGTCTCGCACTTATGCTCCAATCAGCCTTCAAGTTTTTTGTTTAAATAAAAGCATAGAGCCAAATAAAAAGACCGCCTAAAAGGCAGTCTTTTTATTTTCGCAGACACAATTAGTGAACTGCTGGGTAGCCGCTATTAATTAATGTCATAACTGCGAACCAGCCAAAAACAGCAGCTGTTCCGAATGCGAACATGATGCCAACGAGGTTTTTGTTTTTTAATGCACTAATTAGACCGAAAATTGCTAAAATAGCTGTTAAACCAGTAATAATAACTAGTCCCATTATAATAGCCCCCTTTATTTTTGATCAGTAGGCAATGCCTTGTTACAAAGGTTTGGAATCGTATGTAATACTTATTTTTACATTCGCATCTTATTTTATACTTTTTTTATAAGTTTGTCGAGGTCTAAAAGAGCGAGATTGCGGTAGCAGTAGAAAAGTTATTGGATAAAAAAGAATCTTCTTTAAAAAAGAATCATATACATTTGCTTCTTTCATTTAACTCTCTCAAACATATGGTGTAGAATGAAAGGAACGAAAATTTATGGGGGTGCTTTTCATGAAATATGCCCAAATTCCACTAGGGCCTTTACAAACAAATTGCTACCTATTAGCTGAAGAAGGCGGAAGCTGTTTAATTATTGATCCAGGCGGCGAAGATGGGAAGTTAAACCAATATATTAACGAATACAAATTGAAGCCAATTGCAGTTATTTTGACACATGCTCATTTTGATCATATCGGGGCAGTAGATGCCGTTCGCAATAAATATGATATTCCAGTTTATATTCATGAAAAAGAAGCATCATGGCTTCTGGACCCGGCATTAAATGGCTCCCAAAGGTTTCAATATGGCGAACCTATTAGATTAAAGCCTGCAGATGGAATTATAGCGGGAGAATCAGCTATGCAGCTTGGGGCTTTTTCATTTCAAGTGCTTGAAACACCTGGTCATTCTCCTGGTAGCATATCCATATTTTTAAAAGATGCCGGTATTGTAGTAGCTGGAGATGCGTTGTTTAGCGGAAGTATAGGACGTACTGATTTACCTGGCGGAAATCATGAGCAATTGATAAAGAGCATTCATGATAAACTAATGGTTTTGCCGGAAGAAACCATTGTCCTGCCTGGACATGGACCGGCAACTACGGTAGGCAATGAAATGGATTCGAACCCGTTTTTAAATGGCTTTTAGGCTGCTAAAGGTGTCCAAATGAGCTACGTGCATGATTATATTCTTAATAAAAATGACAGAAAGATAAGCTATGCAGAGTTTATGGAGTTATGCCTTTATCACCCGCAATACGGATATTATATGAGTAATAAAGAAAAGATCGGGCCTTCAGGCGATTTTATTACTTCAAGCAATATAGCGGATGTTTATGGAAAAACCATTGCAGGATGGTACTATAAAGAAGCGAACAAGCACGGTCTCCCAGCGCAGATTTGCGAAATCGGCGCCGGCAATGGACGATTTGCGAAAGCTTTTATTGACGAATGGTCTACCATTACAAATGAACCGCTGCATTATTTCTTGATTGATGGAAGCTTAAATCATCTAGAAAAGCAAAAAGAGCTTCTCCCTATAACAGCGAATATAAAGCAACTTTCTGATGTTAATCAATTGCCGCCTTTTTCGGGACTGATCTTCTCAAATGAACTTTTTGATGCGTTGCCTGTACATGTGATTGAAAAACAAGAAAGCGGCATTTTTGAAGTAATGATTACGGTTTGCGAAGATAAGCTGATTGAAGAGAAAATTCCACTTAAAAATCAGCGCATTGCCGATTTTGTGCTTCAAAGTAAATTATCCTTAGCTAATGGCCAAAGAATAGAAATCCCTTTAGCAATGGAAGAAGTCATTAGTAAGATCGCTAAATCGTTAATCAGAGGATTAGTATTGACAGTGGACTACGGATATACCAACCTGGAGTGGGCGCAGCCGCAAAGGCATTCAGGAAGCTTAAGAGGATATCATGGTCATCAAATGGTTTATAATATTTTGCAAACACCTGGGAAAATAGATATAACCACTCATATTCATTTTGATTCATTCATCCGCATTGGCGAAGAGCATTAGCTTTTAATGATGAATAAGTGGAGGCAAGATGAATTTTTGCTTCATGCTGGCATTTTTGACCAGCTGCAAAATCATAAAGATCAAAATCCATTTTCCGAAGCGGGGAAGAGAAACCGCGCGATAAGATCACTGATAATGTCTTCTGGCATAAGCCAGGCTTTTCATGTCATTCTTCAGGAAAAAAATATATAAGTCTGTTTTTTGAGAAAATAAAGAAGCGATGACCCTCATCGCTTCTTTATTTCTTAATAAAGTACATAATTGCATTTGCTAGGTTAGTGTCCACCCATTCCTGGTGTCATCATGAATGTTGTCCAGTAAGTGAAACCAATAAAGAACACTGTTAAGTATGCTCCAAAAACATAAATATACATACGTTCGGAAAGCTTTAAATAGCTTAAAAGCACAAAAAATCCAGTTTGGCCTAAAAAGATTAGAGCCGGTGTGTACATATCACCTACATAGAACATAATTGCAAAAATAGCAGTCCAGAATCCCATTACTCTGTACATACGATCCATATGTATCCCTCCTTTAACGCATACATGTCCATTACTCCAATATTATAAGGTAAGACTTGGTTAAAAGTAAACAGCATGTTGTTTATTTTGCGACAGCTTCATATGAACAGGAAGCGCATCCATTTAACATATTGCCCAATTCTTTCAATTCTATGTCATTAAATACTGACTCAAACATCCCCCGTAAAAATTCGTAATGCATTTTGCAAACGGAATCCTGATGGTCCTTTGCTGATTCTTTAAATGGACAATTGAACATTTCAAATAGGATTCTTTCTCCATTTAATTTAAACTCCGGCTGCAGGCCTGCTGCATGTGCAGCCTGAACGATTAAAGCAAGCCTTTTGTCAAAGGAGTCAACATATCCGAAAGTACGGTTTTTTGTTTTTCCTCAAGCATCAGCTTTTCTCCAAATTTTTTACCCGTTATATATAGCGCTTTTTGTCCTTCAGAACCTAATGTAACCATCGTTTCAAGAAGGATATCTGAAAGCATTTGATAATTCCTATAAGGGAAATGGAGCTGGATTGCATGGTCTGAAAGGCGGTAATGTCTGCTCGGCCTTCCGCCTTTACCTGTTTTAACTGTTTCAGATATGACCATCATTACATCTTCCAATTTCGATAAATGCAGCCTTGCAACATTCGGGTGAATTGTAAACTTATCTGCAATTTCTTGTACGGAAACCGGACCGTGCTTATCTGTTATATATTGATATATATAGTATCGTGTTGGATCAGATAATGTATTCGTTATTTTTAATGTTTCATCCATGACTGCTTTCACCTCTATTCCTTTTAACTCCATTATATAATATTTTCCTAATCAATTGGAAATTTTTCGATAAATTAAGAAAATATTCACTTAATTTAAGTTTGAAAAATTCTCTATTAAAATTAAAGGAGATTTGCAAAAAGTGTCGAAAAGATTATTTATCCTAAAAAAGGTGGTGAACATAAAAGTTGATATCGATTGAACGACTAGCATTTTCGATCTTAAGGGATGCGGTCAGAAATCACGTAACAGATATTCATATTGTCCCCCGCAAAAAAGATACCGTTATTCAATTCCGCTATGCAAATCATTTAGTTCCTAGACTGCATCTTCCTCTAGAAGAATGTGACAGACTCATTTCCCATTTTAAATTTACCGCTTCAATGGATATTGGCGAAAAAAGAAAACCTCAGAGTGGCTCCCATTCTTATGAGATAGCTGGGCAATCCATCGGGCTGCGATTCTCTACTTTACCTTCACGTTACAGCGAAAGCCTTGTCATCCGCATTCTCCCGCAGGCAGCGCATATCCCTTTCTATCAAATCTCTTTATTTCCTCATATGACACTGAAAATGCTGGCATTATTAAAGCATGCCCACGGGTTGATTATTTTCACAGGACCAACCGGAAGCGGCAAAACAACGATGCTCTACTCTCTGCTCAACGAAACTTCCCATATTTATAAAAGAAGCGTCATTACTTTAGAAGACCCAATAGAGAAAGAGATGGACACCGTTCTCCAAGTACAAGTGAACGAAAAAGCAGGGGTAACGTATTCTTCCGGGTTAAAGGCGATTTTGAGACATGATCCGGATATTATTATGGTTGGTGAAATAAGGGATGGAGAAACAGCAAAAATTGCTGTCCGGGCAGCGTTAACGGGGCATTTAGTGTTAACTACAATGCATACGCGTGATGCGAACGGGGCGATTTACAGATTAGCAGAATTCGGTGTCGATTGGCTGGAAATTGAGCAAACATTAGTGGCCGTAACTGCTCAAAGGCTGGTTGAATTAACGTGTCCTTTCTGCGGTCCGTATTGCTCAATATATTGTTACAGCTATGGGAGATGGAAAAGGGCTAGCGTGTTTGAATTTTTATCGGGCAAAAAGCTTAAGGCTGCTATGCAAACTGCACAAGGAAGAGGTATAGACGTAAAGGATCAAACATTAAAGGATGTTATTACAAAGGGGATTGCACTTGGATATATTAAAGAAAGTGAATATGAGCGGTGGATTCTTGATGACAAAGATTAAGTGGAGCTTAAAAGAGCAATGTCAATTTTTAAAAAGAATCGGGGAGCTGCTTTCACGCGGCTATCCATTAGCAGAGGCAATTGAATCTGTTACATTACATCTTTCAGCGGATAAAAAAAATCAGGTTGCAGCCGCGTTAAATGACTTAAAGGAGGGACATCCATTTCATCAAATTTTGCATACGATAGGTTTTAATCAGCATCTGATAGGTTATGTTTTTTTCGCCGAACAGCATGGCGGCCTAGAAAGGGCTTTCCATGAAGGTAGCGAGATGATGTTAAAAAGAGGAAGTGATTTGAAGAAATTAAAACAGCTTGCTGTCTATCCGAGTTTTTTAATGTGTATAACCGCTATATTATTCTTTTTTGTAGAAGCGGTTTTATTACCGCGATTTACGATCCTGTTTAACTCAATGAACTTGCAGGAGAATACCTTTACTAAAATGATTCGCTTTATTAGCGAATACTTGCCGCTTTGTATTTTCCTCATTATTTTAATTGCTGTCACATGTGGCTTCTATTATTTTTTCTTCTTCAAAAAGTTTCCCCGTATAAAGCAAGCCTCCATCTTATCGTCCCTTCCTGTTGCAGGGGCATATATTCGACTGTTCTATACTCATTTCTTTACGATTCAGCTTCACTATTTATTATCAGCAGGATTATCAATTTATGAGGCTTTTAGTTTATTTGAGAAGAATCAAAAGCAACCTCTTTATCAAGAAGTTGGGCTGGAGATGAAAAGAAGGTTAAGAAGCGGTGAAAAAATGGAGGAGCTGCTTGCAGAATATTCCTTTTTAGAGAAGGAGCTTTATCATGTGATTAATCATGGCCAGAATAATGGGCGGCTTGAACAAGAGCTGTATTATTTTAGTAAGCATTGTTTAAGGCAGCTTGAGAATAAAACAGATCAATTATTGAAAATTATCCAGCCCGTTATATACAGCGTCATCGGATTTCTCATTGTTACTATGTATTTAGCTGTATTATTACCAATGTTTCATCTATTGGAGGGAATATAAATTGATGAAAAAGAAAAAGGAAGATGGATTTACGCTGATAGAAATGATGATTGTTCTACTTGTCATATCAGTTCTGCTCATCATTACCATTCCTAATATTACTAAAAACAACTCGGAGATCAATAATAAAGGGTGCCAGGCATTTATAAAAATGGTTCAAGGTCAGGTTCAAGCATATGAAATAGCCAACAATAAACTGCCTGTGTCACTTCAGGAATTAGTGTCTGCCGGATATTTAAACGAGGGGGAGACACATTGTCCAAGTGGCGAGGCGATCATTATTGCAAATGGTGTTGTGAAGAGTGAAAAAGAATAATAACGAGCGCGGGTTTACTTTAATAGAGTCATTAATTGTATTGAGTATCTTTCTGCTCATCATGACCATTTCAGCATTAATGATTTCACCGCGCATTCAGAGGATGGATGATGAGGCATTTTTTGCGAAATTTAAAGCTGATATACTGTATGCACAAAATTATGCGTTGGCGAATCAAACGATTGTAAGTGTGTTCATTTTACCAGATCAGAATGAATATCGTTTTGTTGATGGACAGCAAACGATTCTGACACATACGTATAATGATCGCTATCAAGTAATTGAAAGGACAATGCCGTTATATTTCCAATTCTCTGCTAATGGAAATGTAAATAAGTTCGGTTATTTTTATGTGCAAACTGATGATGTCAAATATCAAGTAATGTTTCAGATTGGCAGGGGAAGATTTTATGTTACGGAAGAGTAATGGTATTTTTTTAGCTGAGCTCATCATCACCTTGGCAGGGTGGCTAGTGATAGCAGGCGTTATGATTCCGTTAGTGATAAGGGCTGTGACTAATTCTGTACAAACAAATGTAGATTATAGGGCAAACCAAATTTTATATGAACATTTAAGTCATGCCAGTCAAACAGGCCAACGTCCCGTTGAAATCACTTTAACAGAGAAGGGGAGGAGTTTTGAATTGATTGTTAAAGAAGCGCAAACTCCCCGGCTGCAAGTCTGCATCGCCTATGAGGATGTTTTTCAAAAAAGAGTGGAAGTTTGTGAACAATATGAATGAAAGAGGATTTACATTATTAGAAATGTTGTTCGGATTTTCTATTTTCCTCATTCTCATGTCATTTATTCCATTAAGCTTAAAGTTTGTTGCGAGCCATAGTATGTTTGAAGCAAGAGTTCAATCCTTGGAGTGGAAAGTATTTGTTAACCAATTAAAAAAAGAAGTAAGAATGTCTGAAAGAATGTTAAACCGCTCCAATCAGCTTGTTTTGATTAAGGATGGTGATACAGTCAGCTATGAACGATATCAGGAGAACATTAGAAGAAGGGTAAATATGCAAGGTCATGAAATCGTTTTGCAGCAGGTTGATACGGTTCAATATGAAGCAACACCCTCAGGAGTGAAGGTGGTATACAAAGATTTATACAACCAGGAACATCAGGCGCATTTGTTTATGGTTATGAAGGATAAAGCTTATGATCCGTAATGAGAAAGGGTTTGTTTATCCGCTGGCACTTATGTTGCTCGTCATCACCTCATTTCTGCTTATTATTCATACAGATCTTTATTTAAGCGAAAAGCGGACTTTGCACGAAGGAAAAGCACTGTTAAAGCAGGAGTATTATTTTATGAATTCTTTACAAACAGTAGAGCGGAAATTAAAAAATGAAGAATTTGCGCCTCATGGCCAGTTTCAGTATGCCGATGGACTGGTGGAGTATAGTGTGAAAGAGATCGCTCACAGCTTATACGAGATTCAGCTGATTATTAAAATGCCAAGCCATAAAGATACAATCGGCTACGGCTACTATGATAGCGATTTACAGCAAATAATAAAATGGGTGGAAAGGGTTTAGCCTGGCGCGCTGAATCGATTGAAAAGATGCAAATTTGGACATACTGTAGCTAATAGATAAAGGCAGGTGTGTTCTATATGAACTCAAATGAGTATGTAAAGTTTATCACTCAAACGTTCGTCAAATATATTGAACAGCCGAAGGACGAGCGGAAAAAGCATCGGCAAGTAAAAAAAGATGACAAGGCACCAGCGCTCTACAGATGGTTTGGTGTTCTTCCGTACATTTTTTATTATGGATTTAGGCGCAGAGAGAAGAAATAGCAAAAAAGAGCAAGCATTCATTAAGGATGCTTTGCTCTTTCTTGTTTTGATAATAAAAAATTATCCAATAGCCTGATCGGTTAAGTAATATAATCCTCCATTGACAATGGATATACAAACGTTCGGTTCATATTGATCTTTAAGGGCAGCTTTTTCATTGTCATAGCTCTCGCCCTTATCTTCCGTATCTTCGTAAAAATGCTCCAGTAGCTGCAAGTCTTTTTGCCACCGTTCTCTTGCCTCATCGGCCCAGTCATGATTCTCCATACTAATGGTTTCTTTCAAATAATTTGCTACTCTAGCAATCCCGCTTTGCGGCTTAATAAATGGCGAGAGTGTAAAAGTATAGTCCGGTATTTTGGGCGTTAAGTTTACTTTCAACAATCGATCATGGAAATGATCCACCATTTGCCCATTGATCAAATGCAAACCGATAGATTGAAAAATGTCCTTTTTACGATCACATTGATAGGATATACGAAGATTCATGCCGAGCCAGGGACGAAGAGACATTTGTCCTCCGGGTGCTGCTTTGTGGTCCTCGTATAATCGAATATAGCCGGCAAGGTTTTTTGTTGATTGAAAAATTTGATGGAGCCGCGGAGAACCGAAATGAATCACTTCTCCTTTTATATCCTCTGGTGCAATCGTCGGGTCTGTTATAAGTGTAAGCTGCATAGGGTTCGGTATACCGCCTGTTTTCTCTAAATAATGCCAATAAAACGGGCGGTTCATCAATTCTTTATCAAGCTCAATTGTTAATTGCACAGTCATATAACCTTGTTTGTTATCAATGATTTCACATTGATTCGATTGAAAATACCTCTCCAAGAAGTTATGAATTTCCTGTTGCTGCATGGCCACTCTCCTCCTTCATTGTTTCAGCAAATTCTATCATCGCCGTGAGGTTATCCATTTTTATGCGCATCTCACCTTCAGATGAGGATTTCCCAAAAATATCTAACAAATGGTCATCAATATTTCCAAACTGAAGCTTCGTTAAAATGTCGTCCAAGTCACCGACCACTTTTTCAAAGAGATGAATTTTTTCATATAACAACTTTAAGACATGCTCTTCGACAGTATCCTTCGTGGCAAAGTTATAAATATGCACATCGCTCTTTTGCCCGAGGCGATGAATCCGTCCTATTCTTTGTTCTAGCCGCATCGGATTCCAAGGTAAATCAAAATTAATAATATGGCTGCAGAATTGAAGATTAATCCCTTCACCACCGGCTTCGGTAGCAATCAACACCTGGGCGTGGTTCTGGAATAATTCCCTCATCCAATCTTTTTTGCCTCTTTTAAAGCCACCTCTAAATGGGACAGAGGTAATGCCGTGCTGTTTTAAAAACCATTGGAGGTACATTTGCGTAGCGCGATACTCTGTAAAAATGATGACTTTATCATTGATTTTATTTATATAATCCAGGGCTTTCTCAGCCTTTGAGTTTCGCTGTACAGCTTCTACCTTTCCAATTAAGGACTGGATTTTTTCTTCAAATTGCATGGACGGCTCTTCCTGTTTTTTTAACATATTTCGCAGCGTATAAAATACCGCCTCTCTGCTGCTGCATGCTTCCCTCTGCAGCGTCATCACTGAAAATTGGCTTGAGCTGATCCAATCCCCTTCACGATGCATATTTGACACGGCATCATACAGGTTCTTTTCATCCTCTGAAAATTCAATTGGAATGGTTTCTACATGTCTTTTCGTCCACTCAATTCCAGTATCTTGTCTTCTGTTTCGAATCATGACTTTATTTACAAGCTGCTTCAAATGCTCATCATCATCCAGCGAGCGTGAATCCTTCCGGTACTTTTCGTAGAAAGCGGTTTCTGTCCCTAAATGCCCTGGCTTTAATAAAGAGACAAGGTTGAAAATTTCACTAATTCGATTTTGGATTGGTGTAGCTGTTAACAATAAGCAAAACTTCTTTCGTAAAGACTGTACAAATTCATAGTTTTTCGTTTTGTTATTTTTTAATTTATGAGCTTCGTCAATAATAATCAAATCATAATCCTGCTGAAAAATAATTTCTCGGTGAGGCTCTCTTTTTGCAGTGTCAATGGAAGAGACGACAACATCACATTGCTCCCATACATAGCTTTTCCTTTGAGCAACAGCAGGGATGAAAAACTTGCTGTTCATCTCCATTGACCATTGAGTTACAAGAGAAGCTGGAACAAGTATTAAAGCTTTCTTTACAAGACCGCGAATCATATATTCTTTCAAAATTAACCCTGCTTCGATTGTTTTTCCGAGACCTACTTCATCTGCTAAAATTGCTTTGCCATTCATGTTCTCTACAACTTGACGGGCAACCTCGAGCTGATGAGGCAGCGGAGTCAGATTCGGTAAGTGGAGCGGGGCTTGCAAGCCCGCAAACTCCGGAATGACGGTATGTTTTTCTACTTCAATAGCCAGCTTGTAAAGCTCCCAGCTGCCCCACGGTCCGTCATTGTCGATTCTCTGTATAAACTCATTTTGCCAAGATGAGTCAAATTCGATATGTACTGTCATTCTAAACAAAGCTCCTTTCGCAAAAATAGTGTTGAAAGCGTTTAAAACACGAACATAAGCTTAATGGTGTATGCCTATGAATTGCTCATTTTACCATTGTAAAAACGTTAAATTAATTGCAATAAAATGATTGCCCAAATCATAATAGGATGGTAGGATGAAAGTAGCTTTGAAAGTTTAGAATTTTCGACAATCCTTTAGGAATGCGAAAGAATCGCTTCCTTGAAAAGTCGAATAAACTTTAATAATTTGAAGCTAATGTTTGTCCTTATTTAGTATGTGCAAAATTGGAAAAAATTATAAATGCGAATGATTGCAAGGGGAGAGACTACGTTTTGTAGCGCCGAAGGAGCAAGCAAATGCCATTTGTGAATCTCTCAGGCAAAAGAACTCTTGTTTGACGCATCTCTGGAGAGAGCTCGAGATTGAGTGGGCCACCCAAGGGGAAAGCTGTTATCGGCAGTAAACTCTCAGGTGAAAGGACAGGGATCTTCTCATAGTTATGAGGGGATTCTCTGTCCTTTTTTGTGCGAAAATTAGTTGCAGCTAAGAATGGACATGACAATGATAAAGGAGGATGAGTAAATGTCGCAGTTAAAGAGTACACCTTTACATGACGTATATAAGGAATATGGTGGAAAAACTATTGACTTCGGAGGCTGGGATCTGCCAGTTCAGTTTTCAAGCATAAAAGAGGAGCACGAAGCCGTCCGTACAAAAGCGGGACTGTTCGACGTCTCTCATATGGGAGAAATTGAAGTGAAAGGCCCGGAAAGTTTGCAATATCTTCAGAAAATGATGACGAATGATGTTTCCAAGCTAAAAGATCTCGGTGCACAATATACAGCAATGTGCTATGAAAATGGTGGAACTGTTGATGATTTGCTTATTTATAAAATAAAAGACGAAAATTATTTGCTAGTAGTAAATGCAGCAAATATTGAAAAAGACTATGAATGGCTTGAGCAGCATCTTGAAGGCGATGTTCAAATTAAAAACCTTTCAAATGAAATGTCACAGCTTGCACTTCAAGGCCCGCTTGCAGAAAAAGTGCTGCAAAAATTAACGGATGCTGATTTAAGCGAAATTGGTTTCTTTAAATTCCGCCAAGAATTAATGCTTAATGGCAAAAGCGCTCTTGTATCCAGAACGGGATATACAGGTGAGGATGGCTTTGAAATCTACTGCAATAACGAAGATGCAGTTGCACTTTGGAATGGAATTTTAGCAGCTGGCAAAGAAGACGGAGTCCTTCCGTGCGGATTAGGCGCAAGAGACACGCTTCGTTTTGAAGCAAACTTAGCACTATATGGACAAGAGCTTTCAGCACATATTTCTCCGCTAGAAGCTGGAATAGGCTTCGCAGTTAAATTAAATAAAGAAGCTGATTTTATTGGAAAAGCAGCATTAAAATCTCAAAAAGAAACCGGCTTGACTAGAAAATTAGTCGGGATTGAAATGATTGACCGTGGAATTCCAAGACATGGCTATCCTGTTTTTGCTGGTGAAGAGAAAATAGGAGAGGTGACTACTGGTACTCAATCTCCAACTTTGAAGAAAAATATTGGTCTTGCTTTAGTTAACGCTGAATTTTCTGCATTAGATACAGAAGTCGAAGTTGAAATTCGTGGCAAGAGAGTAAAAGCAAAAGTGGCGGCAACGCCTTTCTATAAAAAAGAAAAGAAGTGACCGGGAGGAGAAAACCGATGAAACATCGCTATTTACCGATGACCGAATCTGATAAGCAGGAAATGCTGGAAGCGGTCGGAGTACAATCCATTGATGAGCTTTTCAGTGATATTCCTGAAAGTGTCCGCTTTAAAGGTGAATATAATATTAAGCCGGCAAAAACGGAACCTGCTTTAATGAAAGAACTAACATTGCTTTCGCAAAAAAATGCTGATTTAAAAACGAATACATCATTTTTGGGCGCCGGTGTATATGATCATTATATGCCAATCATTGTTGATCATGTTTTATCGCGTTCTGAATTTTATACTGCTTACACGCCATATCAGCCAGAAATTTCTCAAGGTGAATTACAAGCCATTTTTGAATTCCAAACAATGATTTGTGAATTAACTGGCATGGATGTAGCGAACTCCTCTATGTATGATGGCGGTACAGCGCTTGCGGAAGCAGCGATGCTGTCTGCCGGCCATACAAAACGCAAAAAGGTGCTTATCTCAAGTAGCGTTCATCCAGAGTCTAAAGAGGTTGTGAAAGCATATGCGAAGGGTCAATATATCGAAGTTATCGAAATTCCTCATAGTGATGGCATCACAGATATGGACGCATTAAACGAGATGATAGGCGATGACATCGCTGCAGTTGTTGTGCAATACCCTAACTTTTTTGGACGGATTGAACCATTGGCTGAGCTGGAAAAAGTCATCCATGCGCATAAAGCCATGTTTGTCGTTTCAAGCAATCCGCTTTCACTAGGCGCGCTCACACCTCCTGGTAAACTCGGCGCGGATATCGTTGCAGGTGATGCGCAAGTATTCGGCATTCCAACTGCATTTGGCGGTCCACACTGCGGCTACTTTTCTGTAACAAGCAAGCTGATGAGAAAGGTGCCAGGCAGGCTTGTAGGACAAACAGTTGATGAAAATGGCAAACGTGGTTTTGTACTTACATTGCAAGCTCGTGAGCAGCATATTCGCCGTGATAAAGCGACTTCAAATATTTGCTCCAATCAGGCATTAAATGCGCTAGCTGCCTCTGTAGCCATGACAGCGCTCGGGAAAAAGGGCGTGAAAGAAATGGCTGTGGCAAATTTGCAAAAAGCGCATTATGCCAAGCAGCAGTTTAAGGCAAACGGATTTGAGATTGCTTTTGAAGGTGCATCATTCAATGAATTTGTAATTAAGCTAAACACATCTGTTAAAGAGGTAAATAAAGCGCTTCTAGAAAAAGGGATAATTGGCGGCTATGATTTAGGCCGTGATGATGAAGCTCTTTGCAACCATATGCTTGTCGCTGTAACAGAATTAAGAACAAAAGAAGAAATTGATACATTTGTTGCAGAAATGGGGGATTACCGTGCATAACGAAGATCAGGCTCTAGTATTTGAATTGAGTAAACCAGGCAGAATCGGCTACAGCCTTCCTGAAATGGATGTCCCTGAAGTAGATTTGTCCGAGCTAATTCCAGACGGCTATATCCGTGAAGAACCAGCCGAGCTTCCAGAAATTTCAGAGCTGGATATCATGCGTCACTATACGGCTCTATCTAAAAGAAATCATGGAGTAGATTCCGGCTTTTATCCGCTAGGTTCTTGCACAATGAAGTATAATCCGAAAATCAATGAAAATGTTGCTCGTTTTAATGGGTTTGCACATCTCCATCCACTGCAAGACGAAAGTTCCGTACAAGGTGCTCTAGAGCTAATGTACGACCTTCAGGAACATCTAGTGGAAATTACAGGCATGGACGAGGTAACTCTTCAGCCTGCAGCAGGTGCTCATGGCGAATGGACTGGATTAATGATGATTCGTGCCTATCATGAAGCAAACGGAGACCATAACCGGACGAAAGTAATCGTGCCTGACTCTGCACATGGAACAAATCCTGCTTCCGCAACAGTGGCTGGCTTTGAAACATTAACGGTAAAATCAAATGAATATGGTTTAGTAGATCTTGAGGATTTAAAGCGCGTTGTAGGCGATGATACGGCTGCATTAATGTTGACAAATCCAAATACGCTCGGCTTATTTGAAGAAAATATCCTAGAGATGGCTGAAATTGTCCATGGTGCTGGTGGAAAGCTTTATTATGATGGAGCGAACCTGAACGCCGTGTTATCAAAAGCACGCCCTGGTGATATGGGCTTTGATGTGGTTCACTTAAATCTTCATAAAACATTTACAGGCCCTCATGGCGGCGGCGGACCTGGGTCTGGACCAGTTGGGGTGAAATCAGACTTAATTCCATTTTTACCGAAGCCAATTTTAGTGAAGAATGAGGATGGATTCTCTTTTGATTATAATCGTCCGCAATCAATTGGCCGTGTAAAGCCTTACTATGGAAACTTCGGCATTAATGTTCGTGCATACACATATATCCGTTCAATGGGTCCAGATGGCTTAAAAGCTGTTACTGAAAATGCCGTATTAAATGCAAACTATATGATGAGAAAACTGGCTCCGGCATTTGACCTGCCTTACGACAAGCATTGTAAACATGAATTTGTACTAAGCGGCAGACGCCAAAAGAAACTAGGAGTCCGTACACTGGACATCGCCAAGCGCCTGCTTGATTTCGGCTATCATCCGCCAACCATCTACTTCCCGCTCAATGTAGAGGAATGTATGATGATTGAGCCGACTGAAACGGAGTCAAAAGAAACTTTAGATTCCTTCATTGAAGCCATGCTGCAAATCGCGAAAGAAGCAGAGGAAAATCCTGAAATCGTTCAAGAAGCGCCTCATACAACAGTCATCAGCCGCCTCGATGAAACTTTGGCAGCTAGAAAACCAGTATTACGCTATCTAAAACAATAAATTTTAAAAAGCTGATTCCAGCGCTCGTGACAAGAGGCTTGAATCAGCTTTTTTCTGTATATCTGAAAATAAGATTTGTTTTGAGCTAAGCAGGCGATAAAGCTTCCTTTCACAAGGCAAGTTGAGGCTATGCCAGGTGAAAGCACCAGACCAATCGCGGAAATTCTCCTGAGGCAAGCTTCAGGTGAAGAAACAAGATTTATTCCTCTGAAGCTGTAGAAGTCGTCAAGCTTCAGGTGAAGAAACGAGATTTATTCCTCTGAAGCTGTAGAAGTCGTCAAGCTTCAGGTGAAGAAACGAGATTTATTCCTCTGAAGC